>JAJXZK010000048.1:0-68530 GCA_021780095.1 Acidobacteriota bacterium | reverse complement strand
TTTTATGCGATGATTGTCGGCATCCCAGCCGCGATTCTCGCCGGCCCTCTGTACGCAAAGTTGATTTCTCCGCATATTCATCTCGCAGCCGAGAATCCCATCGCCGCCGAGTTTCTCGATCGTGATCCGCACAGCAAACTACCCAGCTTCGCCTTGACCATGGCGACCGTTCTGCTTCCGGTGATTTTGATGATGATCGGGAGTTGGGCCAATACGTTCGCCACCAAGGGGACGCTACCGAATCAACTTCTTCATTTGCTGGGTGGCGCCGATATTGCGCTGCTGATTGGCGTCCTGATCAGCTTTATTACGCTGGGAACGATGCGCGGATTCAACCGCGATACGATCCTGAAATTTACCAACGAATGTCTAGCTCCGACTGCGACCATTACATTATTAGTCGGTGCGGGCGGCGGATTTGGCCAGATTCTTCAGGACAGCGGCACTGCGGCGGCCATTGTGGAGGTAGCGCTGCGTGCGCACATTCCACTGCTGCTGCTGGCATGGCTGGTCGCCGCGGCCGTTCGCGTCGCCACAGGGTCTGCGACGGTAGCCATGACCACTGCAGCAGGAATTATTGCTCCCATCGCTTTACAGGTTCACGGAGCGCAGCCCGAATTACTGGCCATTGCAACGGGCGCCGGTTCGCTGGTCTTTTCCCACGTGAACGATGGCGGCTTCTGGCTGGTGAAAGAGTATTTCAATATGACCGTGGCCGACACGTTCAAGACGTGGACAGTCTGCGAGACGATCATTTCCACGGTGGCGCTGTTGTTGACGCTGGGGCTGGCTCGGATCGTCTAGTGTTCGCTCGGCCAACATCTATATCGCGGCGTTCATACGCACCGACGCGACCAAGTGAGCAGAAAAGAAAGGACGGCGATTTTTTTGCCGTCCTTTTCGCTTATGGATTCAAATGCAGCTAGAAAGATAACCGACCCAGCAGTTGAACAGCGCGCCCACCCACGGTGACGGAATTGATTTGGGCGGTATGTCCGGGACCAATGTTGGGGTCCGGCAATCCGAAGCTCGCGTGATTGAAGACGTTCGTCGAGTCGGCGCGAATTTGCAAAACCGTCTTCCAGATGTTGAAGTTTTTCGCCAGCGACATGTTTACGTTCGACAGGTGAGGTCCATAGACACTGTCTCTGGAACTATTGCCGAAGGTCCCGGGCGTGGGCTGCGCGAAGGCACCCACATTGAACCACTGATTCACAGTGCCATGTGGACCGGACATCGGGTCTCCAACCACATTTGGATACCAATACCCCGACTGCGCATAGGAGTTTGTAGAGTCCGCCATGACGACGGTGAATGGGTTCCCAGTCTGCCACTGGATCGTGGCGGCCGTTTGCCAGCCGCCAATCACTTGAGCCAATAGCGAGTTATTGTTGAGGAATCGTTGGCCCTTGCCTACAGGCAATTGATAGATGACGCGCCCCTTAAACATATGTCGGATGTCATAGTCTGACGGGCCGTAGTTCTGAGACGGCACATACATGTTCTGGACCGTAAAGGTGCCGCAGTTCCATGCGCAAGGATCAGCCTCGTTCAGGAACTTCGACCACGTGTAGTTGAAATTGAACTGAAGCCCTGAGGTCAGACGCTTCTCAATCGTCGCCTGCAGTGAGTTGTAATTAGAAATCGCCACAAATTTGTTGCCGCCGATCGACTGGAAATTTGGATAGGGTCGGGCGTTGGTGGGACCACTGGCATCGTTGATACTCAACTTGTCCTCGGGTATCTGGTTGAGATCAATACCGAACATCTGGTCGTACCCATGGCTGCCGACGTAGGCGATGTTGGCCACCATGTTGGTGCCAAGTTCCCGCTGAATTTCCAGGTTGTATTGCCAGATCTTGCTGATCGGCTCGTGATAATAGGCGAAGTTCACCCCTTGTCCATTCAGGGCATCGGGGGTCGTGGGAGCATTCAGATACAGGGAGTTGATGCTTGCACCGGCAGCCCCCTGATAGTTGGTATTGCCGTCCGAACTGAGAACTACGACTGGGTACACGCCGTTGGTTGAGTCATTTTCATTGCCGGATTGGCCTAACTCACTTCCAAGCTCGTTATACGCGTTGGGGCCTTCGTTGTAGTTGTAGCCAAACAGACCCAGCCCGCCGCGGATGACGGTGTTCGATTTCGCCTGCCAGGAGAAACCAAACCGTGGCAGAAATGTATTCCATGAGGGAGCAATGACGCGAGTACGACCATTCGCATGGGTGGTCCCGTACCACATCGCACCTGGAGTATTGGCATTTCCTAAGGGATCGACTCCGGGATTGATGACGTTGGGATCCCAGGAACGCATGTTGTTATGGGCCTCTGTCATACCGGTCCAACCCTCCCAGCGCACACCAATGTTAAAGGTGAAGTTGGGAAGCACCTTGATGTCGTCCTGAACGAAAGCCTGAATCGTCTTCGTTCTTGGGTAGAATTCAGGCGTATTGGCGGCGCTCCATGACTGAGCCTGCCCCAGCAGAAAATCTGCATACGGAAGACCGGTGTCGTTGCTTGTACCTTGAGTCGAGGCCGTGTAGACACCGGCATACGTCGTGCTGCCGGCGTCAACATTACCCCAGAACGTCGCGTTGATTTGCTGGTTCAAATATTCGCCGCCGAAGTGGAGCACATGCTTGCCGCGAACCAATGTGACCACGTCGGAAGGTTCGAACATGATCTGGTGTTGGATGGCGTTGGTTCCTGGCGCCAGCCCCCAGCAGCAGCCTCCGGTGACGTTGATCTCGGGAAAGATATCAGCTTTCGCAAACTGCAATCCGATTTTGGCGGGGAAGCCTTGGCCGATCGATTGCGGGAGGAAAAGGTTGTTCTGGGTCGACAATCCCACACGGAATTCGTTCGTGGCATTCGGGCTGAACGTCCACACGTCGGTAAGCTGCGCGGTAATGGCACTATCACCTGCTGTCGTGCAGTTGATCGGACAGTCATTGGACAACTCATTGAATTGACCCTTGGTGTAGTACTCGGTCGCAGTCAACCGATTGGTCGGCGTGATGTCGAAATCAACGCGGTAGAAATACGACCAGCTGGGGCTGTTAGACGGAATGTTGTAAAACACGTTATTGGTCGTCACTCCGTCAACCACGGTGGGGTTAGGAACGTTGGGTTTTGGATAATAGGCCTGAATCTTGAGGGCGACCGGGTCGAGCATGCTCTGGGGTATCTTGTTGCCGTTCCCGTATTCGCTGGCAAACGATTGCCGGTGTACCACCCCATTGGCGTCGATCGTTTGTGTAGTGGGATCGTAGATCGTCGGTTGGCCGGTAAAGTCTCCGGCGAGCATGGCTGCGGTGGGCACTGTTTCAAATCCGTTGGAACTGCCGCCATAGTACTGCGAGTAGTCGTAATTGAAGAAGAAGAACAGCTTCTTTCTGAGAGGACCCGGAATGTAGCCGCCAATCGAGCCGCCAAAATAATTTGAGTGCAGAATTGGAACTTGGGCATTCTGACCGAAAGAATATGGGGCGGCATTCAGAGCGTTGTTCTGGAAGTATTCAAACAGATCGCCGTGGAAGCGATTGGACCCTCCCTTGCTGATCTGGTTGTAAATGACGCCGCCGTTCTCATACTGGGCGGAGAAGGCGTTGGTCACCATTTGCACCTCGCCCAGCGTATCAAAATTATAGTCGTAGGAATTTCCATTCGACGGGAGCGACATGGTGATACCGTCACCCAACACATTGTAAAAAACAGCATTGCCGTTGACGGAGGCGGTTTGACCGGGGTTCAAATTACTCTGGCCCTGTGTCGGCGTGCCCGAGGTGCCGGGCATCAGAATGACGAAGTTTTCCCAACTGGCACCCACCTGCGGCAGATCCTTCAGTTCCTTTTCCGGCAGAGTCGTCGATTGCGCGCCCGTTTCCGTTTGCAACAGCGGAACATCCGTGGTGACGCGCACGGTCTGTGTCGTGGCACCCACCTTGAGACTTCCATCGACCGTTAGTGTCTGAACCCGGAGCGTGACAGGACCGCGCACGAATGTGCTAAAGCCGTCTTTGGTGAAGGTGAGGGTGTAATGGTCCGGAACGATCGAGCCGGTATCGTACAGGCCCGATCCGTTCGTCACATATGTCGTGGTGACGCCTTTATCGACATCCTCAACGGTTACCGTGACGCCGGGCAGTACAGCTCCAGTCGCGTCCATGACCGTGCCGCGAATGGTACCCGAGTTTGTATTTTGGGCGAAAGCCCGATTCCCCAATAGAAAAATTGCGAGCGCGAGAGAACAGCGCATGAAGTTGCGCATACGAGCCTCCAGAAAGAAACAGTTCAATGTTTTTGTAATCGTGATGAAAATGAGGACGGCTTGTGCGCCGCCCCGCCGAGCCCGCACTTGCAGCCGGGAGCAGATGGTTCGCGCGTTTCATAAGACGTGCCACTTGTTCATTCAATTGTTTCAATACTCGAAGGCTTATTCCGTTGGATGTCCCGGAACAGTTGTCGCCCGTGAGCCCTGGACCGACCGAGCATGTGCGATTTCCCGTCACGATTTCCACCACTGTGAGTCGCACACATGGATGCTGCAAGACCTTGTACTCTTTTGTGAATCGAAAAGTCAAGCATTCAATCGATTGACGGTTGCGGCTCAATTCTTATGCCCCAGCGGGCCTTCGGAGATCTATAGAATCGTTTTAATAGCCCAGATAGGGAGGGTTCATTCCGGAGGCGAGCCCGCAGGCGATTGGCCGCAGTGATTGCGGACGCATATTTGCCAAGGCAGCCTGGGGATTTGGAAGGCGTCAATACGGTGCTGGGCCGCACACGTGGACGAACCACTCAAGGGCTCGCGACTGCCGGACACACCGAGGAGGGACCGATTAACGCGGCCGAAGACGGAAGATAAACCGCGCTTTGCGAGTGACTACTTCAGATGGATGGAGACATACCTGCGGCCTTCATACAGGCGAAAGTTGCCCGGGTGGAGGCCTGCGACAATCATTAAAGGCCGCGGATGCACCATGGTCGAGTCCGCTTTGGATGTGACCTTGAATACTTGATGCGCTCCCAAGTCCATGACGATAAAGGCATCGTTCGCGACAAACCCGAATCCGTAGGCTCCTGGCGGCAGCGCTTGTCCATTGATCGTCAATGCGGTTTCGCTGAGCAAGTAACCCTGATATTTCTGCTGAAGCGCGGTCGCATATCCGGAATTGTCCACCAATCCCGCCAGCACCACCGCGCCGTTTGCGAGACGCAGGCCAAAGGTGTTCCGCAACTGTACGGTGGCGGTCTGCCCACGAAAAAATACGGAGGGCGGCATCAGAGCGCCGATATCCTGTGGCGACAGAATCTTCGCTTGCGCTGGAGCCGAGGACTGTGCACCCGCAACCTGCACGGATGGGAGGCAGCCCACAACGCAGAAGGCCAGGACGACGAGAAAAGAGCGGCGCAGGATCGACGAGATTCGCATCATGCTGCCCATCATAGTTCAAAGATCCAGGCGGAGGTTATTTTTTCGATCCAGACGCGTGATTTCTGGAGCAACCCGCATTGTTGGATTCGCTTACGGCGCCATACTGGCGCAAATAAAGAAAAACTATGGACTGGATAACCGGAATCTATTTCCGATTGCAGGGATGACGACGTAATCTATATAAAGCCGGAGAAGACTGTTCCCATATTGCCTAGTGACTCCGAAGCTCAACAATTACAAAGTCAATTCTGATTCGAAATCAGTTTTACAGGAGAAGGTATGTCAAGTGAATTGCGGGATTTTCTTGCGCTCTCATACGGGGAGCTGGAGGATTTGAATCTGGAGGCCAAGGAACAGCGGAAGAACCGCGTTGCCGCCCACAAGATCCAGGAACAGCGACTGAAATACCTGACGGACGAAAAGCGGATCAAGGCTGTGACCGTGCTGTTCAGCGATCTTGAAGGGCGCCTGCACATGCTCGATTACGACAAGAAATTCCTCGTCAAGAGCTGGGACAATCTAACCTTCGACGGCTCCTCGATTCGTGGATTTACCGCGCAGCGCGAAAGCGATTTGCGACTCGGCATCGATTGGAGTGCGTTTTACTGGGCACCGGCCGATGTGTTCGGTTCGGGCAAGGTACTTGTCTTCGGCGAAGTGATCGACAAGAACGGCAAGCCGTACAGCGCCGACATCCGCGGAGAGCTGAAGCAGTTTGCCAGCAAGCTGTACAAGTCTGACGGTTATACCTTGAATGCGGCCAATGAAATTGAAGGCTTCCTGTTCCAGGGCGTCGATGCCGAGCGGAATTATTACCAGACCGGCAAGTTCGAGTATGTGAACACGGGCGGCTATTATCACTCATTACCGGGCGATCCGCTACGCACGTTCATCGATACCACGGCAGAAGTGCAGCGGGCCATGGGTTTCGAGAATGAAAAGGATCACCCGGAAGTGGCGCCGTCGCAATTTGAAATCAACTACAGCTATGGAGAGGTGGTGGCCGCAGCCGATCAAATCCAGCTGTACAAGCTGATCTGCCGCCAAGTGGCGACCAACCTTGGAATGACAGCGTCCTTTCTGCCCAAGCCGGTCGTTGGCGTGAACGGCAGCGGCATGCATACCAACGTCTCCATCAGTAAAGACGGAAAAAATCTGTTCTGGGACGCCAAGGGCGAAGAGAAAGTGAGCGATTTCGCCTGGAACTTCGTTGACCGCATCCTGACGCACGGAAACGACTTGTGTCTGTTGCTGAATGCCAGCGTGAATGCCTATCGTCGACTGGATCCGCACTTCGAGGCTCCCAACCAGATCAAGGCTTCGGCAGTGGATCGCGGCTCGATGATTCGAATTCCGATCGGCAACGAAAAGAGCGCCCGCATCGAGGTTCGGTCGGTCAGTCCGGATGCTAACCCGTACATGGTTCTGTATTCAATTTTCCGATCGGGACTGCAAGGCAACAAGTCGACCGTGAAGAACCTGCGCCAGGCCGAACGATATCTTCCGGACAACGTCTACACGGCCATCGAGGATTTCCGTAGCTCCGCGTGGACTACCAAGCTACTTGGGGCGGATGTGAAGGGACGGTACGCAGACCTGAAGCAGGCGGCGGCGGACCGTTGTGCTCGGCTATTGGGAACCTTTGTCAAAGTACCGGAGGTCCAATACCACCACGACGTTTATAACCAGTTCCTATGGAACATGTTCTAGATTTCGGCAACTGCAATTTGGGACGCACGCAAAAAGGCATGGCTAACCGCCATGCCTTTTTGCATTTGGACGGCTGGAAGGCGATCCGTCGCTGCTTCCCTTCCCTGCCCGAACCGGGGCGACTCGATGGATCAGGCCAACTCCAGTTCAATCTTCTCGGTCGCGCGATCTAGCTTCACAATTCGAAAACTGCGAATCTGACCCTTTCCCAGCGCCTCGGCCTGCTTTGCGGAAGCAGCGACGCCGCCCTTCCAGCGAGCCTGCAGCATAGACGTCAAGGAAGACAGGTCCGCCCCGGAGCTGCTCTTGTTCTCTGAAGTTGGAGCGGCCGCTGCCAGCCTGCAGTTCGCGCGAATGCCATCGCCCAATTCGATGACAGCCGAGTCGGGACCTTGCTCCACCACGCGACCCGACACGACGTCCCCTTGATTGTGTTCCTCCAGATATTCGCCAAGGCCAGTGGGAGCCAATTGCTTGATGCTCAGCTTGATCTGGCGCTTCTCCGTATCTACGGCGAGCACCTGGGCTTTGACAATCTGGCTGGCGCGCAACACATCCTGTGGGTGATCGATATGCTTCTCGGCGCTGATCTCGCTGACGTGAACCAGCCCCTCGACGCCTTCCGTGATCTGCACAAATGCGCCAAACTTCATCAATTTCGTCACCGGACCTTCAATGGTTGAGCCCGTAGGAAATTTCTGCAGGGCATCTTTCCACGGATCACCCAGTGCCTGCTTGAGCCCAAGAGAAATACGGCGATCGCCTGCGCTAACCGAGAGGACGATTGCATCCACCGTGTCTCCCGTTTTGAGAACATCGCTGGGCTTGCGAACTTTCTTCAGCCATGACATTTCCGAAACGTGGATGAGGCCTTCGATTCCGGCCTCCAGTTCGACGAAGGCACCGAAGTCCATGAGACGCGTGACCGTCCCCGTGATTCTCTGGCCAACTTTGTATTTCTCGGCCGCGGTATCCCAGGGTTCTGACTGAAGCTGCTTTAGGCCAAGAGATATGCGGCTGTTCTCCGGATCAACCTTCAGGACTTTGAGCTGGAGTTGTTGCCCCACTGTCAGCACATCTTCCGGCGCATTGACGCGGCTCCATGAAATATCGCTGACGTGCAGCAGGCCGTCGATTCCGCCAATATCGACAAAAGCACCATAGCTGGTGAGGCTGCGCACTTGCCCGCTGACGATATCGCCTTCCTTGAGAGCGGAGTATCGGTCATGGCGGACGGAAAGGGCCTGCTCCTCGAGGATGGCGCGGCGGTCGACGACAACGTCCTCATCCGTCACGTCGAGCTTAGTGATGCGGCAGGTAATCTCCTGGCCGACCAGTTTTTCCATCTCTGCTGCATCGCGGACGCCGCTGCGGGATGCGGGCATAAAGGCGCGCACTCCAACATCTACGTTGAGGCCGCCCTTGACCACGCCAGTCACGATTCCAACGACGGCAGATTTTTGCGCAAAGGCTTCCTCCAGCGAGGCCCAGTCCGTAGGGAGGGTCACCCGTCGGCGCGACAGTTCGTAGTAGCCCTCGAGATTGCGGCCCTTCACGGAGACGGGAAATTTGTCGCCAGACATGACGCCTTCCGCGTTGTTCTCGAACGCGTTCCGCGGCAGAATCCCCTCGGCTTTGAATCCGATATCCAGATAGACAGATTCGGCGTCGACGGAGACAACAATACCTTCCAACTGCTTGGTGTCGCCTTCCGCTTTGTGAGAATGGCTGTGCTCAAATTGCGCAAGCAACTCACCGAAGGATTCATTGGTGGATTCGGAATCGGCTTCAACTGGGGCGGATGAATTTGGAATGATTTCGTTTGACATAATGGCTTACGTACCATTTTGGCACGAGCTACGCGTCGATGATATTTGCAGCCTGCCGTATCCATCGCGCAGGACAATGCATGGGCGACCGCCGTGCGCCAGTCAGCACTTCCGGGAGGGTGATACAGTTCTTGGCTATGGATAACTACGTCGTTCGTGCGATACCGATATCCTGCTATCTAGTTTCGCTGCTTGGCCTGATTCTATTGACTGCACCCCAACTGCTGCATGGGCAGACGTCCGCACCTTCCGGCACAACTCCGGCGGTTCCAGACTGGGCGCAACCGGGTTCCGATACCCACGAACAGGTTCCACCGCCGGCGGACTTCCACCGGCCAAGCAAAAATTTCGATACGCCGATTGGCATATTTCAAGGGCAATCCGACATAGGCGCCGCAGTTGTGGCGGGTAGCGCGAGTTATAACGCCGAGACAAAGCAGTACACCCTCACTTCGGCCGGCTATAACATCTGGTACTCTCGCGACGAGTTCCGTTATCTCTGGAAGAAAATGTCAGGCGACGTGTCGCTGGCCGCCGATGCCACGTTCCCTGATCCGAAGGGCTATAGCGATCGCAAAGCTGTGTTGGTGATTCGCCAGAATCTGGAGGACGACTCCAAGGAAGCAATGACCGGCGAACACGGGACGGGGATGATTCATCTGGCAGAGCGTCCGACCCGGGGTGCGGACATGACGGATATGCAGTTTCGCTTTGGAGGAACGCTCGCGGGAGTGATGGCTAAGCGCATTGGAATTGAGAAGCGCGGCGATGCGATCGCGATCTTTGTCAGTTTGAAGGGCGAGCCCATGCATCAGTTCGGGCCACCGATTCAATTGCACTTCGATGGACCTTTTTATGTTGGCATCGGTTTCTGCTCGCATCTTCCTGCCACTGTGGATTCAGCGGTGCTTTCAGACGTCGTTCTTGCGAATTCCGCCGGTCAGGTCCACTAGATGCGGGAAACACAAGTCAATCTATCGGCGGTGGAACGAACACTGGAAAAGGCAAAGGCGCGTGCGCGAAGGAGAAGTCTGCAGTCGAGACTGAACAAGCGTTTAGCTGAGGGCTTGCCCGCAACTGGAAGGCGACTGTGCGCGAGAGGCTAGAGTTGCGCGATTGATCTGGGCGCGTGTGCTGTCCCGAATCCATCCCCATTTGTTGAAGTACTGAATGGCAGAACGGATATGAAGGAACAGCAGCTTGCGGCTTCGATACGAACCCATCTGATGGACATGCTCGACGGTGACGCCCGGCCAATATAACAGCCTAGAGGCGCCTAACATTCGCCGACAAAGGTCTACGTCCTCCATATAGAGAAAAAATCTATCGTCGAAACCGCCCACTGCCTCCAACACAGAGCGCCGCGTAAACATGAAACAGCCCGAGAGCGACGGGACGTATGCAGGAGCGTCGCAATCGAGAAAGCGCAGTTCGTACAATGCAGCCCGCTTTCGGGCAAGGGCTTTCCATGGGCCAGGAAGAAACCGCCGCAACACAAGGTCGATGGGCGCCGGAAGCAATTTGCAGAGATATTGATTCCTGCCGTCAGGGTAGAGGACCTTGGGCATCACCAGCCCCACGTCTGGATGGGAATCCATCACATCAGCCAATCTGCCGAGAGCGTTCCCATCGAACACGATGTCTGGATTGAGGATCAGATGATATGGAGCATCGGCGTCAGCAAGCTGCTTTAGCGCCAGGTTGTGCCCACCGCCAAACCCGAGATTCTTCCCGGGGCGCACATAGATGCCTCCCATCCCCCGAACAGCATCGCGGATTTCATCGGAACTTCCGTTGTCGACGACCACCCAGCGTAGAACTGAAGTATCGCACCGCACATGCTGCAAAAGCCGATCGATTTGCGCGACGCTACTTTCGTAGATGACAATGCTGACGGTTGACTGACACATTTGAATTCAAACCCAAGTATATCTGTGCCAACGAGATTACCGAGCAATCCGCTGACAACCTGACTCCCTAGGAACATTCGGCGTGGAGCAAAATATCGAACAGCTCACGCCAGCCTTTAGCAAACGGCGAGGCTATGGCAACTGCCGTTGCGGGCGTGGGCTTCAGGTCGCCGAGCGACATCCTTCTCATTAAGGATGCTAGCTCTTCCGGGTTTTCTGGATCGAAGAAATGAACACTCTTGTACGTTCCAACTGTCTCGCGGGCATAGGGCAGGTCCGCTGCCAGCATGGGCTTGCCGGTTCGCTTGAACTCCGAAAGCGGAAGCCCCCAGGTCTCCAATCGGGATGGAAATACGAGACAATCGGCGGCATCGTAGCGTGCAAATACCTGCTCCCGCGTCAGACGCCCAAGAAGTTTGACATTGGGCAGATCGCGACATTTCCTGGCCAGATTCCTGGCATAGCGGCCTGTTTCTCCGGAAAAGGTCAGCCAGATTTCAATCTCGTCGTGTTTGAGAATTTCAGCGGCTTGCAGCAAAAGTTCAATATTTTTGAACACTCGCGGAAATGCGGGGTAAAAGAATTGGAATTTCTCCTTCGATAAAGAGTTTTCCCCATGAGCCCTCGCGCAATGCGCCAAGGGGGCGTCCGTCTTCGGGTGA
This sequence comes from Acidobacteriota bacterium, assembly GCA_021780095.1. Next base: position 56,982 of record JAJXZK010000048.1, on the reverse strand, counting down.
GCGACGATGACATTCTTCACGCTATACATTTCTTGAAAACGGTCGCGCATCCATGCCTGTTGCACAATTACAAAGTTGTTACGGTGAATATTGAGCCTATACAGATGTCGATAGAACAGCGCGAACGCAGAGTATCTCCAGTCGTAAAATACATCGCGCAGTTTTACCTGCGAAAACGGAGCTGGATTATGACAATACACAGCCTGTATCTTCGCCCGAACTCGAGGAGTCATATCATGGAGCGACAACCACAAATATGCATCCAGGGTTTGACTGATTTTAAAAAGATCGTAGTACTCGAACTTGACGCGCCTGATCCAGGACGCGCGGATCTTCGGAAACTCGATAAATTCAACGCCGGGAACAGAAAAAAGATCCTTGCGATGCACAAGGGCCACAATGTTGTACTGGTCCGCGAAGGTTCCCGCCAACTCGGCAAGAGCATCCTGATACACGGACAACGGACCAGCCTGGAATAGGTTGACAGCGGAAAGGACGATCTTAGGCTTCACACCCTATCCCACATTTTGGTTTCAAAGTTGTATCGCTTCACTACTTTCGCAGGGGATCCAACCGCGATGGAATATGCTGGAATATTTTTTGTGATGGTAGAGTGCGCCCCGATGATAGAACCCTTTCCTATCGTAACTCCGAGTAATATCGCAGCAGACTCGCCGATCCATACATCGTCCTCAATCACTACGGGCAAACAGTAGAGAGCGCGCTTAGAGGGTGGGGTAAGTGGAGAGTCCTGTGATAAACCGGGGCGGTAGCAACCATGGTCATGGTCACTGATAAACACCTTGCTTGCAATTAAAACGCGATCACCTATAATCACCGATTTCGCCGCCGCAACATGTACATAGTCATTCATCTGGACATCGGAGCCAATTCGCAGCAGCGCCTCGTTTGTTAGGGACTGTGGAAACGCATCCATCCTCAAACCTGGCCCACACGTAAACCCTTTTCCAATCTGCATCCACCTCCGCCCCCGTAGATAAACCGGCCTCCGCATCAGGCGCGCTTGAGGATACGAAAGCTTTGTCAAGAATAAATCTATGAATGTGAGAATTCCCCCATAGATTCCGTACGTTTCAAGCAGCGTATGATTATTTGCTTTCATCACTAGATCTCTAATTCACAGTAATCTGTGGCACTTTTATACTGCCAGCAACCCAAGTGTGACCGCGTTTGCCATCAACAGTGACCGCGTCGTGGGAGGTAAATACATATATCCAAACAAAAAAGTATATTTCTGGATCGAACCACTTACCGGAGCGAAGAAGGATCATACAAAAATAAATAAAAATTGCCGTGCTTACATTTGCCTGGACGGAATTACCGGATGTCCAAAATTTAACGATAAAAGACGCGATCAAAATGATTCCGATTATGCCACATTCCGACATCGTCCTCAGGAACAACGAATTTGCGTCGCGATCATTGAGATTGATAATGGTCTCGTCAGTAAGCCCCACAGGCCCCAGCAGATCGCCCAGATATTTCGAATGCGCCACCACATGCCCACCAATCCCATAACCGAAGAATGGCCTCTCCTGTAAGGCACGAGCTGCAACATAAGCGTTAGAAACCAGTGCGTATGTGCTTGCGTTCGCATTCTGAACCTCTAGAGTGGATATGCTTTGCACTGTGTCATTTACCCGCAGGCGAAAATGTTCACTGCTCGTGTAGGTAGCGACGAAAAGAGCCCCAACTAGCGGTATTGAAACAAATAGGCCCCAGGACCTCCTGCCGAACAATAGGGCGACAGAGAGAAAAATACCGAGCATGCCAACAGAAGAAACCGACAACAGAATTGAGGCAAGGATTACCCACATCCGCCACCTATACTCACAAGCCTTTCCCATGGATGCATAGTAGTAGAAAGCTGGCAACATCACGATTGCAAAATCCGACGGCTCAATAAGAATGCTTTTCACCGGAACAAACGCATGTGCCACCAAGCTCTCAATCAAAGATAGGAATATTCCGACCAGGCTTACCCAGGCTGATGCTCTCGCATAAAGATCAAATATTTCTGTTGTTGACCGCTTCTGATATTTAAAAAATAGATAGAAATAGAAAGAAGTGATTGTAATTCCAAAGACCTCCTTCAAATACAATGGAACTCGGTCGGGTCCAAACACTACCTCAAGCAGGCCAGTAACCCAGACGTAGCCTATAATAGCCATATAGAACCTCGGGAGCTTCAGGTCCCAGGTCAACAAAATAAAGGGAAAATTTAGCACAAGAATGAAATAGAATGTTTTGATGTCGAATAGTGACGTACGAGCGATTACAGTATCTAGAAAAAGCGACAGAATAGTCGAATACAAGATGTACTTTCGCATAGTAGTCAGATGATATTTGGAAGCGATCTATCTATGGAATATCGTTGGTTATTCTGACAATCAAGCTTTGGCCAGATCTGCCGTTTCGAAGAAGTATTAAGTCCATTTTGTTTGAATTTTTGCTAAGGTTTTACGGCTAGATAAGGCCGCATAAAATTTGATAGTGGCTACCAGCCGCTCCGCAGCTGCCAGCCACGACCCACGTCCACCTGCCAGTACTTTAGCTCGCATGGCTTCTGACAAGGCTGAGGTCGAATCGCTTACACCGCCGGCCCTCATCATGACCGTTGAGATCGGTAGGTACGCGGCCTGCAAATCTCCTCTGGCACGCAACAGAAGCTCATAATCGGCCGTTCGTCGGTACGTACAATCATAAGAGCCCAGCCGATCAAACAGGCTCCTGCGATGCATACTTCCCGGGTGGGCGACACACATAAATCGTGAAAAACGCTTCCAGTCCCACGGTTCTCCGATGACGCGTGAATAGCCAGATTCGTGCACCCATTCGACTTGGGAGCTGAGATACTCAGCTTGCGGATTGTCGCGAGCCATTTTCATATACGCGCTGATTGCGCCGGGTAGAAACTCATCATCCGCGCCGAGAAAGCATATCCAATTCCCTCGCGCTTCGGCTAGGCCCTTATTCCATGCATCATAAACGCCATTGTCAGGTTCGCTCGCCCAATACTCGACTCTGTCGTCATACTGGCGTAGTATGTCGACCGTCTGATCAGTCGATCCGCCATCCAGCACAATGTGTTCAATGTCGGGATAATCCTGCTGCAAAACGCTTTCTAGGCAGCCCGCGATGTATTTCTCTCCGTTGTATACCGCAGTAATCACAGAAACGGAAGTTTCCTTGACGCAGTCTCTTCGGGTACGCCGTCCGCCTTCAAAACGCTGGCTTGGACCCTGTTGCATGCCATGGCTCCTAGGGAGATTGTAACGTTGTCGGGTGGGACGGACGGTTCTCCGATCATTGGGGGCGCCGATGTCTTGGGTTCCGCCCGGTCGACCTGACCGGCCCGCTTATGGGATAGATTTTTCAACGATTTCTGACAACATCGCACCGTAATACACCCGATCGTGTATCGTCGAAGTGCAGAGATTGGGAGGGTTTGACAGGTATTCCAAACCCTCTTGAGAGTGCCTCGCATGCCGTTGCTTCCAAAGGGGCGCATGACCGGGGAAACTTGGGCTTTTACAACCATGCAAATGATTTGGGCTAGCCCACCATTTACACTAGAGTTACCTCAGATGCTACGCAGAATTCTCTCCCTGGTTGCAGCGCTTTTGTGTATCGGCTCGATGGTGGCGAACGCCCAGTTTCAGGGTGGAGGCTCGACGCCACAGACCACCGACTGTTCCAGCCCGGCGAGCGCGTCTTCGCCGGAGTGCAGCGGAACATCACTGAATCCCTACTCAACTGGGCAGCCCTACGGCGCAACAGCAGGGACTATGGGACAAGGCGGTTTTGCTCCGGGCGGCATGGGTTCAGGGGGGTACGGCGCCGGAGTCCAGCAGCAACCCTCGGCCATGCGAGGAAATGGAATCCCGCAACGAGTCCCGACCTACGTTGATCAGGTCCCGTTTGGCAACTCGCCAGCGAATCAGTACAACCCATATTTTGGCATGCAGCGCAACCAGCCAGTGACAGAGTTTCAGCGGGTGGTGGCAGGCTCTGTGGGAGCGGTGTTGCCGATCTTTGGGGCGAACCTGTTTTCCAGCAATGGAGCAGCATTCACGCCCATCGATCGTACGCCGGTCACCTCAGATTATGTCGTTGGCACCGGCGATCAACTGCTCATCCGGGTATGGGGGCAAGTCAACTTCAACGTTCACGCGACCGTGGATCGCGCCGGGGATGTGTACATTCCGCAGGTGGGGAATATTGAGGTGGCAGGCCTGCACTTTCAGCAGCTCAACGACTATCTGAAGAACCAGCTTGGACGGGTGTTTCGCAACTTCGACGTGAGCGTCAACATGGGCCAGTTGCGTTCCATCCAAATCTACGTCGTCGGCAATGCTCGCCAGCCAGGCAGCTATACTCTCAGCTCGCTCAGCACTCTGGTGAACGCGCTATTTGCCTCTGGGGGCCCCTCCGAACAAGGGTCAATGCGGCGGATCGAATTGAGGCGCGACGGTAAGGTTGTGACGACGTTCGATCTTTACGATCTTTTGATTGACGGCGATAAATCCCATGACGCAGCGCTGTTGCCTGGGGATGTCATCTATATTCCCCCTGTGGGACCGGAGGTAGCGATTGCCGGCAGCGTCCATGTGCCCGCGATCTACGAACTGAAAGGAACGGAGACGGCTGGGCAAGCCATCGCATTAGCCGGCGGCCTGAGCACCATGGCGGCCAAGCAAGAGGCTGAGTTGGACCGGACCACCCGCGGCGGAACGCGACAGACGGTTCAGCTTGCGCTGGATGGAGCCGGCATGGGCACCCCGCTCCGCGAAGGTGACATTCTCCGGATTCCGGCAATGTTGCTGCAGTTTGACAGGACAGTGACGCTGCGAGGTAATGTCGCCAATCCAGGACGATACCGCTGGACACCTGGAATGCGAATTCTAGATCTGATCCCAGACAAGGATGCACTGCAAACGCGCGGCTATTGGCACCGGAGAATCGCGCTCGGGCTGCCCGCTCCGGAATATACGCCGCTGCTTTCTCCATATAATGCCAGCTTGCCAAACCCGGCGGAAAAAACTTCGGAAGCAAATGCAACTGAAGCGTCCAGCCTTTCCTTGGCAGCCACCCAGCCTACTGGCGGTGCCTCTAACAATAAGACTGATATAAACGCTCCGGAGAACAAAGCCGAAAACCAGAAGACAGATTCGACTCCACAGCTTCGATTTTTTCCTCCTGGAGATCGATTTTCGCAGGGACAGTTTCCGATTAAGAATGAAGTTCTTCGGACTGCCCCCAGCATCGATTGGAGCTATGCCGTCATTGAGCGAACTGACCCACATACATTGGCCACCTCCCTGATACCGTTCAGCCTGGGAAAGGCTGTCCTGGATCATGATTCGGCGCAGAATCTAGAACTGAAGCCCGGCGATGTTGTGACAGTATTCTCAACTGCGGACATTCAGGTGCCGCAAGCGCAACAGGTGAAATATGTCAGCCTCCAGGGCGAGATCGTCCATGCGGGGATCTATAGCGTCGAACCTGGCGAAACATTGCGAGATGTGGTGGCGCGCGCGGGCGGGTTGACGCCCAAAGCGTATCTCTACGGTTCGGAATTTTCGCGGGAGTCGGCCCAGCGCCTGCAGCAGGCGCGACTGAACGAGTATGCCAATTCGCTCGAGCGAGATATTGAACTTTCAGCCGCCAATGCAAGCGGCTCGATCATAAATCCCATAGGGACCGCGGCGTTGGGAACGAGTTTGCAGAGTCAGCGCGATCTGGTAGCAACGTTGCGGAAGTTGCGCGCGAGCGGACGAATTGTGCTAGACCTGACTCCCTATAGCCACGGGGTCGACGCCGTCCCGGAGCTGCCGCTACAAGACGGCGATCAGTTTGTCGTGCCTGTCGTGCCTGCAACGGTGAATGTAGTGGGATCTGTCTACGATCAGAATTCCTTCTTATATCGGCACGGACAACACGTTCAGGATTATTTGAAGGTTGCGGGCGGGACTACACGAAATGCCGATAAGCGCCACGAGTTTGTGATCCGCGCCGATGGGTCCGTGATCAGCAAGCAAACCGCCGGGGGGACGTTGTTTACGGATGAGTTCGGCGGCAAGATCGCGTATCCAGGAGATACAATCGTGGTCCCGGCCAACGTCAACAAAACCACGTTCCTGCGCGGACTGAGCGATTGGACGTCAGTATTCTCTCAGTTCGGCCTGGGCATTGCGGCGCTGACGCTGTTGGGGTTGTAAGGCGCGCCATCATGACAATTTCAACAGACCCCAATGCGGAACCTGTCAGGGCGGAACCAGCGGATTCCGCGACAATTTTTCGGGGGGTCGCATCCGATGCGGAAGACTCCGTGAACCTGCTGGATCTCGCGCTGGTTCTGGCGGCGCGAAAGCGGTTCATCCTTGGGTTCAGCTTCTCGGTCGCTGTGCTGACAGCAATTGTGGTTCTCATTATGCCTGTAACCTACACGGCCACAACAACCATGTTGCCTCCCCAGCAGCAGGAAAGTTCTGCGATGGCAATGCTAGGCCAGTTGGGTGGGCTTGCGTCGCTGGCTGGCGGTGGCGCGGCCAGCGCCCTGGGGTTGAAGAATCCAGACGACCTATACGTAGGGCTGCTGCAAAGCGAGCATGTCATGGATGGAATTATCCAACGGTTTGATCTGATGAAGGTCTATAAAGCGAAGCGATTGAGCGATGCTCGCAAAACCTTGAAGTCGAAAACAAAGATTCTGCCTGAAAAGAGTTCTCTGATCAGCATCTCCGTTGAGGACCATGACGCGAAACGAGCAGCGGCGTTGGCGAATGCATACGTCGATCAGTTGCACGATTTGATGTCCCATCTGGCCGTGACATCAGCCGCCCAGCGAAGAATGTTTTTTGAGCAGCAGGTTATGCAGGTGAAAGAGAAGTTGGCGGACGCGGAAGTTGCCCTGGAAGAGACCGAGAGAAAAACCGGGATCATCCAGCCGCAAGGGCAAGCTCAGGCCGTCATCGCTACCATCATGCAGTTGCGAGCTCAAATCTCTGCCAGCGAGGTGGAGTTGGGCGCGCTTCGCACCTCCGCCACAGAACAAAATCCTGAAGTCATCACCTTGCAATCTCAAATTGCCGGCTTGCGGACGCAGCTTGCGGACTTTGAGAAAGGCCATCCCCAGTCCGTATCGACGGACGGGAACGTCCTGACTCCAACCTCTCAGGTGCCGGCGGCCAGCCTGGAATATCTTCGTCGTCTGCGAGATTTGCGCTACCAGGAAACGCTGTTTGAATTCATGACCCGACAATACGAAATGGCCAAGGTCGACGAAGCCAAGCAGGGTCAGATGATTCAAGTGGTTGACCCGGCATTAGCTCCCGAGAGACGCTCCTGGCCTCCGCGGACGCTGCTGACGCTGCTGGCCTTCATCCTGGCTGTCATGACTGCCACTTTCTGGGTAATTCTGCAAGCGGCCTATGAACACCGAATGGAAAATCCTGAGGAAGCCGAAAAAATAAATCGGTTGCGCCAAATGTTGCGATTCCGCGCGCATCATACATGATGTTGGCATTGCTCATGTTTGCTTCGTCTATCGCGACGATTACCAACGTCTTATAGCGTTATGTTTCATTTTAATAAAATGAAGAATAAGATCTTCTCTTAGGCGTCGAATGTCCTTGAATCGCCGTCGATGTACGTTGTAAATTTAAGCAACAATAATTCGCTTCGATGTACGTCTGGAACCGTGCCCGTTCGATCGGTAGTTCCTGGTTCCATACGGACGACCTATGAGTTGGGGCCCCCGATTACCGCTGCATCTACCGAACAGTACGCAGCCAGTTATGAGATAGGCTTGGATTGATTAAAAATGGAGCGCTTCCATCTGATAATGTAACGACCTAGACTCCAAGTAATCTTAAACCTATAAGAACGTCTGTTCGATGAATACGGAGATCACAGACTGTGAGTAGCGAACCCTATCTTCCCTCTACGTCAAAATATATTGCTGCCGCGCCCTCAGGGATTGCGCAAGGACGAATCCCATGGCTGGTTTCACAAGGTCGAGCGTCGGGAACCGATATGCCCTTGCAGCAGCAGATACACTCTTCCAGGCTTAGTTCCTGGTGCGCCTCGACTTGGAAGCGGTGTTTTGACTTGCTGTGCATCATCCCGGGGCTGATTCTTGTTGCTCCGGCTCTGGGAGTAATTGCGATTGCCGTTCGCCTGACGTCCCCAGGACCGGTGATTTTTCGTCAACAGCGTGTGGGTCAGAATCGCAAGTTATTCACAATCTACAAATTTCGTACGATGGTGCAGAATTCTGAAGCTATTGGTCCCGGGCATACGGCGAAAGGCGATCCCAGAGTCACCCTTGTTGGGCGTGTTCTGCGACGCTTCAAGTTGGACGAACTTCCTCAGCTCTACAACGTGCTGCGAGGGGATATGAGCCTGGTCGGTCCACGACCAAAATTGCCGAACCATGATCCCGCTGCCATGGCGTGTCGTCCCGGAGTCACCGGGGCGGCGACGCTCGCATTCCGTTTCGAGGCGCGCATCTTATCTGAGGTACCGGCGGAGCGCATCGAGAGCTTCTACCAGCAGTACATCGTTCCACATAAAATCAGGCTGGATAGCGAATACATGGAACGAGCGACGGTTTTATCCGATATCAGCCTGCTGTTGGCCACAGTCTTTCGGACCGGTGAGCACATCACCCACGAAGACCTGATGAGGCACAAATCGATGGCCTATTTTTCGCCGACTCGACTGCCTTGAGAACTGGCGAAACGGCGATGGGCACCGCTATTCGCAAAAGCTTTTAACTCGTATCAGGTCGGCACTGAAGCCTCAGCACCGGTCCCGAATGCTAGGGTGGGTCGGCTGTCCGCTTACGATTCCCTGGTCATGCCTCCTCGCCAATCATTTCTGAGAGGAATCGGAACCAGGAGCGGATTCACTCTCAACGCCTAGCTCCCCTCTTCATCGAAACAGACCGCCACCTTGCCACAATGTCCGGAGGCCATTAAGGCGTAGGCTTCGCCGACACGAGCGAGGGGAAATCGATGAGTGACCAGGCTAGACGGGAAAAGCCGCCAACGCACCAGACGCTCAACCAGTTCTTCCATTCTCCAGATGGATGTAACCCAGGAACCATAAATCGTCTTTTGCTCATGCATCAAGTCTGCGGATGGCTGAAATTGAACCGTTCCGCCTTCGCCGAGAAAAACGATTCGACCCCAGCGCCCGGTGGCCCGGATTGCAGTCGACCGCGCTTCTGGATGACCGGAACATTCGACAGCACACTCGACTCCGCGGCCCGAGGTCAGCGCCAATATTTCCGCGGCATTGTTCGGTCCTGACGGAACCACCTCGTCGCACAATCCAAGCTCGCGCGCCAGATGCAGCCGTTGCGGCAGAAGATCGATTCCAAAAATGCGATTTGCACCAAGCTTACGGCAGAGCGCCGCTGTCGCCATGCCAACCGGGCCGAGCCCAGTGATGAGTACCGCATCATTCCCGCTGACGCCAATTTTCTGTAGTCCTTCGTATGCGGTGCCAAACCCGCAGGCGACCTGCGCTCCATCCGTATAGGAGAGTGCATCCGGCAGCGACACCAGATCCTTCTCCTCTGCAAGGAGATAATCCGCCATGCCGCCGTCCCGCTGCCAACCGTAGGCTCGCCGGTACTTCTCACTGGTGCAGGAAATCATATAACCACGGCGACAGTCGTTGCACAGACCACACCCGGAAATGTGATACACGATAGCGCGATCGCCAACCGCAAAACGCCTGCAGCCTGGTCCCGTCTGTACGACCTGCCCGCAAGGCTCGTGACCCGCGATCACACCCTGGTACCCCTCAGGCCCTTTCCCCAGGTGCTCACGATAGATGGCGCGAATGTCCGAGCCGCAGATGGTCGAAGACTTCATGCGCAGCAGTACCTGGCCCCATCCTGGCTCCGGGACCGCATAGGATCGAATTTCCGCGGTGCTGTTACCTGGAAGCACAGCCCCTTGCATTTCAGCTTCCGCTTTCGCGTGCATGTCGCTCGTCAACATCCCCCCCTTTGTCCTCGTCAAGCCGGCGTAATGGTTCCATTCTCATCCCAAAGGTCGTGCCAGGACTGCTTCTGCCTCCATAGAAAAACCTGTCCCTTGATCAAACGGCAGTTGCGATGCAGGGCGGTAATTCTCTCCATTTCCTGGGGAGACAGCGGATCATCCACCACTGCGCGCAGATTCGCTGTATAGTTTTGCGGGTTGATGGAAAACGGAATCGCCACTTCCCCTCGCTGCACCGCCCATTTGAGACAAACTTCAGCGGGGTGGACGCGATGATCTTCCGCAATGGCGCGAATCACAGCATCGTCGAGCGGAGAAGTATCTGTCGGCGTTCGATCTCTTTCAGGGCGGCCAGGCGAACCGAGCGGGCAAAATCCGATGGGCTGAATCCGTTTTGCGAGGAGATAGTGGAGAAATTCCGTCTGCTGAAAGTGCGGATGCAACTCCATCTCATTGCACGCGGGACGAATCCGAGCATCCTTCAGCAGCAGTTCGAGTTTTGGAATCGTCATATTTGAAGTTCCGATGTGACGAACCAATCCGAGATCCACAAGCTTCTCCATCGCACTCCACGTTTCCATGAATTCCGAGTGAATGTACGGACGAGCCTCTGGACTTCGTGTCTCCACATCGCAGCCGGGCGGATGATAGTTGGGAAATGGCCAGTGGACAAGATAGAGATCGAGATACTGGAGGCGCAGATCACGGAGCGACTGCCTGCATGAGGACTCGACATCCTTGGGAGCATGCTTGTCGTTCCATAGCTTAGAGGTGATCCAGAGCTCTTCGCGCGGCGCAATGACGTTGCACACGGATTGGAGTGCTTCGCCGATATGCGCTTCATTGCCGTAGACCGAGGCACAGTCATACTGGCGATATCCGATCCTCGCCGCATCGAGCACCGCAACAGCGATCTCGGTTGCACTGACCTTGTCGGAACCAAACGTGCCCAATCCGATAACGGGAATCTGCGCCCCGCTTGCGAGGGTGCGGCGAGGCACTCGCGCAGGATCGATCGAAATTTGCGACTGCGTCATTCGACATTGGACCTCGAACCTATTATCGTGCGGCGACAACGCTATTGCACATTCTAGAAGCAGCTATCTCACAGACGGCTTCGCGACTTCGGACATGATCGCCCGAAACACTGGCTTGCATGGCTAGTCGCCGAGACCCGCACCCGATCAGCATTCTATCTCCCTGAGCGCTTCCGATCAGACTTTCCCTCCCTCTTCCTGTGCAGGCCGCCGTCAACAACACGAGAATTCGATGACAGAAAAGACGATAGTCTGTATATCTATCCACGGGACGCTTTTACGACCTGGGGGCAAGACTGCGTGATCACGATTCGCGATATTGCAAAGGCAACGGGACTATCCACGGCGACAGTATCCATGGTTTTGAATCAAGCGGGGCGCAGGATTCCCCCCGTGACACAAAGATTGGTACAAGAGACCGCACTCAAACTTGGCTATTCTCCCGATCTCCAGGCGCGCTCTCTTCGAAGCAAGCGGACCCACAGCATAGGCGTCCTTGTGTTTGACATCACCGACCCATATTGCAGTCTCGTCATCCGTGGGATCGAGTCTTCCCTAGAAACAGCGGGATACATGTCTGTCTTGGCGGACCTGCAAAACACTCCCAAGCGCCTGCACCGATGCTTGCAAATGCTGATGGGTCGCCGGGTCGAAGGGATCATAGCAATCGCGAACCCTGTACGGTTAGGAACGGGATTATCCACGGCGCTCGCGCAATTCAAAATACCGTGCGTTGTTATCGGTAGCCATCCGGAGGGCAAACGCTATTCTTCGGTAACGGTGGATAACACTGCGGGAACCCGGGCGGCTGTTGAGCATCTCTACTCCCTTGGCCATCGTCACCTTGCTGTGATCAAAGGCCCCAAGGCGATGACAGACAGTGCTCCGCGATGGACCGGAATTCGCGAGTGCGCGCGGAAAAAAGGCATCCCGATTGATCGGTCCCTGGTTGTGGAGATACGAGGGAGCAACTCGAGTTACGAAGAGGGTTACGACCTTACACAGCAATTGATGCAAACTGGAAAGCACTTCAGCGGACTCATTGCGTTCGACGACCTGACCGCCTTTGCAGCGATCGGCGCACTGAGCAGTGCGGGTCGCCGGGTACCGGAGAACTGCTCTGTGGTGGGCTTCGACGATATTCCCGGGGCCGCATTCTATAACCCTCCGCTCACTACAATTTGCCAACACCTGGAGGAGCAGGGATTGCTGAGCGCCGAAATCATGCAAAAGCAATTATCGTCACATAACGCAGGAAGTCGTACTATAACGCAGAAGACAATCGAGGCACACCTGATCATTCGCAAGAGTACGGCGCGCATTTCACAGAAGGCTCGCTGACGGTGACGATCTTTCCCTCGATCAGCATTGAATTTGTTATTGACACTTATCTCAATCTAGTTAAACATTTAACCTAGAGATCCGTGAATCCGATCCCTGTTCTATGCCGCAGACCCATCGACGGGGAGGGTCCCATCTCAGACAAGAAAGGCAATTCCAGGAAAGAGGGATGCCATATCTTTTGCGATTCCTGCAGACGTTTGAGCCGTCTGCCGCTCAGAGATTTTTTGAGTTGGAAGCACAATTCCAGGCGTTGGAGCGCTGCTCGCCGCAGTTTCCGCAAGGCCGGCGGGCTCAAATGTTGTCGGAAGGCCAGCCAACCAACATGCTGATATGGGAAGGCGAGTTTTCCTCGCTCCAGGATGTGGAAGACGCGCTAAGGAAGCTCGCCGACGACCCCACTCACACGGCTCTGTTTGAGAAGCAGCAGTCGCTCATCGTTGAAATGCGAACTGAAATCTACAAGGTACTCGAGCTATAGCTCGATGAAAGCGCGCCCAACCAATATGACACATCGTAACGATTTCGTGAATACCAGAAAACTGTTGGACTGGTGCAAAGTGCCTGGCGATAAGCTGACGGGCCATCCCGACCTTCGGATTCCATATCAAGAAGTTCGTGACCCGGAGGAAATGAGCCAGCTGATGGCGGAAGAACTGGCCGAAGTCATCGAGGAGAACAATCGTAAAGGGCTGGCTACACGCGCCATCATCCCTTGCGGACCAAGATGCTGGTACGCCCCTTTCGCTCACCTTGTAAACGTACGCGGGCTTTCGCTCCACAACTTGGAAGTATTTCACATGGATGAATGTCTGGACTGGCAAGGTCGACTGCTGCCGATCAATCATCCTTACAATTTCCGCACCTTCATGGAGAGGCATTTTTACGGCGACATACGGGCCGACCTTGCTGTTCCGGCAGGAAATCGGCACTGGCTTTCGCCATCGACGATGGAAGCGGTGAAAGTTGCGATTGGCGCGGCTCCGATTGACATTTTGATCGGCGGTTGGGGTCAAGACGGCCATGTCGCATATAACCAGGCGCGGCGCCATCCCTTTCATCATGTCAGCCTCGATGACCTGGCGAATAGTACTGTTCGCATTCAAGAAAATAACATCGACACTATTTTGAGTCTGGCGCAACGCACGTTCGGCGCGGCGTACCAATTTGTTCCGCCGATGTCGATCACTCTAGGAATGCGAGAGTGCTTGTCAGCAAGAAAAGTGCGCATCTACAGCGATACCGGCGCGTGGAAGCAGACGGCGTTACGTGTTGCATTATTCAGCGAACCTGTAGTCGAATATCCAATCACGCTGTTGCAGTTACATCCCGACGCGCGGATCACCGCAACACGTGAGACCGCACGTCATCCGATCAGTGAGAATCCGGATTGGGAGTTACTGTGACAATCCGGGGGTTGCGGCCTGACCCGCGAACCGGGTTTACACAGGTAGTCGGCATAGGTGGGATTGGGACGGGCATCATTTTTGCGCTGCAGGGAAATCATACTCTGGGAAGGAATGAAAGCCGCATGGGGACCGTGGTCGATGCCCGCGACTACTGCAAACTCCACATTGTAGAACACTATATCGCCGCGCTACTGGGCTTGACCCGGGATCACCGCACCTTCGAAGTGATTGCTGTAGGCAATGTCGGCGCCGATACTGCTGGCAGCATGTTACTTTGCGAAATGAAGGATGCCGGTATCGATACCCGCTATGTGCGCGTTGAGCCCGACAGTCCCACGATGTTCAGTACGGTATTTTTCTATCCCGATAGGACGGGCGGCAATATCACGGCTTCCAATTCGGCAAATTCCAGATTGGATGCGGAACAGCTCGCCGAATGTCGCGTTCTATGGGAGAAGGCCGGAGGCCGCAGCATTGCCCTTTGCCTGCCGGAAGTACCATTCGATAAACGCCAGGAGTTCTTACGCATGGCGACCGACTGCGCGACTTATCGAGTCGCATCCTTCGCATCGGAAGAGCTGAAATCTGCCGTCGAGTTGAAGCTACTTGCGAATGTGGATCTGCTGGCGCTCAATCGCGAAGAAGCAATGAAATTAGCTGGCAGCGGCCTGCGCGATCTAAGCGAAACGCAACTGCTCGATGCGTGCTCCGAGATAGCGATCTCCATGAATCCATCGATGAAGATGCTTGTGAGTGCGGGTTCGCGAGGAGCGTATGCCTTTGAGAGCGGGCATTGGTCGAAGCACCCGGCCATTCCCATGAATGCGATTTCGACTGCCGGAGCGGGCGACGCATTGCTGGCTGGCACGATTGCTGGATTGATCGTGGGAATGCCGTTCGCAGAGGACAAAGGATCTGCCGCAGAGGGAAGGAGATCGATCAGCACCGCCATTGATCTGGGATTGACACTGGCCGCGTTCAGCGTCACTTCACCGCATACGATTCACCCTGAGGCGACGTTGGACAACCTGCTGTCTTTCGCCAATGCAAAAGGATTAGTGCTCTCTCAAAGTGTGAGCCAAATCGTCACCACAAACGGCGCGCACGTCGGAGCACAGTAAGTAGTCGTGCTGGAATGCAGATGTCACCACGTCAGGCTGAATTGATCGGCGGTAGCTTCGAGCTTATTTCTATAGCTCACGATTTACTCCCTGGCTATGGAGTGTCTTGCTATCTTGCCAATCAAAATGAACCATGC
The DNA here is from genome assembly GCA_021780095.1 of Acidobacteriota bacterium. The sequence continues at coordinate 41,897 of JAJXZK010000048.1, read as the reverse complement.
GAAGCGGTAACTTGTGAGCTTCCGCATAGCGATTTCTTATTTCTTGCAGCTGGTTGACCCAATCCCCGAATGGCAGCAGGAATTCCCGGTCGATGAGGTAGTTTAATCCTACTTGCTTTCTGCGGGCGTCTATACTTGTCGAGGTATCTACGAACCGCTGTGGATCGCGAGCGATATGGCGTCCATTCCCCTCCTTATCCCTGGGGAACCAGGTCTCATACCAGGTTGTTGTGGTCGCCTGAAGGGCTTGGTTTCTCTCGTCTCGAATGCGTACGGCAATATCGATCGAAGCGTCAAGCGCTGCGACGGCGGCGGAGTAGTGCAGCTTCGAAGCCTCTTCTTCAGCGGTTGAAAGCTGATGGGTGATCTCCCCCAGCCCTGTTATCATCAGTAGATTTTGCCGGCATAACTGAGCAATGGAAAGATAGACTTCAAGGTTATAGTGATTGAACTGGACCGCCGGAATATTTGCATAAAGCAGATCCAACAAGTCGTCGTTTTCCCCTAGGAATTTCTCCGCCAATTCCACCCTGCGAGAATTCTCCGCAGCCCAATTACCGGATAGCTGAAGATATTCGCCTGTCGGCAAAGGCGGTAGCGGAAGTGTATCGACGTGCGGAACGAACGGGCCAGTTCCATAGGAATAACCGAATATGAGAGGCAGGTCCGTCGATGGCCGACTATCCCAGCTGGTGGCAAAAAACTGCGCCTGTGTGCTCATCCATCGATAAAGCTGCCCGATCTGCGTTGCGCCCTGGCCATAAAAGAGCCGGTAGAAACTCTCCGTCAACTCACGCGGACTGCCTGATCCAGGGTGCCAAGCCGCGGCAGCCCCAACCGCGTATCCCAGCCAGAACGTCTCCGGATGCGGTCCAAGATCTCCCCATGCATACACACCTGCCCCAATGATGTCAGCTTCTTGGCGAGCTGAAGTAAATGAAATCTCGTTGAAGACTTGCGCCGTTCTATCCTGTACCGCTTGGGGGTGGACTTCGTCCTGAGGGGAAAGAATTGCCGTGGCAGGAAACAGGGGATCGTCGGGCTGCGAGTTGGTATAGATCATCTGTGGAATTCCACGAGCCTTGAACGCTCTGTTATAGCTTGTGCTATAAACTTCTCCATTGATTAGACCCTGCGGCAAAAGCGGTATGTCTTCAGGTTGTAATGGATCTTCGCCCCAAAAAATAACTTTGCGATTGCGGCTCACCAAATAGGCCGACGTCTTCTTTGTGTAATCCACCCAGACCTTACTGACGCCTCGCGCTTCTCTCGCCGCGTCAGCCTCGTGGCATTGTTTGTTGTCCGCCTTCCCAACAAACCACGCTTCATCTGTCGAAAGATGGAAATATTCCACACCTTGATTGGCGTTTATCAGGTCCTGATACATGCCTTCGAGCAATTTGTAGGTCTCAGGGTTGGTAGAGCACATCTCAAAGGCAACGTCTGGAAACTCCCGTAAATGCCTATAGTTCTGTCGCTCCAGAATAAAAGCCGCGTGAGCCGGCCCATCCAGATAAGGAATGATCTGAACGTGATATCTCAGTCCATAGTTGGTAAGGGATTGAAGCTGGACTGTGGATAGAGCATTCGGATCGACTAACTCGGGAGCGCTTGCGTATTGAAAATGTTCATTCAGCCGCAGAGCAATCGCGTTTACCTTGAAGAAGGCTGCGCGTCGAACAGCCTGCTCCAAAACGTCGAAACGATCCAGATGCCTAAGCTCGTCCCAAAAGATCTCGCGAAGCCTCACGTCCGGCCAATCCACAATTTCGCCTTGCGGAAACAGCAGATTGCCTCGTGTCGGCCTCGCAAGCTGAATCAGGGTCTCCACCCCGTAGAAAAGTCCAGCCGCCGCGTTCGCCGTAATGGCAATCGATCCGGGGCGAAGTGTTAGCCTATATGCCTGCTCCTCCAGCGCAGCTTTGTCTCTGTCCTGAGCCTCCCCGACGGTGACACTTCCGGGCGAAATCGAGAGGGTCACAAGATTGCTGGCCCCGCTGGATCTCACAAGGGTCACATGAAATCTTGAAGCCAGGTCGTCGCGCAACAACTCCACGGCGATATCCTTCGAGGACACGCTCTTGTCTAAACGGAGTTGCCAATTGTGACCGAAAGCAAAATCTTGCTGTGTTAAAACAACCTTCTGCGGTGCTGGAACTAGGGTGTACCCACGAGCAAAGAGTGCAGAGGCTGCCTGGGCATTTCCCGCTGAGCACAGACAAATGAAAATCGTTCCAATAACAAGAGCTTTCATCCGATCGCTAGCCCGCGCAGACGTGCGTTCTCGTCGTAGATCCGATCCGGCGAGCCTTTCCGCGACACCGTTGGATCGATGAATCACTTCTATGTTCAACTACTCGCCCATACCGCAGGTGGCCGCCTGATCGACGTCTGCCGGTCGCAATTGCGGGTTGGCCATCAGGTCCGACGCTGATGAACACACGGCGGGCACAGCACTGAAATCGTCCCATGCCAGCCGGTAGTTTCTGGTCGGTAAATTATGGGCCGCAGCGAACAGGTTGCGCGCTGCAGCGATGGCTTTGACCCACTCCCCAAACGGAAGAAGTTTTTCGCGATAGACAAGGTAGGACATATCCGTTGTTCGATCAGGAAGATGATCCTTCACATCATCCAGTTCATGCAGGAACCGGCGACCATTCGCTTCTTCTACCCGCGGGAACCATCTCTCGTCCCAGATTGCAACTGAATTCTTCAGAACCTGGTTACGCTGCTGCCAGATTGATGTAGCGGTGTCCAGCGCACTATCGATTTCGCTGATCGCCTCCTTTGGGTCTTTCTCTTTCGCTTGAGAAGCGGCAGCGAGATCGACGTCCATTCGATGGATACTGACAATCATTGCCAGATTTTGCCGACATAGGTCCGCAATGGTGAGATAGATCTGGAGGTTATATCGATTGAACTGCGCGCGCTGAAGATTTTCGTGCAGCAACCCAAGTAACACTCGGTTCTGCTGCTCAGCTTTCAAGGCTAGAGCAATTCGTCGCGAATTTTGCGTTGACCAGGCCGAGGAATAATTCAGGGTGTTATCGGGAGCAGGTGGCAGCGGCAATGTCTGATCATGCGCTGGATGCGGCGGATTAAAGATTTCATACGACGATCCCCATATCGGCTTTCGCGCTTTCGATTCCATTGAGTCCCAGCTGTCATTCCATGATTGCGCCTGCTCGCTCATCAACTGATACAAGCGATCCATGTTGACGACCTTCGCTCCATAGAAGAGCGAGTAGAACGCACTCGACAGTTCCGGAGCGCTCGGCATGCCCGGATGCCAACCCGCAGCTACACCCGCAATGTACCCTAGCCAAAAGGTCTCCGGATGGACGCCCTCATCTGCCCAGCCAGCGTCCACCTCCCCGATCACGCTCGTATTCACGCGGGACAAATCGAAAGAAATCTTTTTCATGATGTCGTCTACCCGGGGCAGACCTGGATTGTCCTCGAACTCATCGTTCGATGCGCCGTGCAGGCGATCGCTTTTAGGGAGGATGAAATAATCGGGAAACAGCTTTTCTTCGCCTTCTGTCGAGGTGAAAATCATTTGGCGGATTCCATGTTGATGGAATGCCTTGTCGTACGCAGGGCCATAGACTTCTCCGTTGATGACATAGGGCGGCAGGGACGCCAGATCGCTGGGCTTCATGGGGTACTCGCCCCAGAAAATCACATTTCGCCCGCGATCATGCAGGTAGCCACCCGTTTTGTCGACAAAATTCGCGAACACCCTTCCTACGGAGCCTAACTGCTTCGCAAGATCTACCTCATTACACTGCGAATTATGGGCGAGCCCGAGATAGTAGGGCTCGTCCGTCGATAGGTAGAAATATTTCACTCCCTTGTTGGCATCTAGCAAGTCTTGATACATGCCCTGCAGCAGCTTGTAAGAAGCTGGATTCGTGGAGCAGATTTCATAATTACTCTCTGGATATTCCCGCAACTTCTCGTATTCCGGGTGCTTAAGAATGAAGGATATGTGGGCTGGCCCATCCAGATAAGGAATCAACTGTATGTGGTAACGCAGGCCATAATTGGTCAACTCCTGTAGCTCCGCTGGGCTCAGGGCGTATGGTTCTACAACCGCCGGCGCACTTTTGTATTGGAAGTGGCCATCAAGCTTGATGACAAAGCCGTTGATTTTGTAAAACGCGGCCTGTCGCAGATCGCGCTTTAATTCGTCCACATGCTCAAGGTGGTGGTTATCATCCCAATAGATGTGACGCAGCTGCATATCTGGCCAATCCACAATGGTGCCTTCCGGGAACCAAAGTGATCCCATGTCGCGACGCAGCAACTGCACAAACGTTTCAACTCCGTAAAACAGTCCGGTTGACGCGTTGGCCGTAATCGCGATGGCTCCCTTATGCATCTCGATCCGATATGCTTCCTCCTCCAACGACTTCTTATCGGAATCCAGGGCCGTACCAATCTGAACCTCGCCTGGCTGAATGCGTAATGTGACGGTTCCACCTGCCGCATCGCCCGAGCCGAGCCGTATGTTCAATCTACTGGCCAGATCTTCGCGCAGGGCGTCCACCGCAATATCGTCTTTCGCCACACCCTTCTCGAGTTTCAGCCGCCAGGACTGGTTAAAGGTGAGGTCGGAAGCCTCCAAAGAAACCTTTTGCGGCTCGGGAATCACTGTGTAACCACGAGCGAATAACGGCGACACCGTTTGTGCCGACGTCAGCGAGCAACATACGCTGGCAATTGCCGCAATGACCAAAGCCTTCATTTGTATCTCCTCAAGCAGTACTTGTTACGCGTGCGCCATGGCAACGTCACGACGGCTTTTTACTGCGATTTCGATTCCTATGCGGCGCATCGTAGAATAAAGCTATACAGTGGAGAGTGACGTGCCTCTCCACTGTATAGCCCACTTACCAAAGAAGCTTTAACGCAAGTTGGAGTTGTCGACCCGTCTGTGCTACCGTCGATTGGATCTGACCAAATGCTGACCCAGCGTTTGCGTATGTATTTGGGTTTGCGAAGTTCACTTGATTGAAAGTGTTGAAGCTCTCCGCCCTAAACTGCAGTCGAAATGTCTCCGGCAATGTAAAGTCTTTCAGAATGGATGCGTCCGTGTTGGCGTACGCAGGCCCGCTAATCATGCCTTTACTTGAGTTACCGTAGGTTCCGAGCGGCTCATTGCTGGGGTTGACGAATGCGGCTGTATTAAAGAATTCGTTGACCATTGCGGCTCGGCTAGGATGGCTGATCTTGATGGTGCTGGCGCTCGCACCAGGCTGCAACTCAGCGTACTGTCCTGGATACGGGAAAGTTCCATCCACCGCAACATCTTCGCCAGCGTAGAACGTGAGTGGAAGACCGCTTTCTACGGTATGGATGGCCGTCACAGTCCAACCCCCTAAGAGGCTTTCCTCGATTGGGTTATGGAAATGGAACGGAAGCGTATACAGCCACGAAATCACAAAGGAATCGCGTCGATCGAAGTCGGACGGCCCGTACGCCCTGGATAAGTTAAACGGGTCTGGAATGTTGCCGCTCGAGTTATTATTTGAAATGTAGTCGAGCGACCTTGCCCTGGTGTAGTTAGCCAAGATGGTTGCTCCATTCCCAAAACGTTTTGTCCCTTGAATCTGCAGGGAATTGTAGTTGCTATGGGCATAGTTGGTGTAGATATACCCAGAGGAAGACAATATCCCCGGTTCATATAAAACACGGTCATTCACATTGCCTTCCGAGGGGGGAGCGCCGGTAATTGGGTCGGTAATAAACCTGGCTGGGTTGTTTGGAATATACCCGGGGATTTGACTCCCGGTATTACCTACATACGATATCTCGATCATGGTACTCGGGGTGATCTGTCGCTGCACCGATAAATCATACTGCTGATATCTAGGCAATTTAAGCTTCGTGCTGATGTAGAGGCCGCTTAAAGGCAAAGGGAAAAGTGAGCAACTGTAGTATGGGTATGTTGGAATTGGCACGCAGCCGAATTGACCCGTGAGCGTAGTTGGTGGATTTGTCAGCCCGACGGAAGTAAACGGATTCGCGATATCCCCGTTCGAGGGGTTTGCTGTCCCGGCATAGGGCGCGTTGATTTGGGCTAATGAGTCCGCATTGATCGCGTTATAGAAGACTCCGTACCCACCGCGAACACTCGTTCGTCCGTCGCCAAAGACGTCCCACGCAAAGCCGACGCGAGGAGCAAAGTTGCTGAGGCTTGCGGGTGCGATGCCGTCAGTAATTCCACGGTCGCCCGGAAACACAATTCCCGGAGGCGCGGTCGGGTCGACCTTGGATTGAACCCCTGGTTCGACGGTTGTGAGCTTATTTCCAGCAGCCTTCCATGGCAGGAAAGGTTCGTAGCGCAACCCATAATTCAGAGTAAAACGTGGGTTCACACGCCAGGAGTCTTCCCCATAGAAGGAATTGTAGGCGGTCCGGTTATCGTTGACCGCGAGTCCGAAGGCAACCGTGGTCGTGTTGTAGGCTCCCAGTAGAAAATCCGCGACGGGATCGCCGCTGGGCGGACTGTTCGGTCCGGGATTTGGGTTTTGTGTCCGAGCGCCCGTAAAAGAGAAGCTCGGCGGATAGATGTAGGCCTGATAGAAGTGAAGCTTGAGGACCTCAAAGCCGAATTTCATGCTATGCCGGCCTTTGGTCCAGGAAAGATTGTCGGCATATTGGTAATTCCGGCCGGAGAAGATTGCGATGGCGCCTCCGCCCAGGGTGAAATCATTTCCTACATTCACGTTAACAGCGCCCGATGGATTGTACGCCTCGAGGTAGTTCGGCAGATTAATGCCAAGGCTCTGGTTTGAAATCGTTGTGCTTTCCAACTGGCTCGACGTCGAATTCAACACCGAAAAGATGGCTTGGTTGATGATATTAGGGCTGAAGGTGTAGATGTCGTTGATGACGCCATCTTGTTGCTTGATATTGTAAGTCTGGCCCATGTACCCGACAATGTTACCTCCCGCAAAGGGTGATGAGTAACTCGTATTGTCCTGGTAGTAGTGGCCGTAAATCAAATCTTTCGAGCTCTGGTTCCAATCGACACGTATATTTCCATTGTTGTCAAGGACTGGGCTCGCGGCCAGCGCCGTGACCGTGCCGGTTGCCGAGCTGGGGACATACTTGAGAAGATTGGTCGCAACTGGGCTAATGCAGTTGGGGTTGATGATGTTTGCGGCTACGCAGGGATTTCCATTGGCATCGGTCAGCGGAAGCCCAGTCAAAGGATCTGTAGGATCGAAAAGCTGATTGGCTCCAGTGAAGTCGCCGCTTCGCGCCGCCGCACTAGGGACGACTGCTTGAACGCTTTCAGCTTGCTGATGATTCGTAAGTCCCTGATAGGAAGCAAAGAAAAACAACTTATCCTTGAGGATCGGGCCACCGAGCGCCGCACCAAACTGATTCTGGACTTCGGCGGGAACATTGGGAGCAAAGTAATCTTTCGCATTGAAGGCTGCGTTTCGCAGAAACTCCCACGCGGCGCCGTGGAACTTATTGGTTCCCGCTCTGGAAACCACTTCAATCTGTGCGCCAGCATTATGTCCGTATTCGGCCGAAAAATTACTGGTCAGCATACGGAATTGAGCGATGGCGTCGGGCGGCGGAAAATTGATGCCGGTATTGCGAGATGGATTGTTGAAGAATGCTCCGTCGAACGTGTACACCGTCGCGTTGGGCAAGCTGCCATTGACGTCCATCTGCGGGCCACCACGAGCATCGCTCTGCGTCTGGGGGGCGCTGACGTTTGTAACGCCTGGAAGAATGCCCGCCAACGACATAACATTCCGTCCATTCAGCGGCAGGTCCACTACGCGTCGATCATCCACCAGCCCCGATAAAGTGTTCGACGTTGTATCCACCAACGCGACCGTACTGGAGACCTTCACCTCAGTTTGTACGGCGCCAACGGTCAGTTGCGCATCGGCTCGAGCGTTCTGCGACACCGTCAACTCGACGCCGGATCGTATTTCTTTTTTAAACCCGCTCGCAGAGAAAGTGATCGTGTAATGGCCGGAAGGCAGCGCAATAAAGTTATAGAAGCCCTGCGCGTCTGTCTGCTGTGTGCGAGTGGTCTGCTGTTCGGTCATGACGGCAGTTACCGTTGCGCCTGGCACGGCCGCTCCAGAGGCGTCACGAACATATCCCGAGATGTTTCCGGTCCCTTGCGCCGTCGCCATCGGCACAATCGAAAGCAGCAGAAGAACGAACCATCCTACCCTGAGGAAACGTTGCGAGGCGGATGCTATTGTCGGGACAAGCTTATGTCTGATATGCCATACATGGAATCTGGTGCGAATCATGGCGTTCCCCCCGGGTAAAGTTTTCTTACAGTTCCCCCAAAGACATCCGCCCCGGCCTTGAACTAAAAGCCATGAAGTCTCAGAGCGACCAGCCGCGCAGAGCGAACGATTGAACTCGCGGGCGCGCAGCGGCGTTTTGAATTGGTTAAATGTTTAACTAGGAGTGCTCGATTGTCAAGAAAAACTGGGCGTCGCAGACGAGCGCCTTGCATGGCATTGGAGAAGGCCTGCGAGTGGATGCGAGATGATTGACCGAAGCGCGCACACGCTAGGAAAAATGATTAGATTGATCAGTCGAGAAGGGTTCCCAAGCGCCGACTAAGAACTCTACGGCCGCATCGCGGGTTGATTTCCCAATTGATTGGGCGGCATGTATTTGTCAAACCACTGGATGGCTCTCTCCAACACGTCACGTTCATCGTTTGGATTCGAGAATCCGTGGCCCTCATCGGGATATACGACAAGTTTCACGGGGACGTGCATGGTGTTCAGAGCGTGCCACATTTCGAAAGACTGGGGCGCTGGACACTCTCCATCCCGGTCGCCCACGACGATCAGCATCGGAGTGGTTGCATTCTTGATGAAATTGATCGCGGAACTTTTTGCGTAGACCGCGGGGTCATCGTACACGCTGGCGCCGAAGAACGGAATCATCCATTGGTCGATGGAATTCTCCCCGTAATAGCTCTTCCAGTCAGAGATGCCTGCGCCGGCGACCGCCGCGCGGAAGCGATGCGTCTGGGTAACAGCGAACATTGTCATGAATCCGCCATAGCTCCAACCGGTGATGCCAACACGATGGGGATCAATGGGGAATTTCTTCGTTACAACATCGACTCCTGCCAGCAGGTCGCGCAGATCTCCATAACCAAAGTCCTTGCGGTTGGCCACCGTAAAGGCTTCTCCCTCGCCATAGCTGCCCCGCGGGTTTGGCATCAATATGAAGTAGTTCAGTGTCGAAAATGCAATCGGAGGATTGTAGGTGGAGATCGGCCAGTGGGACAACATCTGGTTCGCTGGCCCTCCGTGAACCCAGAGAATCAATGGGTATTTTTTCTGCGGCTCGTAATTCTTCGGATAGATGAGCCAACCCTGGACGCGAAATCCTTCGTTGTTCCAGGTCACGCTTTGGCTCTGACCCCAGTCACGATGCAAGCCGTCATTCAGGTGCGTAATCTGGGAAAGTTTATTCAGCGGGCCGGCCCATACTTCGGGCGGCTCGTTGAAACTGGACTTGATGAGCGCCGCCACTGGTGTTGCTCTTTTGGCGCCGGAAAAAGATAAGCTCAGGCGCTGAACCCCAGCACCGATGGTGGCGGGAAAGGTGACTTGGTCCGATACGTCCTCGGAGCCGGTCGTCGGATCGATCACAGTGAATCGACATTCTCCATCGACAACTTCAGTGAAGCCGAGTTTGCGGTTACCAATCCAGTGGGGCCACGCCGGACTCGCCTTGCGGTTGGGCGTTAGATCCTTGACGTCGCCACCTGTAGAAGAAACGATATAGACGTCGCCTCCGGTTTCTCCGTAATCGCTCATCAGGCCTCCGATGAACACGATGTTTTGGCTGTCAGGGGACCACCGAGGCTCGGCAATCTGCATGTTTGGTTTCAGGATGGACCGCGGCGTGCCATTGGCAATGGCTTGAACGTATAGTTGCGCAACCCACCAGTTGTCCTCGCCTGGGGGTGGCGCGGCTGTGTACGCCAATTCCTTTGAGCTCGGCGACCAGTCATAGTCGTAAACGTGCAAACTTGAGGGCGTCACCTGCACGACCTGCGGCATTCTTTCCGCCGTTGCAGAAACGTCAATGACCACAACTCTCTGAATTTCCGCCAATGTTTGAGCACTGATCACACCCACGGCCGGCTTCATCGCAGCCAAGGCACCGGGCGGCCGAGTTGCGTTCTCAACAAATAGAAAACCAATCCGGGCGCCATCGGGCGACCAAGTCACGTCATGGATAAAGCCCTTTACGGTGGTCAACCGCCGGGGCACCGCAACCTTATTTGAACTTTCAGTCGAGTTTAGGCTCACGTCGGAAACAAAGATCTGCGATTGTCCAGGGGTCGCGCAGTCAGACGTAAACGCGATCTTCTTACTGTCAGGTGACCATGCAATGTTGTTCTCGCTGCATGTGTGTTGAACTTGCGGATTTGAATTGGGCACTGAAATCAACATCGTTGACGCATCGTTGCCATTCAGAGGTCGAATACTGACGCGTTCGCCCGTATTCGCGGCGGGCGCAACCCAGGCAACAGTTCGACCATCCGGAGAAATCGCAGCCTGGCGCGGTGCGCGCGTGCGACTGAGATCCTGCAACAGATTGGTGATGACCTGATGTTGCGCGGGCTCGGCACGGTTAGAAGTTGCCTGCGCCATAATTGATGGAGGGACGGCGGACGCACACAGCGCGCAACTCGTCGCTGCAACGGCAAAGGCTCGAAACGGAAAGAATCGGAAGGAAGGCGTCATCGAGCGATATGCTATCACCTCGGCGAGGGCGAAGTTCGACCAGCGACTTAGCGTCCCTCCACCAGGAGCGGTCGCATCAGCAAGATATCCGCCGACGATTTGCCGACCATCACGTCAAAGGTGCCCGGAACCACCTTCCAATGCATATCATTATCGAGCAGCATCAGGTCCTCGGGCGTGAGTTTCATCGTCACCATCTTTGTCTCACCCGGATTGAGCGTCACGCGCTGAAAGCCGCGGAGGTTCTTCACCGGAATGGCTACCGGCGTGTAGCGTTCATGCAAGTACAGCTGGACTGTTTCCACTCCAGAAAGTCGGCCGACATTTGTGACGTCGACGCTTATCTGGGCGTTTTCCTGCGGAGAAATCTGCGGCGGACTAATACGCAAATTGGTGTAGGTAAAGTCGGAATAACTCAATCCATAGCCAAACGGATATAGCGGTGTGCCGGGCATGTCGGCATAGCCGCCATCATGGCTCCAGGCCTGCTGGATCCAATATTCTTTCGATGGTTTGTAGTTGTAGTAGTCGGGAAGCTGGCCGGAGCTTCGAGGAATCGTAATCGCCAAACGTCCACTCGGGTTGTAGTCCCCAAATAAAACATCCGCCACAGCCTGGCCGCCGCGCTCTCCCGGTTCCCACGCTTCAACGATGGCGGGAATATGCGCTGCTGCCCACGGAATCGAGAGCGGTCGGCCATTGATAAGAACCAGCACAACTGGCGTGCCCGTGGCATGAATAGCCTTGATTAAGGCTTGCTGCGCGCCCGTTAGGTCGAGGCTTGCCACATCGTAGGCTTCTCCATCGGTCGGCGGAACATTGTCTTTGCCGCCGTTATTCGGGTGCTCACCCACGACGACAACGGCCACGCTGGCACGACGAGCAATCTCCACCGCCATGGTAAAGTCTTCTTTGCCGCCGATGACCTCGCAGCCCTTCACGTACATTACTGGCGTCGCGGGTGAAACAGCTTGCCGGATGCCATCGAGCACCGTGATCACCTTCTGTGGCACTTCGGAAGGCGAATAATCACCCAGCTGATTCCATCGATCGTCCGCGTTGGGGCCAATGACGGCAATAGATTTGAGGTCCTTCTTAAGAGGCAGAAGATTGTTCTGATTTTTCAGTAGGACGATACCTTCACGTGCGGCCTGCAGCGCCAGTTGCTGATGGTCCTGGGAATGCACCACGTGTTCAGCCTGCGCCAGGTCGACATATGGATGGTCAAAAAGCCCCAGACGAAATTTCAGTTCGAGCACTCGTCGGACGGCACGATCAACCAGGGCTTCAGGAACCTTTCCTTCTTCGACATTTTCAATCAGTGGCCCCATGTAGGCCGGTTCATACGTGATGTCGAGATCGACGCCGGCACGCAATGCAAGCGCGCCCGCCTCTTTTTGAGTGGGAACGATGTGCTCGTAGAGTAAGGTGTCAAATCCGTTTCCTTCACTGTCGACAATTCCCTTAAAAGCAAGCTCGTTGCGAAGAATTTGCGTATTCCACTTTTCCGATGCATGCTCCGGCACGCCTTCAATTTCCGGATAACCAGCCATCACCCCCAGGGCGCCTGCTTTGAAGGCGGCAATCCACGGAGGCAGAAAATTCTCGCGAATATATCGCTCGGAGAGTTCGATCGCGCCGCGCTCCATTCCGCTGACGGGCTCACTCTGTGTCGGAAAATCCGTCATCAACGCCACCACTTTGTCAGGGGCATCGATGTTCGACCCTTGCGTGCCCTCCACTATGCCGGTTGCGATACTCGAATCGAGATATGGGTCTTCGGTGTAGCCTTCCATGTTGCGACCCATGCGCGGGTCTCGATCGGTTTCCAGCACCAAAGTCGAGAGGACGTGAATGCCGGTTGCTCTCGCCTCCTGTGCGGCGGCCGCATAGATGGACTGCACTAATGGCATATCAAACGTACTGCCGATCGATAAACCTTCCGGGAAAACAGTAGCTCCAGGGAACATGGCGCCGTGGGTTCCTTCTTAATCCTGAAGCAGCGGAATCTTTAGTCGCGTTTGTGTGGTGGCAATTTTTTGCAGCTCGTTAAAATATTTCACCTGTTGCGGCAGATTGTTCAGCTTGATGGTATCGGCCAAGGTGAAGAAGCCGGCGCCGGGGCCAATCTCACTGGTATAGGTTCCGGCGGCAAACTTGCGCGCCGACTCCATCTTTTCTGGAATTGTTTTTCCTAACCCGTCGACATAGCCGCAAGGCAGGTTCAGCTGTCCTACTTTTTCTTTCAGCGTCATGCGTTTCATCAGGTCATCGACCCGAGATTCGATCGGCTGTGTCTTATCCAGATAGATCGGTGTGGATGAGCCGGATTGTGCTTCCACCTGATATGAACCTGCGAGGGCAACAAACAAGACGAGTGCGCACCCATGCATGGCAAATCGAAAACTCATGGGAGTGCTGCGTCGGCGCCTGCCCTTCGGCCCCGCGCTGCCGTCGAAGCGGCGAATGCGTCTATTATTTCTCTGCATCCTCATTGAAATCATGGTGGTGCGCCCCCAATATTCTTCCAATCAAACGGCACTCAATCCGGGACCGTTGAGATTTGCGGTGTGCAGCTTGCCATCCCGCACTTGAAACAGTCCTGGAAATTTCTGGATCCACGGCCGATTCGCCGACGGAACATATTCGCGCCCATTCGATTCCAGCGTGTCGATTTTGGAAACGTGCGCGGCGATGCCCGCAGACTGGATGAGCGAGGCACCGGGGCAGGTCAGGTCCTGCGCCGTCATGTACATGTTGAATTCCTGGGCCGCGGCATTCAGCACCACGGATTGGCTCTGACCTTTGCAAGCTTTCAGCGCCACACCGGTATACCCTATTTGGCGGCCGCGCAGCAATGCATCCCAGCCAGTTAGGGATTCATCCATTACCACTGGCTTGAGCGCGGAGACAGGGAAAAGATATTGCTGCGGAGTGGCCACTAAGTCACGGCGAGTCGGCTGCTCGATGAACGTAATGCGGTCATAACAACCGGGGGAGCCCTTCTTGATCCGACGAATGAACTCAAGGATGTACTCAACATCGGGACACTGCTCATTGAAGTCCAGCGAGTAATACCACCGTGGCACCCTGCGACGGGTCTCGACCTCGGTCGCCACCCGGTCGGTATCCAGTACACGCGTTGTATCCGCCTTGAGATCGTTGCCGTTGAGTTTGATTTTGAGATGCGTGAGCCCGTCGGCAGTCATCCAGCCACCCAGCGTCTGAGGAAGACCGTCGTGCAGTTGCTTCTTCACCTCCGACGTGTCAATGGGATCCTGGGCGCCGACGGAGTGATTGCACCACAACCATGGCTGCGGGGTGCGGAGAAGATATTGGCTGGGGTATTTTCCTTTGAATTCCGGCGCAAGGTAATGTCCAAGGTCATTTGACATGAATTCGGGACCATAGGTTCGATAGCAGTTCAGTCCCTGTGCCTTACCGAAGGCATCATGAATGGCAGCATCAAAGGGGCTCGCGGTCACGAGGGTGCACAACTTCGGGATGGGCTGATCGAGGTTCATCGTGTGGGTCACGTCGGCCGCGGCGTTCAGATATTCAGGCTCGAGCGTGTAATTGATGTCGATGGGATGACCAGCCTCGGTATTCGCTACGGTGATTTTCCGAATACGTTCGGCGAGCGTCTTCATGGCCTGCAGCGTTGTGTCGTAGGAAAGTGTCTTCGAAGGAAACGACCATTCATTTCCCATCGGCATCGAGCCGAATCCATGAGCCACGTGCCCGGACACGGTCTCTACGGTGCAGTCGACATTTAACAAGGTAACCTGGTCGACGCTGCGGCCGCCGAACTGATATGGAGTGCGATACGGGAAATTCTCATAGCTGAGACGGATTTCCTTGACGCGAATGTCGCTCGACCTGCGCCTTGACACAGCGAAAAGTGGGGCTGAGGTAACAGGTGATAGACAGAGTGCTCCTGCCGGGACAGCCTTTAAGAAATTTCTTCGCGTCATGTCGGAATGTGGGGCCACAATTATCTCCGTGGTGAAACCTCTAGATCTGCTGGTAGGCGTCGCGCAGCAGTGACTTCAGGTAGTCCAGATTTGTTTTCGCGGAGTCCATCACCTGAGGAACGGCAGCGCGTGATACTGCGATCCCTTGATCGTCCGTCACTCCTGGGATCATGAATTCCTGCTGCAGCGAGATGGGTCCGTGAAAATTCGATTGCGCGAGAATGTGTAGGAACTGCCTCCACGGCACGATTCCCTGCCCCATGGGACACGTTTCCCCATGCCACCGGCGCGGGCCCCGCTCTTTCCAGATGAAATCCTTGGCGCCCACCATTTTCAATCGTGGAAGCACCAAATTGGTCGCGACCTTCCAGCCGTTCTCGCCGAGATCCACCGAAGCGTGACCCAAATCAAAATAAAAACCGCACCAGCGCGGATCGAGCGGCTCGATCACGGGCGCTATGTCCCACAGCCCAGCCCCAATATAGTCCGTGTGGTTGTGGTAGCCGATCTGGATCTGATATTTCTCTGCAAGCTCCACCAACCCGCGAAATTTGCGGCCAGCCCGGTCGCGCTCCTGAATAACGTTGACGAATTTGTAGTAGTAGTAGCCCGGCTTGACGTAGGGAATTTTGAGCTTGCTCGCCGTTTCAAGGATTGGTTGGGCGGCGGGATCGGCAGCACTGACAAGGGCTGTGCTGATCATGGGAACTTCCAAACCTTCGGCGCGGATCGCCGCGACCGCTTTGGGAAGATCTGTCGTTGCACGCTCGGGCAGAACGTGACCTTCGGGTCGAACGGTCAAATCGATTCCCCCGAAGCCGGCGGCCTTCGCGCTCTGCGCAAGCTCGCTCCAACTGATTTGCGGAACGGGTTTAGAGAACAAGCAGAGCGTTCCGCGAAAGGGTGGGCGCCGATCCGCCTCCACCGGCATTGCGGGCCACGCAGACATCGTCACCGCTCCGGCCATCGCAGTCGCCGAGGATGCTTGCAGAAATTCTCGTCTTGAGAATGCTTTCTTCATGGTTTTTCTTCCTTTGGTGGAAGGCTGAAGCTGAGAAGATTTGGTCCGACGGCCAGCACGACACACTGCCTTCCATTCACGGTATAGGTCATGGGCGAGGCTTTGTTTTCTCCGTTCGTCGGGAAATGCCAAATGGGTTTTCCGGTGCGGGCATCGGCGGCAACCACATCGCCGGTGGGGTCGCCATAGAACAAAAGACCGCCCGCGGTTGCCAATATCCCAGCATCACGCTTGCCGTCTGCAGGACCGAGTTGGGGGATTCTCCAGACGATCTTCCCATCTTCAATGTTGATCGCTTCCAGGAATTTCTTCGGAGTTTGCTCATCCAGATATTTCTGGTTGTCAGCCGCCATGTCCACGTTGCATTCTTCGGTCACCATCACGTAATACAAGCGGGTCAAGGGGCTGTAGGCGGCGGCGTTCCAATTGGAACCGGCCGCCGGACAAACGATCCCATGGTCGTCCACACGCTGGGGACGGCCATTGGGGGCAATCTCGCTAGCCCACGTCACGCGAACCGCGGGCTTGGCGAGCAGCACGTGACCGTTAACGCGATCGAGTACATAAAAGAACCCGTTCTTATCAACATGCATCAGCAACTTCCGCGGCGTTCCGTGATACACGGTATCCACCAGCACTAACGGCGCGGTGGTGTCCCAATCCTTCACGTCATGCGGCGTCACCTGATAAAACCACTTGAGCTTGCCGTCATCCGGATTCAGCGCCAGGATGGAGTTCGTGTACAGGTCATCTCCAGGCCGATGTTTTCCGTCGCCGTCGGGATAGGGATTGCCTGTGGCCCAGTAGATCGTGTCGGTCTCGGGATCGTAGGAGCCGGTGGTCCAGGTTGCGCCTCCGCCAGTTTCGGGAGGATCACCGCCCCACGTTTCTGTACCCGGCTCTCCCTTTTTTGGAACAGTCCAATGCCGCCAAAGAAGTTTGCCGTCAGAGGCTCGATACGCCGCAAGGAATCCGCGCACACCCCAGTCGCCGCCGGCGATGCCGCCAATCACCATGTTCTTCACCACAAGGGGCGCAACCGTACCGCCATAGTGCATGGGCTTCTCCGGCATTACGACTTCCCACACTGGCTTTCCGGTTGTC
Organism: Acidobacteriota bacterium; assembly: GCA_021780095.1. The sequence continues at coordinate 25,026 of JAJXZK010000048.1, read as the reverse complement.
CGATTCAGCGCAATCATGTGAGCGTCATCCGTCACCATAAAAACCTTGTCTCCAAGAATGGCGAGTCCGCGATTCGAGGCCAGCCCCGCATCGCCGACGATTCCGGGCGTGCGATTGCGCTTGTACAGCCATATTTGCTGGCCGGTGCGAGCATCCAGCGCGTATGCCTGTTGCGGGCCGGTTGCATACAGAATTCCGTCGACAACCAACGGCGTTGTTTCCAGCCCGAAATACTGCATATTTTCTCTGTAATACGAGGTGTCTGGATAGAACTGCTTCCACAGCGGCACTGTGTACATCCATCGCAGCTGTAGCTGATATACGTTCGCAATGTTGATCTGCGCCAATTTGCTATATCTATTTCCGCTCGGACCACCGTTGTAGGTGAGCCAATCGCCAGGGGAAGGATGAAGGATGTCTTCGAATGTAACCCCACCGGCGGTCGAAGGAGACGCGGTCGCATTTTTTTCGGGCTCGACTCCCGTCAGTCCGGTGAGATACGCCATCAGATTCTCTACCTCTTCTGGACTGGCGTGTACAGGCGGCATCGTTGACTTCGGATCTTTGCTAACGGAGAGAATTTGATCTTGTAGAAGCCGATGGAAGTTTCCGGTGCTGTCTTGTAGCGTGATCTCGAAATTGCTCTGACTTCGCGCGAAGCCTTGAAGCGTCTGACCGTTTCGCAATTTCACCGTCATAGATTCATAGCCCGGAGCGACGTTGTGGCTTGGCTCCAGCAAGGACGCCCGAATCTCCTGAACTGTTCTCTCGCCGGAGATACTCGACAGATCCGGACCGGAAACAGACCCCCTGCCCGCCACCATGTGGCAACTGGCGCATTTTCCCACACCGAAGAAATATCGCTCGCCATCCAGACGGTTCCCAGGTACAGCGCTCTGGGTGGCGGGAATGTTCATCGATTCGATCCAGGACGCAAGCGCGTTGAGATCGGCGGGAGGAAGATTGAACGCCGGCATACCCCCCGACGGAATCCCATTTTTGATCACGTCATGCAGCCACCCGGCGGATTTACCGCGCAGATCGCTGTTCCGGGCGAGCGCCGGACCATATTCGCCACCGCGCGCTTCGGCTCCATGACAGAGCGCGCACTGGACTGCATACATTTTCTTCGCTTGCTCCTGCAACGCTGCATCGGCAGCGGCATTTTGAGCCGACAGCGACACGAAATGGAAGGCGAGCCCCACGACGAGAACACTCGCGAACTTTTTCAACCGTGTTTGTCGGTAGAAAGCTGCCATGTGCGCCATCAACTTTCGAACTACTGGGTTGCAACTGATGGAACCTTCACTGCGCAATCGGAACTGGTGCTCCGCCGTGCTCTCGGCTTTGCTGTGCCGCGTCCATGAATTCGTATATCTTCAAAGTCTCGTCATTCGAAACCGGCGGCACTCCCGTTCGCATAAACTTCACAATTTCTCGCAACATCGGAGAATATCCAGGTTCGATATTGCTATATAGAGTGGGCTCATTCTGATCGACGCGAAAAACGATTGCACCGAAGGTGCTGTAGGGCCGATTGGCGCGAACGGTGCCGACACGACCGTTCTTCCAGATCCCGGTGATGACATCGGCGCCTGGAGTGTAGGTGCGAGTCACCTGCTGGACGTTCGGCCCCATCAACGTAAAAAGAATTTCAACCAAATGGATTGCATACCAGGACAGGTCGAGTTGCTGGAGTGGTTCGAACGGTCCCGGCCCCCACACCATCACTCCGGAAATATCGGGCGAGCGCATCGCCTGTACCGGGCCGAAGCGAAGCGAGGATGAACTAAACCATGGGACGTGGTGAGCGGCTGCGATCTCAGCGATCTGGCGCGCGTCGTCGAGTGTGGAAGCAAGCGGCTTGTCAATGTACACGGGCTTGCCACATGCCACAGCCTGACAAAATTGATCGAGGTGTGCGCGCCCGTCAACGCTCTCCAGCAGGATTCCATCTACCAATGGACACAGTTCGCCAATGCGGGAAACGAAGCGAACATGCCATTTCTGTTGCAGCTCCTGGCTGAAACCATCGACTCGATCGCGGCTGATGGGAATATCGGGGCTGCCCCCCTTGAATGCCGCAACCACAACGGCGCCGGACACATGCCCAGGCTGAATAGGATCATTCAACAGCTTGGTGAATTCAATGACATGGGAAGTATCGGTACCAATGATTCCCAGTCGCAGATCGGATGCAAGCGCGAACGACGTAGAAAGAATGATCGTCAGGATGAACCATGCCGACCATCGAACCCGGTAACTGATTCGTTTGCGTAGCATCATTGGAATCGATTCCTCCACATCTGCATTGCGAATTACAAGCCGCCCGTCAGACTACAGGCATACAAGACACCATCGACGCCGGTCACGACATATTGCGTTCCATCGAGCTGATACGTCATGGGCGCGGCGTAGTCCACGAGACCGCCGGGCCGAGTGTGCCATAGCGCGCGACCGTTTGCGGCGTCGAGCGCCAACAGATTGCCGGAGGCATCCGCGGTGAAAAGCAGATGTCCTGCCGTGGTCAAGATGCTTGCGCCGCCGAGACCCTTGCCGCTCTCTCGTTGCCATCGTATTTTCCCGGTCTGATAATCCAAGGCCAACAGGACGGAATTGGCAACCAGGGGGACCGTGCCGCCGCCCTGATGGTCTGTAGGGTGACTGCCGGGGCTGAGAAACCAAAAGCTATCGCCGCGCCATGCATTGAAGTAGAACAGGCCTGTCTGCGGATCAAAACTGGGCGACATCCAACTGGTCCCACCGTCCTCGGCAAGTCGGATCAGCGTGCCGTCCAGCTGCGGTTCTTTCGCCGGATTTGGAATGGGACTTCCTTTTGGATCCACACCCTTCGCCCAGTTCGCGGCACCGAACGGGATGGTGAGCAGATTTTTTCCTGTCGCCCGATCGAGCACAAAGAAATAGCCATTTCGGCTTGCCTGCGCCAACAACTTGCGTGGCCTTCCACGGAACGCCGCATCGAACAGAACCGGTGTTTCCACCGCATCCCAATCGTGTGTGTCGTGCGGCGATGCCTGAAAATACCAGACGATCCTTCCGGTATCCGCGTTAAGTGCAAGGATGGAGCAGGTATACAGGTTGGCGCCGGTGCGCCCCGCTCCTGCCAACACAGGATGCGGGTTTCCGGTTCCCCAGTAGATCAAGTTCAGCTCTGGATCATAGGTCCCGGTGAACCAGGCGGGGCCGCCACCGTGCAGCATGGCATATTCATTCGGCCAGGTTTGAGCTTCTGGCGTGCCGGCCTTCGGAACCGTAAATGTCTGCCAAATAATTTTTCCAGTTTTCCAGTCGAGAGCTTCGACAAAGTGCGGCACATTGGCGGAATCCCCAGAAGTGCCGAGAACGACCAGACCATTAACGACCAACGGAGCCGCGCTGATGTAGTACCCGAACTTGACGTCGGCTACCGTGTCTTCCCAAATCTTCTTTCCATTGCGAGCGTCGAGACAAAAGAAATGCGCATCCGTGGTCCCGAAATACACTCTGCCCTTGTAGAAGGCCACTCCGCGCTGGCCAAGATCGTCCCCTTCGGCAGCCCGACGAAATTGCCAAATCTGTTCTCCAGTTTTTGCGTCGATGGCCCATACCCGATTCGGCACGGTGAAGTAAAGGATTCCGTCGACCTCCAACGGTGTCGCCTTCAATGCGGCCGCGTGGGTTTGAAAGGCCCAAGCCAGCTTTAAGGATTGGACGTTCGTCTGATTAATCTGCGTCAAGGGACTGAACCGTCGGCCGGAATAATCGCCATTGAACGTAGGCCACGAACCGTGGACAGTTTGGATGGAATCCGTGACGGTGGAGTTCTGCGCCAGCACGGAGCTCGCACTTGCCAGTAGCAGAAGGACTGCAGCCTGGGCTCTACTTGAGCGTTTCAAGATATGCAAAAACGTCATGAATGTCCTTGTCCGTATATTGACTGAGTAGCTCCAGATGCTTCGCGAGCGGGTCTTCGATCTGGACCTTGGCCTGTTGCAGCGGCCAGGAACGATACCATCCGTGCTGATCCAGAATGGCGACATAGAAAGCATCGAGATGAAGCAGCTTGCCCTGAATCTGCTTGCCGGAAGTCAGCACCACAGTGGCCGTTACGGAGTCATCGGGGGGATAAAGGAAGCGCGCTTCCAGATCGGCCGGCGAATATTTCTTCGCGATCTCTGCTAGATTTCCGGTAGGTGAGTGACACGCCGCGCACTTCCCAGCCCCATTGAAATATTGTTTGCCCGCATCGGCGTTTCCAGTCAGCAACTGCTGTAGTGAATATCCACCCGCTAGGCCCTCCGACGACACCACGCTGGCGAGCTGCACCCGAGCGTGCAGGAACGCGACAATATCCGACACTTCGCCAGCGGTCATGAGCGGAAATGCCGGCATTCCTTTATCTGCGCGACCCTCTTCAATCACCGGCGAAATCAGATTGCCGTTCTCATCGTGGCGCACTAGAGCAGACTGCACAAGGTTTGGCCCCACACCGCCCATAGCTTCCGTCCCATGGCAGATCGAACACGATTGCTGATATTTCGCCTGGCCACGCTGCACATTTTCGTGCTTCATCCGGTCGCTTTGCGCGAAAAGCGGAAACGCGCACGCAAGCGTCCATACGAGACAGATCGAGCGCCAGCGGTGGCGGGTGATGTTCAGGCGACGGATTCGCGCGACGATGATTCCATTATTCGCCAGATGCATGTCGACCCTGAGGTTGCATGAGAATGGGAGCGTCTGTAACGGCAAAACGGGAAATTCCATACTCTCCATTGATTCCTTCGTTAAAACCTATACCAGGGCTCCCCGTGGAATAGGTGTTGTCTGTAACATGAGCCAGTTCGATACCGTTCTTGTAGGCTGTGATTAGGTTGCCTACAATCGTTGCCTTTACTACATCCCCGGTGGTGACGCCGTATTTTTCACCCCCAACCTGCACTAGATACGTGAAGTCGGCCAAAGGTCCATTCCATCTGACAATGATCAGATATGCCGACTTACCCTTTCTAAGCGAATTCGAGATTTCATAGCCGGTGCAGCGATGCGCGGAAAGCGAAGATCGCAGGCGCAACGAAACCTCCGGGTAACTGTAGACGTCCTTGGAGACGACCACTGCCTCAGCCGATTGTGTGGGCCCCCAGTTTCCTTTCAGCAAAGCGGTTGCATCGGCAAAATGTCTCGGCCCCGCCTTTCCGATCGCGAACCCCGGAGTTGTTGAGATATCGCCCCAATCGAGCCCGACTGTCTTACCTCCAAGCCAGCGGCCGCCTTCGGAGATGGGGCTTTCAGTGTGCGGGAACCTCGTGGTATAGGCATGGACTTGAGTGACGATTGGACCCGCAGCTTTCACCACGGGCTGCCGCTTACCATTGCACCAGATTGCGGTCGCGGCCACGAAAGCGATCGCCGTAAGCAGTGAAAGCGATGTCGTTGCCGGTGCGAATCTGTGAGTCTTCATCAAAAATACCCTCTATAGAACGGCGAATCAGACGAACCCCTACGCCTCGCCCAGTAGTGATGTTGCATTTCGTTCAATCAGAGCCCGCTCCTGATCGCTGGGAAGATCGGCCGATCGAACCTTCAATACGGCAGCCTCAAAATAGTAGAACGGATAGTGGGAACCGAAAACAACACGAGACGGCGAAGTGGCAGCGATCAACTGGGCGAGCCCTCCCACCCCTTCGTCCATGGCGATATCGAAATAGGCATTCTGCGCCTTGGTAATTTTCACGATGCTCGCGCTGGCGTCATCGCCGGTCCAACCTCCGGAGTTGAGCAACACTACGCGAAGTTGAGGTAAACGTGCGAGCAAATCGGCAAGCGGATCTGGATCGACAGGGGGCACTCGCATCAGCGGGAACTGAGTGCGCGTATCTTCCATGGACAGCGCAATCTGAACTACTAATTTGCGAGTTGCGGCCAGGGAGAGCAACCTGGCCAAGGCTGAATCCGCGAGTGTGTAGCCATGGTAGTTCGGGTACAAGCGGATCCCCGGCATGCGATGCACTTCATGACAGCGCCGCAGGTCTTCCTCCCAATCTGGGGCATTGGGATTGACACATCCGAAGGGGACAAGAAAATTCGGCCCCGATTCGCGACACGCCGTCGCTAACCTTATATTGACGCCGGCGACATCACGGCAAAGCAGTGCTTCGTAACTCCCAGCCCATGCTTGCGTGACACCTTTTTGCTTCAGGCGAGTCACCAGACTGGCCGGATCGTCACCGATGACGCGCCGAAAAGGCCAGCGAAATAAATCGACATTCGTATCGATCATGACGCCAGACCTTTCGCCTGCAGAACCGGTTGCAAAAGACGCCGCATGTTTCCTCCGAGAATGAGCTTCTTGTCGCCATCGGAGATTTCGGCGCCCAGGACTTTCGCGACCTGAGACGCAAAGCTACGGCCGCCGACATCGCTTCCGTAAATCACGCGCTCGGCTCCCAGTTCTCGCACCGCCATTTCCGTGAATCCTGACGTTGGGTCCGATCCCGCAAGATCTGCGTACACGTTTTTCGTCGCGCGAATGATGCGGATGCCAAGCTCCCAAGTTCCTCCCGTGTGTCCGCAAATGATGTTCGCGTTGGGGTGCCGCTTCGCAAGTTCCACCACGTCGTAAGGGGTCGACTCTCCCGGCTGATTGGCCCAGGTTTTGATCCAAGTATGTTGCAGGATCGGCACATTCATTGAGATTGCCTGTTCGACAATCGGATCCAGCGCAGCAGAACTGCAGAGAACGTCTGTCTGTATCTCACCAATGCAGACCATCGGTCCATTCCGGATACATCGATCGAATTCCTCCAAGCAGAACTTGCCATTTTCGGGATTCAGGTACAGCGATCCGTAGGCCCGATCGGGAAAATGCTTCACCGCACGCATCACTCGATTGTTTTCAATCCGAATCTGATCGGGCGTCGCATGGCTGACGTATTCCTCGTACCCCTGGGAGAGAATAAGGCGCTCGATGCCCAGCCTGTCCATGTGTCGAACCAGGACTGCCATGCGCTCTTCCGGCGTGTTCCCCGGGAGACTTCCGAGGTGGCTGTGGGCATCCCATATTCGGAAGGAGCCATCGAGCCTGGGGTCTTCTTCAGTTGCAACCGCATTGGCCGGAACGCCGGTCGCGATGAGACCTGCGGCAAGACCCTTCAAGACTGTTCGCCGATCCACCGTCATCTTATTCAATACCCAACTTCGTGACAGAGGCCGCAAGAGATGGAAGCTTTGCGGAGTTGATGACAGTTGACGCACGAGGCCATCGAAATATCCTTTTCCTGCCTCAGGGCAATCTGGTTGCGCACATCGCCGTGGCACACGGCGCATTTCACATTCGCGTCAATGTGCTTTTGATGACTGAAAAAGACAAACGGCGGTAGCTGATACAGCCGAATCCAAGGAACCTGCTGGCGTTCTTTTTGCAAGCGAGCCAATTTCTGAATTTCCGGACTTGTGGTCATCACGGCTTGATGACAGGTCATACAATTGGCGACATTCGGAATTTGCATCTGCTTGCCATCCGCGGAGACATGGTGGCAGTCGTCGCACTTCATTCCGGCTGTCGTCACATGGAGCCTATGGCTAAACGCGATCGGCTGCACCGGCGCAGGGAGCGACGAGTGAATGTCTGTCGGTTCGCTTCCATGGCCCCCGTTGCTGGTTTGCATTGCCTTCAACTCTGTCTGCAATTTCGCTTCGGCAGGGCTGATCTGGCCTTTGGGAAACAGGGTGTACGCGGCCAAGGCCGTCGGACCAGATCTTCCACCTCCAAAGTTTCCGCCTGGACCGACGGCAATCACCACAAATTGTTTTTTGGTTTGAGGACCAAGATAGGTGAGCGGAGTGGCGTGACCATCCGATTCAAGCTTGGTGACCCAAAGTTCCTTTCCGGTTTTCGCATCAAAGGCCCGAAGCCGGTGATCGGAAGTGGCGGCGATAAAGACGAGCCCTCCATCGGTCGCGATGGAACCGCCCAGATTGTAGATGCCAGTTTTGGGAATCCCTTTTGCGGCGAGCTCGTCCACCACTCCAAGGGTCACTCTCCAAGCAATGCTTCCTGTGTTCAGATTGACTGCGCTCAGTGTTCCCCATGGCGGTTGTTGGCACGGATAATGATGGCTGTCCCAGAAGCGAGAATAGGTGCCCCATGGACTTCCCCACGCATAGGCTTCAGGTGAGCCGGCGGGTTGCGGCTTCATCATGCCCACCGTTCCAACATTGCTTATATTGACGAAGAGGTAGCCAGATGCGGGATCGAACGAGGCGCCGGACCAATTGCCGCCGCCTAACGTTCCCGGAATTTCCAGTTTCAAATCCAATCCCCAGGGATTAAAGATTCGTCCCGGAAGTGCAGACCCAAATTTCTGCAGGCAATCCTCACGTGATTCTGGGGTAACCGTGGTGATGTCAGCGAGCGTAACCGAGGTGGTGGCCAACGGCGGCAGTTTCACCGGCGTAGGTTGGGTGGGCCAGCTTGCTTCTCCGGGTAAGTCACTGTGCGCGACGGGGCGTTCTTCAATGGGAAACAGGGTCTTGCCCGTCAGACGGTCGAAGACAAAGACAAATCCCGTCTTGGTTACCTCTGCAACGGCAGGAATTTCACGGCCGTTCCGGTGCAGAGAAAATAAAACGGGTTGCGCAGCGGGATCGTAATCCCAAAGATCGTGATGCACGGTCTGGTAATACCAAACGAGTTTGCCGGTCTCGGCATTGAGAGCAACCAGTGAATCTCCAAACAGATCTTTGCCCTTTCTGTCCGCGCCATAAAAGTCATAGGAGGGAGACCCTAGCGGCACAAAGACCAGTCCATTCTTGGCATCGACGCTGAGCAGGCCCCACGCATTGGTGCCGGAGCGATCTTTCCAGTCGTCGCCATTCCAGGTATCGTGCCCAATCTCGCCAGGCTTTGGGACCGTATCAAACCTCCAGACCAGTTTCCCGGTTTTAACATCGAAGGCTCGAACCGCACCGCTTGGCCCGATCGAAGGATATTCCTGGACTTCCGATCCAACAATGACAACATCCTTATAGATGACCGGCGGAGAGGTGTCGTCATACTTCAGCTGGGGCCATTGCGTGGCGACGCCTGCGCGAAGATCGATCGAGCCACCGCTGCCAAAATCCATGCAAGGTTTCCCGGTTGCAGAGTCGAGCGCATACAGGCGAGCATTCGAGCTGACGTAAAGAATTCGGCTTCCTATATTTTTTTCTGAGCCGTTACGCGCGTCGGCTAAACTGCCCGGCCAATAGGCCACTCCACGATTGGGAACCGGATTCGGCGGTTGAGACACTCCGCTGAACGGACTGAAGACCCAGAGCTGCTTCCCGGTTTCCGCGTCAACAGCGATGGCTTGTCCGGTTGGCACCGCAAAGTACAGGACATCGTTCACCATCAGCGGAGTACTTTCGAACGCGACAACGCCGCTGCCCGGAAACGCCTGTACCTTGTACGTCCAAGCTCGCTGCAGTTGGTCCACATTGCTTCGATTGATCTGTTTCAGCGGTGAGAATCGCTGCCCACCCATGTCATTCCCGTAGGAATGCCATTCCTGGCCGGAGGGGTTCGTAGAGAACTGGCCGCGTGCTATACCCCAATGCATAACCAGGCAGGTCGCGAGTGAAACGCACAGGATTCGCGATCTGCACGATTTCAATCGATTCTTGTGCCGATTCGCGGGCAGATGCTCGATTGCACGATCACGAGTCGGAAACATGCAACTCTTCCTGGAACGACGAGAAGAATCTACCGAACTCGCAAGCAAGCGATGCATGAACTTTAATTCCTCCAGTCCAGAATGACCTTGCCGCAATCCCCGGTCTTCATCACTGCGAATCCCTTTTCGAATTCCTGCCATGGAAAGCGATGGGTAATCACGGGTCGAATATCCAGACCCGACTCCAGCATCACCGTCATCTTGTACCAGGTTTCGTACATCTCGCGGCCGTAGATGCCTTTCAACGTCAGCATGTTGAAAATCACACGGTGCCAGTCGATCGCGATCTCCTGGCTGGGGATACCCAGCATCGCGATCTTGCCGCCATGGCTCATATTGGCAAGCATGTCGCGAAACGCTGTCGGATTTCCTGACATTTCAAGCCCGACGTCAAAACCCTCCATCATGCCCAGTTCTTTCTGAACTTCCTCGAGAGTCTTCTTGGTTGGATCGACGGCCAACGTGACGCCCATGGTTTTGGCCAATTCCAGACGAAACGGGTTCAAGTCGGTGATGACGATATATCTCGCTCCCGCATGGCGCGCGACCGCTGCAGCCATCAGTCCAATCGGCCCGGCTCCCGTGATCAGCACGTCCTCGCCGAGAACCGGAAATGACAAGGCAGTGTGGACCGCATTGCCGAAAGGATCGAAGATCGAAGCAACCTCCAGCGACACGTTCGGATGATGACGCCAAATATTGCTCATCGGTAGAGAGATGTACTCTGCAAACGCACCTGGCCGATTGACGCCCACCCCGCGGATTTGCGCGCACAGATGACGACGTCCCGCCAGGCAATTTCGACAGCGCCCGCACACCACGTGGCCTTCCCCGCTGACAATCATGCCCGGGCGGAAGTCGGTAACGTTCGATCCGACATCCACGATCTCCCCGACGAATTCATGCCCAATCACCGTGGGCACTTGAACTGTCGATCTCGCCCAACTATCCCACTCGTAAATATGCAGATCAGTTCCACAAATGCCGGCCATCTGAACCTTGATCAACACATCATTAATTCCAATTGGCGGCTTCGGCACATCGTCAATCCACAGACCACGCTCATCACGGTTCTTCACCAGCGCCTTCATCGTGTTTCCTCCAGAGTGATGGATCGCGCAGACCTTGCACTCTGCTCCGCTCTCAGCTCCATTGCGGGGCAAATGTCGCGCAATTTCGTGTCCACTCTTCTTATCGTGCAGGCTAACACTGAATGAGGGTTGGAACGAACTGCCATTGCGCGGTGGGAGAATCCTGTCCCTCGGAAAATACCTCCAGACCGCCTCGCTTCGGCGATAACTGACTTCGAAAGCCAAATCATTCGACAACAGGCATTCCCAGAGTTGAGGATGAAGCCAACTCGGGTGGCTGCACCAAGTGCAGCCACGAAAATCGCTCGACATATCTCGTTCAACGGCTAGAAATTGGACTTCACCGCCAGTTGACCAATGCGGCCGCCGTTGTCGCCGAAGATACCGCCAAAGTTTCCGGGGCCGTCGTTGAAGTTCCCATCCACAGAACTAATGCCATGGAACTGTGCATGGTTGAATGCGTTAAAGAATTCCGCGCGGAAATCCAAAGAGGTGGTCGACGTCACCCTTACATCCTGCAACAGGGCGGCCAGCGAACTAGGTAGGCGCTAAAATGGAGTCCATTGGCCAGCTCCGACTGTCCCAGTTCAGAAGCCAGCACTTCTGGCGACATTGCCCCTCCTTCCTTATCAAGGCAGATTCAGCCAATCTGGAAGAAGCATAGAAAAAGCTTTCGTAGCACTCTAGCCGCGCGTAAGTATTTTAGAAAGGAACAATAATAAATTTTGATCAGGTCATGCCGAGGTATGTCTGACAGCCACAACTGCGATCAATTCAATCGTTGACAGCTGCTCAAATATCCAATAGCTTCATCTTCTGAATATATAGCCCCGCCATATTCGATTGGATGAGCTTATTTATTACAAATATAACTAATTGAGGATCGATTATGACTCGAGAGTTTCGTTCGTTCCGTGACTATCTTCCGCATGTGGCCGCTCTGCTGATCCTATGTTCTGGCGCTCACGCGAGCGCGGCGGACATGAAAGCTGGCGTAGCCAGGGTCGACATCACTCCGCCACTGGGCGTGCATATGTGGGGATATTTCGATCGTCTGAAGGGGGCCGAAGGGATTCTCGATCCGTTGTATGCCCGCGTTCTGGTGCTGGAGGCGGGAGATCAGCGGCTGGCGTATGTTGACCTGGATCTTGGCAGGACATTTGGTCCCGCCTCGCTCGATAGACTGCGCGAGGCTGTGAAGAAGGACACTGGCATTGGCGACGTGATTGTGCAGGCGACACATACCCATGCCGGACCCGTGATCCTGGACGACTATCCCTCTGGACCTCCGGCGTGGGAGACGGCGGACCTTGGCAAAATTGAACAAGCGATTCACAACGCAGCGCAACATGTTGTGCCAGTGAAATTAGGGGTGGGCTACGGCGACACCTACATCGGATATAACCGTCGCCTGATCAATTCCGATGGCAGCGTCACAATGCTTTGGTCGAACACGACGCAGATGCCAACTTGGCCTGTGGATCCGACGATTGCAGTGCTGCGCATTGATCAAATGGACGGACAACCGTTGGCCCTATTGGTGAACTACTCGACGCATCCGGTGACCTTTGGGCCGGATAATTTACGCTTCTCCGCGGATTTCCCAGGTGTCATGTGCAAAGTGGTGGAGCAGGCATTCGGCGGCAAACCGTTGGCATTTTTTGTTCAAGGAGCGCCGGGTGACATTAATGTCTTCGACGCCACGACGCCGATGAAACAAGACGCCATCGCACGGCGAGATTGGGCGGGACAAACTTTAGGCGAAGCGGCCGCGAATACGGCAAAGGGAATCCAAACCAGCGCCGATCCCAATCCCAGCATCGACTTCACGGAGGACTCGCTTGCTTTCAAACTTCGCTGGAACCCGGAAAAGTTTCATCAGGAACTGTTGCGAGAAATCAATCCAATCGCGTTTGAAACCTTCGCACCGTCGATTGAGGAAACAATGCATTTGCCGGTGACGACGGCGATGATTGATCGAAACATCGCAATCCTGGGAATGCCGGGAGAACCATTCGTAGAATTCCAAATGAACATGCGAGCCCGCTGTCCGGTGCAGCACTGCTTTTTCCTTGGATACACGAACGGATATTACGGATATTTTCCGACCATCAAAGCTGCCGTCGAAGGCGGCTATGGTGCGCAGAGCGCGACCACATGGGTTCAGGTAGGTGCAGGCGAGCAGATGGAAAATCAGGGTCTGATCGACATATATCGGATGCTGGGTCGTTTGCCGGATGCACCCAACACGAACTGGAAATCGCTTCCCCCCTCGCGATAACGTCCTTGCGCAATCCGCGTTGGAACACAAGGCGATAGAATCTTTCCACCGAACAGATCACTGCATTCACCGTGGCAGGCGGGAGACGATTGTGGAAATGGCGCACAAAGTATGGCCTTTGTAACCGGGTCACACACCGGCAGCGATCAGGAGATCAAGGGCTGGAAGTTCGCCGTCACGTCCGGCCTTCTGGGTTGGGTGCTGGACGCCTTCGACTTCTTCGTTGTTGTGTTTTTGTTCGACACACTGGCGACGAGATTCCACGTCTCCAAGGCTTCGGTCGTTTATACGTTGACGCTGACCCTCGCAATGCGACCGGTGGGCGCGCTGGTCTTCGGTGCGCTGGCTGACCGATTTGGACGCAAACGCCCCCTGATGTTCTGCGTGCTGTACTTCTCCCTGTGCACGGTGTTGACAGGTTTAGCGCCCACCTTTTGGGTGTTCGTGCTCTTTCGAGCGCTATACGGCATCGGCATGGGCGGGTATTGGGGCGTAGGCGCGTCCTACGCCATGGAGAGTTTGCCACGCCGGTTCCGAGGCGTGCTCTCCGGCATGATCCAAGCCGGATATCCTATGGGCTATTTGCTGGCTTCTGTGGCCATGCAGACGATTGCTCCCGCGTTCGGCTGGCGGTCTGTTTTTTTTATCGGCGCGCCGATCGCATTGCTGGTCGTCGCGCTGACGCTGTTCGCGCCGGAGTCTGAGGCCTGGAAGCAAAATCGGCCCGCATCGATGAAGCATATCTTCATCTCCCTGCTTCATCACAAAGCGATGTTTTTCTACCTGTTGTTGATGATGAGCGTGCTCCTGTGCCTTTCGCATGGCACGCAGGATCTGTATCCTGATTTCCTCAAGTTCGTCCCCGGCATCGCGGAAAAGACAGTCATCGGGATGAAAGCCTTATACGGCCTTCCGATCGTGTACAACATTGGCGCCATCGTCGGTGCGCTTTTCTTCGGCCATCTGTCCCAGGGAATGGGACGGCGGAAAGCCATCATGATGGCGCTGGTGGTGTCATTACTCTCCATTCCGGCATGGGCTTTCGGTACCTCGCTAGGCGTGCTCGTGGTCGGATCATTCGTGATGCAGGTGGGCGTCCAGGGTGCGTTCGGTGTAATTCCCGCGCACTTGACAGAGCTTTCTCCGGACGATGTTCGCAGCCTTTTTCCCGGAGTCGTGTATCAGTTGGGCGTGCTGCTGGCTGCTCCGGCGACCGCAGTAGAATTCATGCTGCGCGAGCACGTCGGGTATCCCTGGGCGCTCACCGTTTTTGGGGGCGGCGTCACTCTAGTGATGATCGTGATCTTCTGGTTTGGACCGGAAGCCCACAATCGCAGCTTTCTGCGGGATGCGGAAACCAATCCAGCATCGGGCCTGGCAGAGTGAATAATGTTGAAGCGGACACAGTGTCCTGGAGTAGGCAATGAACGAGAAGCGAATCGGCATCATCATGAACGGCGTCACTGGACGCATGGGATTGAACCAGCACATGGTTCGATCCATTTTGGCAATTCGGAATCAAGGCGGGGTCGAACTCAACGATGGCACTCGACTTGTGCCCGATCCAATCTTGGTGGGTCGGAATGCCGCCAAGCTTGAACAGATTGCCAAAGATCACGGAGTGGCTCGCTGGACCACCGATCTGAGCGGTGCGCTCGCCAATCCAGACGATGCCATTTACTTTGACGCTCAGGTGACGTCACTGCGAGCCTCAAGCGTTGAAGCGGCGATGGCTGCCGGAAAACACGTTTATTGCGAGAAGCCTCTCGCCGTCGATTCGGCTGTAGCGCTGCGACTGGCCGCCATGGCCAGAGCCGCGGGAGTGAAGCACGGGGTGGTGCAGGACAAATTGTTTCTGCCAGGCATGCGCAAACTGAAGCGCTTGGTCGACAGCGCCTTCTTCGGAAGAATTCTTTCGGTTCGCGGAGAGTTCGGATATTGGGTTTTCGAGGGCGATTGGCAACCCGCGCAGCGGCCCTCCTGGAACTACCGCAAGCAGGACGATGGCGGCATCATCGTGGATATGTTCTGCCATTGGCGGTATGTGCTGGACCATACGTTTGGCAAAGTGCGCGCTGTGCAGTGCCTGGGCGGCACCACGATTCCAGAGCGTGTCGATGAGGGGGGGAATCGCTACAAGTGCACCGCCGACGACACAGCCTACGGAACGTTTGAGCTCGAGGGAGGAATCGTTGCCCAGATCAACTCCTCATGGTCTTTTCGCGTGTATCGGGATGAACTATTCAGCTTGCAGGTGGACGGAACATTAGGGAGCGCAGTCGCGGGCTTGCGGGAATGTCGGACCCAGCATCGTGTGAATACGCCTCGACCGGTGTGGAATCCAGATGTCGAGAACCCGTTCCGCTTTCGCGAGCACTGGCAGGACGTGCCGGACAATCAGATATTCGACAACGGCTTCAAGGTTCAGTGGGAGATGTTTCTCCGCCACGTCGCCGAAGATGCGCCCTTTCCGCACGACTTTGTGGAAGGAGCCCGTGGCGTGCAGTTGGCGGAGCTGGGACTGAAGTCCTGGCAGGAGCGTCGCTGGATCGATGTACCGGAACTGAGGGCATGAGCTTGAAGAACGGCCTAAAACTGGTGCGACCGGACGGGTCCATCTACACTTACTCGCCGATAGGCGAGCCGGTGGTGCCCGCTGCTCGGAAATCGTTCGTTACTCGGATCGCATTTGCGGCCGCCCATGTCGTGCTCGACCCACTACGGACGTCGGAGCCGTGGGCGCATCCTGCGATTGATTGGGAAGCGACGCTGGCGTATCGAGAATACCTTTGGTCGCTTGGGCTTGGTGTGGCCGAGGCGATGGATACCGCCCAGCGCGGCATGGGATTGAATTGGCCGCTGGCGCTGGAATTAATCCAACGGAGTACTGCAGCCGCGAAAGCGCGAGGAGCCGTGGTCGCAAGCGGGGCGGGCACCGATCACCTTCCGCCAAGTCCACATCTCGCGTTACAAGACGTGACGAACGCCTACCTGCAGCAATGTGAAGCCATTGAAGCTGTGGATGGACGCATTATCCTGATGGCGAGTCGCGCCCTGGCCGCAGTGGCGCGAGACGCGGACGATTACGCATCGGTATATGCGACCGTATTCCGCCAGGTTCGGCAGCCCGTCATTCTGCATTGGCTGGGACCAATGTTTGATCCAGCCCTGCAAGGCTATTGGGGCGGAGACACGATCACCGCGTCCATGGACAACTGTCTAGCAGTGATTCGTGCTCACAAGCAAAAAATCGACGGCATCAAGGTTTCTCTACTTGATGCGGAGATGGAGATTTCCATGCGTCGTGCGCTTCCGGATGGCGTGCGCATGTATACCGGGGACGACTTCAACTATGACCGCCTGATCCTGGGCGACGATCACGGTCACAGCGACGCCTTACTGGGGATTTTCGATGCGATTGCCCCTGCAGCTTCACTGGCGCTGGCCGCGCTGGATGCAGGTGACGTTTTCCGCTACCAAGAGCTACTCGCACCTACCGTGCCGCTTTCACAACATATCTTCGCTTCCCCGACACAACACTATAAAACCGGGGTCGTATTTCTGGCGTTTTTGAACGGTTTTCAATCGCACTTCCGCATGGTTGGCGGCCTGGAGAGCGCACGATCCACAGCGCATTTATGTGAATTGTTCGTTCTAGCGGAAAAAGCGGGGGTCCTGCGCAATCCTGAACTCGCGACCGAACGAATGCGAAACTACCTGCTGCTCGCGGGTGTCGCATGAGCCTGCTGCAACGTCTCAGCTTCAATCAGATCACCGCCGATCCCTGGTCGCTGGAACAAGTGGTGCGCAATTGTTCCCACAGCGGGATCCCCTACATCGCAGTTTGGCGCCATAAACTTGACGGCGACGTCACAAAAGCGGCCGCCATGATTCACAGGCAGGGTTTACGTGTCTCGAGCCTATGTCGGGGTGGATGGTTTTCGGCGCCGACGGCGAAAGAGCGACGCGAACGCATTGCGGATAACCGCGTGGCGATTGAAGAAGCCGCCATCCTGGGCGCGCCGGTCCTGGTCATCGTCGCGGGACCAGCCAATGGGCAGAAGCTGCAAGACGCGCGAGCCACCGTGTTGGACGGGTTGATGGAAGTGTTACCCGATGCGGAAAAAGCTGGCATCATCCTTGGCGTCGAACCCTTGCATCCCATGTACGCGGCGGAACGTTCCGTCGTGGTTACGCTGAAGCAAGCGAACGATATTGTCCAACAGATGAACAGCTCAGCCGCAGGGGTTGTGGTCGATGCGTTCCATGTGTGGTGGGATCCAGAGGTGATGCCGCAGATCGAGCGTGCGCATGGAAAAATCGTGGGCTTTCATGTGTCGGATTGGCCAGTGCCTCTGCCTGGAATCCTGATGGGTCGAGCGATGATGGGACGCGGCGTCATTGAATTGCGAAGCCTCCGCCAGGCGGTCGACGCAACCGGCTACGACGGGCCCATCGAGGTTGAGATCTTTAATGAAGAAGTTTGGAAGTCCGCCGATGATGGCCTGCTGCAGCAGATTCAGCAGTATTTCCTCGATCACGTTGGGTGATCCAGCCTCCACTCATCAACGCAGCAGCTCCTGAATGTACGCATCATCTTGGGCGTTCGCCAAGTCCGTTGTGTCTCCCAAAATGTAACGATACCGATAGGGAGGCCCAAGAGTGACGACACCGCGCATCCAGTTGGTGGGATCCGTCCACAAAACCTGCCGCTTTCCCATCGCCTTCACCAGATCGTCAAGATCCCAATGCAGCACAAAGTTGGGAATGACAGCGTCCCATAAATCGGATGCCATAGAATTTTCCAGCGACGCATGTAAGCTGTACGGCGTCCTGTCCAGCCAGATTCCGCCGATTCGGGGGTCTGCGGCAGCTGCGAGCAAAAGCCATATCCCCTCCACGCCACGAGCGGCGGCGCGAATCGAGTGGGGATCCACATCCGGACGAGCCCGCAGCAAATCCACGCCGCGTAAAATGTCATGCGCGCGCAACGCCGGCAGATTCAGGCCGATCAGATTGGCCTGTATGTCGGTCATCCAGTCACCAGTGTATGGGCCTTCACGGTTCGGCAAGGTGGATCTGCGCGGCTCCATCTCCAACACGACGTGACCCTGTTCGGCCATTTGCTCTGCGAGCGAATCCGCAGGCTTCATGCCGTACAATTCGCTGCCTTTCATCACCAGTACGGCTGGCTTTCGACCCGCAGCGGATGGAAAATACAGCGTTGCATCCAACCAGATTCCCGGATCGCTTTCGAACTGTATTCGCTCTCCTGGCCCGTGCGAGCGAACACTTTCTTTCAGAATCCTCACCTTCGGCGCAGATCCATCCGTCGGGATTTTCAAATCTCGAAGTTCGGACATCAGTTCTGGAATCGTTCTCTTTTTCTGGCGGGCGTGAAAGTCTCCTAACAAAATTTGGTAGAGCTTTCTGCTGCCAGGTTCGTCCTCCACATTTCCGGTCGGCGTCACCAGCAACTGATGGTTGGTGAACATCTTCACAGGCTGTTCGTGCGCATCTCCGTCGCCGTTTTTCAGCCAGCGAATCATCCACTGATAGACGGCCTCGCGGCTCACGAGAGGCATCCCGTGGGAACCGGGCCCGACCATGAAACCTACATTCTCCCGTGCTTGGTAAAGCTCATACCATGTTTGAGCTTCCTCATACACGAGTTGAACCCCTTGGTGAGCGAAGTGATATTCGTCATGCTGAGTCGATTGCAGAAGCCATGGCGTCGGTGCGGACTGCTCCACAAAATCAGATGTATCCAAGCCACTCGCCAGAAAATGCGGAAACACCATTTCTGCGTCCGGGCCGGAAGTTGGAAACAGCAGCTGGAACGAACTTGGATAGCAACCCGGAATGACAACTTTGAGTCTTGGATCTAGACCGCCCACGAACGTTGTCAGCGCGCCGCCGCCGGAGCAACCGGCGGCTCCAATATGCGTGGGATCCACGTCCGGCCGGCTGGCAAGATAGTCAAGCGAGCGCATGGCATCCCAGATGAAATAGCGAGCCAAACCTTCACCAATCAATTGCGCCTGGGCTCCCATTTCAATGTGCTCTGGAACAGACCATCCCGCCAGCGGCGCGTCCATCTGCTTACTGTAGGTCTGCACTCTTTCGCCCTGACCGATCGGATCAAAACACAAAACGACAAACCCCTTCATCGCAAGGTTGGCCGCGAGTCGCTGGTTCTCCGGCTTCCCTTCCTGGGTATGGCCAGCTTGCAGCAGGACGGCCGGATATCGACCTGGCTTGTTCGGTCGATAGACATTCGCAGTGATATAGAAGCCAGGAAGACTTTCATAGATCACTTTCTCAATGGTGTAGGAGTCTGTTCGAATCTCGCCGGTGACTTTTGGATTCAATGGCCCGTCGTACTTGGGAAGGCCGCCCAGATCTTGCAGAAGTTTTGCATGAACAATCTGCTTGCGTCGGTTCGCCTCTGCGACCGTGTGGATCACACGGATCGCCTCCGCTCTCTGCCTCAATTGCTGTTGCGCAATTGAATTCATCCAGTCCAGCACCGGGTCGGCCGCGGTTGTCTGTGCCGACACACCAGTGCTCCTCCCCAACACTGCACATAAAATCGCGGTTATTGCGCACGTCATCCGCAGGGAACGTGCGAGTTGCGCATGTCTCTGCTGCGTCCCACTCGCGACATGAAGCTGTCTGGGCAATCGCATGACACCCTTGAGAGTAATTCGAGGCATGGCTGGCGGACAAAACACGACGCGATTCGATCCCTTCATGGTGCGGGGGCTGCGGATAGCCCAGTGGGCGTAGCTGATCTCAGTCGTGATCGCTGGTGAGGACTTTGTCGAAGGCGTCGATGATGTCTTGCTCATCCTGATCGGTCAGACACGAAGGAATTGCCAGCAAAATGGTTCGTTCAAACAGGCCGTCAGCAACCGGACATGTACCTTTACCGTATTCCGTGCGCGAATCCTTGTTTTCAGCCAGCGACCACGGAGAATTTCTCGTGTCCACTCCGGTCTTTTGTACAAGGCTGGGAATGTTGTAGTAAATGTGAAGACCCCATTGCGTCATGACAATGTTATTCACGCCCTGGGGCAGAGTCACGATTCCTTCCGCCCTCAGCGCCTGGTTGATCCGCGTGGCGATTTCGGGCGATGGATAGGTGGTCACTAGAAAACTGCCGGTATCGCCTTTTGGATCGGCAATTTTGCGCAAATGAATCCCCGGATACGCTTCCACCGCCTGGCGAATTCGGTATTTACTTCGATTCATATGCTGGATGACGGTTGGCAGCTTTCTCAACTGCACTCGCAAAATTGCTGCGCGCATTTCGTCGAGCCTGTACCCGCGCCCCCACAAACATAGGTCCAGGTCTTCAAACAAAGCTCGTCCGTCGGAACCGCGAGCGTACCCCGTATCGTGGCAGGCAACAGCACGGTTGTACAGCCGCGCATCGTTTGTCACCAGGCAGCCGCCCTCCCCGCTGGTCATATTCTTGTTCATTTGAAAACTGAAAATAGCCATGTCGCCGAAGGTTCCGACGCGCTTGCCGGCAATGCTGCCGCCTGCACATTGCGCGCAGTCTTCCAGCAAAAACAGTCCGTGGCGTTCCGTTACCTGACGAATCGCCGCAACGTCGCCAGGCGCCCCACTCATATGCACGAAAATCACCCCCGAAGTTCGAGGTGTGAGCTTCAATTCCAAAGAGGCCGCATCCATGCAGAACGTATCATCGATATCCGCAAGTACGGGGATAGCGCCAAGGTTGACGACTGCCGCCACAACAGAGACCCAAAGATACGCTGGTACAATCACTTCTTGCCCTGGGCCAACGCCAAGCGCGGCCAAAGCCGTATGCAGCGCTCCTGTTCCGCTGTTGGTCGCAAGACAGTGCGAAACGCCCAGAAACGCGGCGAATTCGGTCTCGAACGCCTGCACTTCGCCCTGCAGATCGACACCGTAATAACGAAAAGGAGACCGACTCCGCAAGACGCGCAGTGCAGCGTTGATCTCTTCGTCGTCCATGTAATGAATGCCCGGAAACTCCAACGGAAGTGGATCCCGGCGCACGGGCACCCCGCCGTCGATTGCCAGCTTTTGGTATTTCGACGATACGATCTTCTTACCGGGCTCGACGTTCATTGTGGGACTCTCATTCCAGGGGACATCTCCCTCGCATACGGTTTCAGATTTAATTGACGCTGTCAACTAAGTTGCCGTATTTCCGAGTAATTATCGGATATTTATTTCATTATCAAAAATAAACCTTCTATATTTTAAAATAAAATAAAATGTATTTAGGGAAGCACCGAGAAACTGGAAAGAAGCAGGTCACTTTCAATGATGGACATAGAAGCGCCGCCCCCTGAGATGTCGGACAAACTGGAGCAACGGGAATTGGCCCTACTCCACCTGATTCATTCTGGAGTGAATAATTCCCGGCTGGAGCTGGCGCGCCAGGCTGGCCTTAGTCCCGCCTCGATTACGACCATTGTGCAGCGCTTGATGGGGAAGGGATTAGTTGTCGAGGCGGAGCCCGCCAAGTCCCATCTTGGACGCAGACCCGTTCCCCTTGAAATTCGCAAAAATGCCGCCTATCTCGTCGGGGTCGATCTCGGTTCCTTTTACCTCCGCATCGTCATCACCGACATCAATGGAAATATCCTATGTAAAATTCAAACTCGCACAGAAATGCACCAAGGCCGCGAGCGGGTCGTAACCAAGACATTTGGCTTCATCCGACAGGCAATCCAAGAGTCAGGCTTGGCGCCAACCGCGATTAAGGGCATTGGCATCGCACATTCCGGCGTCATCGATAGTGACGCGGGGATGGTGCTTTCCTACCCACGCCCTGGGCAAATGGCAGAGTGGAAGAACGTTCCCCTGCGAGATATATTTCAAAATGAATTCAATGTCCCCTGCCTTTTGGAGGACAGTGTCCGGGCCGCAACCACGGCGGAAAGGTGCTTTGGCCTGGGAAGAGATTTGAGCAACTTCTTGTACATCGACGTCGGCATGGGAATCGGCGCTGGAATTTTTCTCGACGGAAAACTCTATCGTGGCGCGGGGGGCAGAGCGGGTGAATTCGGTCACATCACTGTGGACGAGAATGGCCCGCTATGTTCCTGCGGAAATAACGGCTGTCTTGAAACCGTGGCCTCCTGTGCCGCGATTATTCAAGGAGTGCGAACCGCCCTGGGACAAGGGATCGATTCCAAAATACGGGACCTCGCCGACGGAGACATGGATCGAATCAGCATCGAACTGATCGCGCAGGCAGCGGCCGAGAACGACAGCCTTGCATTCCGTGTCCTGCAAAAAGCAGCTTCGTACATCGCGATTGGCCTGGCAGACCTTGTAAATCTCCTCAATCCGAAGGTCATGATTTTCGGTGGAGCGCTGTTTCGCGCGGTTCCGCAGCTCTTATCGGATCCTTTGCGTCGCATCATTAAACAACGGTCTCTGGAGAAGTCTGCCAACGAAGTGGAACTGAAGGTTTCTTCTTTGGGTGGCGAGGCATGCGCCCTAGGCGTCTCGCGGTTGATCGCGGAAAAAATCCTTGACGACCTGTATGCTCATTGGCACATGGGCGTTGCCTGATCGCCCGACAAGCCTGTTCCACGGCTTTGTACATCAGAAGCTCCAAATCATCTGGAGATGCAAAACTTTTTGAGCTCTTTCCGCAAAATAAGTAATGATGGATCTGATTACGCGCACCGCCACGTCGCGTATTACGCGGGTAACGGGTGCGCATTTTTATGCGCGAACCCTTGCGGACGATTTGTTGTTGCGCGGCGGTATGGGCGACACCTGCGTGCCGATCGAGAGAGAACGAAATCGCCGTTTCGTCCCATACGGATGGCGCGGTAAACAGTCCGAGGACACGCTCGCTGACACTTCAAGCTACGAACGACAGGGGTGGAAGAACCAGGACTCCTGAGGGATTACGACGGTAATTTCGCAGAGGAAATTGTCGGCCCAATGGACCATGCTTGACGCAGAGAAACGTGACTGAGGCGGGAAATCGACGCTTGCCGTTCATTGGATCGCGGCTACAATTGGCAGAGCAAAGGGATAGTTGCGTTGCCCAAATGGGGGACGTCAGACCACAGTTTGGGCAGATGCGAGCATCGAATCGATGTGAGCTTTGCAAGAACGACGCAGAAACATTCTCGGTCAGAAGAATGAGGGAAAACATGGAGAGGATCATTCGAGCTGGATTGATTGCAGCACTGCTGATTTGCCCAATACAAGTGTTGGCGGAGCACGAGCCTACGCCGATGGATAAAGTTCGCGTGCTGGCCGGTGAGCATGCCGTCACCACGGGGAAGCGTTATGGCGTCTACTGGGTCGAGGTAGAAGGCAGTGACATCTTCGGCACAGGCGCAACGCTGGAGGAAGCAGCGATTGACTTTCTGGCCGATGCTGACCTGGAAGGGCACGAAGCGAATCGTCCCAACTTGAGAACCTTACCGCAAGTAGCAAAGCCGCAAATCGATTGCGCCCAAGCGTATTGCTTGTAGTTTTGGCGCCGCCACGGGAATGGCGCAATTTGGAGCCTTCCACAGCGCTCTCATTGCACGCTGGCTTGCGGCAATGAGTTACATCGTGCTCGCGACGGCGTCGCACCGCAAACCATGAGCGGATTTCAGTCTTCCATTTCGCGGTGTGTTTGCTCCTCGGCATTCAACACGAGGCTCGGAGATGTAGATGAACTTGGCTCGTCGACTGCTTGAAAATTGCTGAGACCCACCCCGACCAGGCGGAAGAGTTGCTTCTGTGCCACGTCCACCCGTTCGCGTAGGGTGAGAGCGATCGATATAAGTTCCTCGCAGGATGCCGGCGGAGCCGGCGGCGTGAGGCTGCGCGTAAGGTTCGTGAACTCTTTCGTCTTCAGCTTTAGAACGACGGTCCTGGCGGAGCGCGCATTGCCGTGCGAGGCTTTCCAGACCTTCTCCGCCAAGCGGCGAATCTGCGGCTCCGTGTCCCCGAGGGGAATATCTTCCGGAAATGTATCTTCGGCGGAAATCGACTTACTCACGCGATTCGGTACCACCGGATTTTCATCGATGCCTCGGGCGAGTTGATACAGTCGGAGACTGTAACTCCCAAAATGATGTTCGAGAGTCGACAGTTCAAGCGCGTACAGATCGCCGACAGTAGCGATTCCAACTGCATTCATGCGACTTTCTGTCACCCGTCCCACGCCTGGGATACGGCCCACTTGCAGTGGGAGAAGAAAAGTCTGGACCTGATGCGGCTGAATGACAAACAGGCCATCTGGTTTCTTCCAATCGGAGGCGATCTTCGCCAGGAATTTGTTCGGCGCAACGCCTGCAGATGCCGTCAGCTTCAACTCCTCGCGTATCTGCTCGCGAATCATCTTCGCGACGCGCGTCGCAGTGGGAAGCTGCATCTTGTTCTCGGTCACGTCGAGATAGGCTTCATCGAGAGACAGCGGCTCGATGAGTTCGGTGTGCTGCCGAAAGATTTCTCGCACAGCAATCGATACGGCTTTGTATCGCACGAAATCGGGTGGAATAAAGACCGCTTCCGGGCACAAGCGCTCCGCGCGCACGGCGGGCATCGCAGACCGAATACCGTAACGGCGGGCCTCGTAAGAAGCGGCGCAGACCACGGATCGATTGCCCCGCCAGGCCACCACGACCGGCTTACCGAGAAGTTTCGGATTATCTCGTTGTTCCACCGAAGCATAGAACGCGTCCATGTCAACATGAACGATTTTTCGCAGTGTCGTTGGGGCATCCATAGGGCTCCAGGCGCAACGCTCGCCGTTCGCCTTGTATTCGCCTATTATAGAGAACATGGCGATGGCCGGGCGGCCTATTTTCGATCTTCCCAGCGGGGGCGGATTGCGACAGGAACTGAGTGTTCGCAATATTCAATACGCATCAAGCCACGGCTACCTCTATGAACTTTCAGACGGACAAGTTCCCAGTGT
>JAJXZK010000070.1 GCA_021780095.1 Acidobacteriota bacterium | reverse complement strand
CTCGAAATCACTTGCCACACGCTCCTCGATCGCGGGCGGTGGCGCGGCAAGAGCCTCTTGTGTCCGCTCGGCTGCCTCCAATTTGTTGGCAAGGCCAAGCAATGTATCAGATATAGCGTAGGTGGAGGATGCCAGAAGCTTCCGCAGGATAAGCGTCATCAACTGACGCTGGCTGGACGGAAGGGCATATAGCGTAGGGCTCTGCAGATATTCTGAAACCAGATTGTAGAGACGCTGCTCTTCCACACTGGGAAAGAATTCCTGTACAAGGGCATGTCGATTCGTAAACGAAACGTAATGAAGAACCTGCTTGCGAAGGGTACGTTGGCAGATTGGCTTAATTCGCAGCTTGAGGGCCGAGTAATCATTGCTCTGCGCCTTTTTGTAATTGCGAAGTGTCCTGTTCAAGCTTCTATAGCCTTCCGCTGTGGGATTCTCTGCGATGCCTTTTGCACGCTCGAGCAGGATCTCCTCCGACAGTTGCGAGGCTGAGTTGAGGCGCGAAAATTGAGCTTTGAAACTCTTGAGGTCGCCAAAAATATGTTCATCCACAATGCTGACTAGGCCGTACAGCTCCAAAAGCGAGTTTTGAAGTGGCGTTGCCGTAAGAAGAACTTTCTGGCGGCTGGAGAGGGCGTCGCGGATAGCATTGGCGATTTTATTCGTTGGCTTATAAACATTGCGCAGACGATGGGATTCGTCCACCACAACCAGATCCCAAGCAGTTTGCCGGATGTACGGTTGCTTCGTGCGCGCGAACTGATATGAGCAGAGGATAATCCGCTCTTTATCGAAGGGATTCAAGTTGCCGCGCTTCAATTCTTCGTTGAAGGTTTTCGCTTCGAGGATCGCCGACGGAAGAAAGAACTTTTCATCAAGCTCCTGGCTCCACTGCTTGCGAAGATTGGCGGGGCAGATGACCAGCAATTTGCGGCGGCGTTCGGCCCAACGCTGTGAAAGCAGAATACCGGCTTCGATAGTCTTGCCCAGGCCAACTTCATCCGCAAGGATAGCGCCTCGGGAGAGAGGAGACCGGAACGCAAAAAGTGCGGCTTCCACCTGATGTGGATTCAGGTCAACTTGGGCATCCGCCAGAGCCAAAGTCAGACTATCAACTGACGCAGAGCTGGACCTTTTGGTCAGCTCGTGGGCAAAATACCGCGCATGATATGGTGTCAGTCCCATAATTTCGACACACTGGGTGGATTATTTGTGAGGTTTTCTGGCTGATGTTGATCAACCGCATCAGGTTAGCAGATGTTAGCTTGACGAGTTAATGCGTATAGCATCTCTGTTTTAACGCGATGGCTCAGTCCCTTCGTTAAGGATGTCAAGGTATCGACGATAGATGAAGAGGCGACGCCGCTCGCGACCAGTGGTCTCTTCGAGGATGCCGAGGTCAATCATGTGACCCAGTGACTTCGCGACGGTCGGAGCGGAGATGCCAATGCGCTTTGCCGTCGATGGAATCGCAATGATCGGGTTTCGCTGCATGTGTTGGAAGACACGCAGCACGGAAGCAGCGAGTCTGCCGAGGGTCTCGATTATCTTCTGATCGCTCTGGAAAAGGTCCAGTATCTCTCGCGCAGCGCTGGCAGCCTGGTCAGCGGTGTCGCGTACTCCAATCAGGAAAAAATCAAGCCAGGCTTCCCAATCTCCCTTCGTCCGTACTCGGTCGAGGAATTCGTAATATGCCGCCCGATTCGTTTTGAAATAGAGGCTGAGATAGAGGATTGGCTCGCGCAGTGCTCCCTCCGCACAAAGCAAGAAGGTAATGAGAAGTCGTCCGAGCCTTCCGTTACCGTCCAGAAACGAATGGATTGTTTCAAACTGCACATGCACTAAGCCCGCTCGAATGAGCAGTGGCAATCCCGTTTGCTCGTCATGGAGAAATAGCTCGAATTGGCTGAGGCACTCCTTCAGGAGTTCCGGTGGCGGCGGTACGAAGACCGCATTCCCTGGGCGGCTGCCGCCAATCCAATTTTGGCTGCGACGAAACTCGCCGGGCTGCTTACCGCTGCCTCTTCCCTTTGAGAGCAGGATTTCGTGGATCTCCCTAATCAGTCGCAGACTCAGCGGGAAGCCGGAACGGATTCGCTCCAGTCCGTGATTCAATGCTGCGACATAGTTCGAGACCTCCTGCACTTCCTCGACGGGCACTCCCGGCGCCTCATCATTCTCGTAAAGCAGAAGATCGGACAGCGATGACTGCGTGCCTTCGATCTGAGACGAAAGCACGGCCTCTTTGCGAACGTATGTATAAAGGAGGAGCGATAGGTCGGGCAGGATTGAAGCCAGACCGTCAAGCCTGCCAATGGCCTGATTGGCCTGTTCCAGCAGAATCTGAAACCCCGCCAGATCCACCGGCGGCGCAGGCGGCAACGGTGGCTCGAACAGTCTCGCCCTGAAACTGCCTGAGGATATAGCGGCCTAGTCGGGCAGACGGATCGGTCTCTGACACGGTATCCTTTCGCTAAGTTTTGAGTAACGAAAGAATAGACCATCATCCTTTGGCTGGCAAACATGAAACCGGTGAGGGCCGCGATCATTGCATTGCCCGCCCAGATCAGGTCGGTACGCTCATTGTTGGCATCGGGCAAAAAAGCAAATATTTTCTATTTGGAGTGTTCTCTTCCGCTTCCCGTCTGCGCAGAACATCCGCGATAGCTTGGGTCTTACCAGTCTTGTAAGCATTCCAGATCTCTTCAATCCGTTTGTCCGTTGGATATTCGTTACTGAATTTCCTCTGCATTGCTCGCTCGATTCCATTGGAAGTCCTGGACCCGTCTTTAGGTCTGCAGATGGTGCAGTCGAAAAAGTCAGCCCGCAACCTCATGCTTCTGCTTAGTCAGATTGTCCCAGATGTCTGCCCACGCTTGCATCATGCCCGTGCGCTGCGCCAGATAGGCCGCGTGGTTGTACGCTGCTGCTGCCTTGTTTCTCTTCTGGTGTGCTAGTTGGGCCTCAATGTACTTTTCATCGAAGCCCGCTTCATGCAACAGCGTCGACGCGATGCCCCTGAAACCGTGGCCAGTCATTATTCCTCGGTATCCCATCCGGTCAAGAGCCAAGAGAATTGTGCCGGTGCTCATGTGTTTCGCGATACCAGCGCCGGGGAAAACGTACTCTCCAGTGCCGGTCAGCCTTTTCACGGTACGAAGCACTTTGACAGCTTGACGTGAAAGCGGGACGATGTGCGGCGTGTCCATCTTCATGCGTTCGGCTGGTATGTCCCAGCGCGGACTGTCACCATCAAGTGTGAATTCTTCCCAACGTGCTCCTGCAAGTTCACCTGTTCTTACGAAGGTGTAAGCCATTAGGCGCATTGCCAAGCTCGTTATCGCACCACTGTACTCTAGGATCGCTTTGGACAGGGCTGGGATTTCCTTTGCGCCGACTCTAGCGTGATTCCTCATCTTGACTGGCTTCAACACGTCGGCGGGCTTTACATCCGTTGCGGGGTTTCGTGTTGCCAGACCTTTAGCGATTGCATAACGAAATACCTGTCCAATGGTCTCTAGTGCCCGTCTTGCGAGTTCATGCGCGCCCCTGGCCTCGATTGCCTTGGAGATTGCCACCAGTTCCGGGGCTTCGATCTCACGTATCGGTCTGTTTCCGATTGCCGGGAGAATATCGCCGTCTATGCGGGCCTCCATCTGCTTCACATAGCGAGGTGCCTTGTGTGTTTTCCAGTGCGGCAGCCACAGCCGGACCGCATCCTCGAACGTAGTGCATTGTGCCGTGCGCTTCTGTGCCTGCTTCTCCGCTGCCGGATTAATTCCTGCTACTATCTTGCGTCGGGCTTCCATGTGCGCTTCACGGGCTGCCGCCAGTGTTACCGTGGGATATGTGCCAATGGACAGCAGGCGCTGGCGTGCCTCGAACCTGTAACCGTAGTGCCAAAGTTTTGTCCCGTTCGGTTGGACCTGTAAATACAGGCCGTGTCCATCACTCATGCGGTACATTTTGGCTGCTGGTCTAGCTCTGCGTACCTCTGTATCGGTCAGATTCACAGTCTCACCTCCGTTTTGTTGGTAATGAATTGGCTTGGCGATCATAGCATGATTACCAGCATCAATACCAGCTGAACAGCGGCGCTTCTATGAGACGTTAGAAGACGCCAATGTGCTTAATACGTGCATTAATATTGGTTATTATTGATTTGTGTGGATGATGCTAGACGTCGCGATACGCTGATGTGGCCTCTACCTGAGGAGCCAATCCTTTCAACCCAATCTGCGATCTTTTTGTGGCAATTGACCGCGACGGAACGCTGCCCTTGTGGCGCCGCATGGACGCATGTCGGCAACCTTCGCATCGCCTGGTGGGATATTTCATCCAATGAGCATGGAAACAAAGTTTGCCATTTCGGTACTGGATCTGGTGGGCATGCGCCCGGGCGAGGCCGCGGGCTGCGCCATCGCGCACTCTGTGGAGCTGGCGAAGCACGTGGAGAAGTTGGGATACAGGCGCTATTGGCTGGCCGAACACCATTCCATCGCCGGACTAGCATGTTCTGCTACGTCCATCTTGATCGGACACGTGGCGGGCGCGACCAAAACCATCCGCGTCGGCAGCGGAGGAGTAATGCTGCCGAATCATGCACCGCTGGTGGTTGCCGAAGAGTTTGGCACCCTGGAGGCCCTCTATCCGGGCAGGATCGATCTGGGTCTGGGCCGCGCCCCTGGAGGCGACTTCGCAACAATGCGGGCTCTGCGTCGGGACGGCGGAAAGGGCGGTGAGGATTTTCCCGCACTGCTGCAGGAGTTGCAAAGTTATTTGGGACCGGAGCAGCCGCGGCAAGCCGTGAAAGCAATCCCGGGCCAGGACAGCCAGGTGCCCATTACGTTGCTTGGGTCAGGACTATACAGCGCGCAGTTGGCGGCGCGGCTTGGATTGCCCTTTGCGTTTGCAGCACACTTTGCACCGGCACAAATCTTTCGGGCGGCCGAACTGTATCGAGAGGAATTTCGCCCGAACGACACCTTGCCAGAACCTTACCTGATGGTCGCGGTGCAGGTGATTGTGGCGGACACCGACGCAGCTGCGCAAAGATTATTCACTACGCCGCAGCAGCGTTTTCTGCGATTGATCCGCAATGAGCCGGTGGAATTGCTGCCCGCCGTGGATTCCATGGAGCCACTTTGGCAAGACTGGGAGCGGGCGGCGGTCGAGGACAAATTGGCTGCCGCCATCGTGGGATCGGATGCCACAGTTCGAGCCGGTCTGGAGAGGTTGGTGCAGGGAACCGGGGCCGACGAGGTGATTGCTGTGACAGATACCTACGAACAGCAGGCTCGATTGGAATCGTATCGGAGACTCGCTGGGTTGATCGCGGATTGATGCTCCACTTTAACGGCGACCTCGGAATTGAGCAATTTCGCGGCGGTCGCGTTTCGATGGCCGGCCTGCTTGCGAGGCATCGAGTTGAGGCATTGCCTTCCGCTCCTCTGCGATTTTCATACGCGATTCCCGACTGACTTCTGTCTCCCTATACAGAGTTTGCGCCACCGATGCTGGCCCGCGGATTTCACTCAATTGCAGAACTTCAACCTCGAAGTCGCCGCTATCGTTCTTTACCTTCAAGTAGTCGCCGACACGCACGTCACGCGCTGCCTTTGCGGATTGCTGGTTGCTGGTGATTCGGCCAAGTCCACAGGCACGCGCCGCCAAGGCACGCGTTTTGAAGAATCGCGCGGCCCACAACCACTTGTCCATCCGTACAGAGTCCACCCTTCATTTTGCCACCCTTCGATCGATTGCTGAAAACACTGAGCTGCTGCGCGAAAACCCGGACTTTTTCACTCGGGCAGACTATTATGGGGAGTCCGGCAGGATGTCCTTCGCCAATTGCAGAACGGCTATGACGACCCTCTTTCAACCCGACACTCTTTATGCCTCTGGTCGTATGCAGGCGGGGGCGGGATTGCTGGTCGATGCGGAGGGCAACATCCTTCGGGTGACGACCGAAGTGAAATCTGATCGATCTTTATCGCCACCCGCTGACACCGAAGTGGTGAGGCTGCGCGGAAAAGCGCTGTTGCCCGGATTCATAAATGTACATTCCCACGCGTTCCAGCGATTGATTCGCGGGCGAACCGAGTCGAGACGTGCGGGTGGGCGGGATTTTTGGTCCTGGCGCGCGGCCATGTATCACGCGGCTGCTTCGCTTTCGCCGGAAGAGATGTATGTAGTGGCGCGGGCAGCGTTTCTTGAAATGGCGCTGGCGGGAACAACGACTGTGGGCGAGTTTCATTATGTCCATCGAGAGCCGGGAGGCAAACCATATCCAGATTCCAACGTGATGGCGCAACAGATATTCGCGGCGGCAGAGTCGGTAGGAATTCGCATTTGTCTGCTGCGGTCAGCATATCAACGCGCAGGTTTCGCGCTGCCGGAGGATTCCGGGCAGATTCGTTTTCTGGAGACGACGGAGGACTTTCTCGCCAACGTGGCCGACCTCCATCGCGAATACGATTCTTTGAATGCGTGGGTGGGTGTGGCACCGCACAGCGTGCGCGCCGTGGCGTTGGAGGCGATTAAATCGATCGCGGCGTGGGCGCGCGAACATAATCGTCCTCTGCACATGCACGTTTCGGAACAAATGGCGGAGATTGAAGCGTGCAAGCGCGAATACGGGACCACTCCAGTTCGCTTGCTGGAGAGACACGGCTTGTTGCGCGATCGATTCACCGCCGTGCATGCGATCCATATAGATCGTGAGGAAATGGATTTGCTGGCGGCAAATCGGGCTACGATTTGCGCATGTCCAACGACGGAGCGCAATCTGGGCGATGGCATTCTAGCGGCGCGCGATGTGATGGAGCGAGATATTCCGGTGTGTCTGGGCTCTGACAGCCAGGCGCAGATCGAGCCGCTTGAGGATGCTCGCGAGCTGGAATATCATCTGCGGCTGCATCAGCAGCAACGGAGCTTTCTCGATGGCATCGATGGTCAGGAGTTGTCGGCACGTCTATTCCGTTGCGCGACGGCGAACGGCGCGAATGCCTTGGGTTGCGACGCTGGAGACTTTGAGACGGGCAAGCTGGCGGACTTCTTCACGGTCGATTTGAATGACATATCAATCGCGGGCGATTCGAGTGAGGATCTACTGCCGACGATTGTGTTTGGCATGCGGACCGCTGCCGTCGCTGATGTGTGTGTGGGTGGACGTTTTGTGGTGCGCGATCATCGGCACCCGCAGCAGCAGGAAATTCTGAATCGATACCAGGAGGTCGCTCGCAAGGTGTGGTCTGCGCCGCAGTTTGCGACCAAATAGGTTATGTCAACGACGACGGCAAGCTCTGCTCCCATGATTCGCGCGCCGCGCGGCACCACACTGCGCTGTAAGGGCTGGCAACAGGAAGCCGCGCTGCGATGCCTGATGAATAATCTTGATCCCGAAGTTGCGGAGGCTCCGGAAAAGCTGGTTGTCTATGGCGGTATCGGTAAGGCGGCGCGCAACTGGGATTGTTATCACGCCATCGTGCGCGAACTGGAGCAGCTCGGCAACGAGGAAACATTGCTGGTGCAATCGGGAAAGCCGGTCGGTGTGTTTCCTACGCATGAAGGAGCGCCGCGGGTGTTGATCGCAAACTCCAACCTGGTGGGCGCGTGGGCCAACTGGGATGAGTTTCATAAGCTCGACCGTGCCGGCCTGATCATGTTTGGGCAGATGACAGCGGGCAGTTGGATTTACATCGGCACTCAGGGAATTTTGCAGGGAACCTATCAGACATTTTCCTCGATGGCGGATCGCCATTTTGGCGGAAGCCTCGCGGGAAAGCTGATTGTATCGGGCGGCATCGGTGGGATGGGTGGAGCGCAGCCATTGGCCGCCACTATGAATGGCGCGGTGTTTCTCGGCATTGATCCCGATCGGACTCGCATTGAACGCCGGCTTGAAACAGGCTATTGCGACAGGATGACCATGTCGCTCGACGAGGGGCTCCAACTCTGTGAGGAAGCGAGACGAAAGAAACAGGCGCTCTCAGTGTGCCTGGTGGGCAATTGCGCGGAGGTGCTGCCGGAACTGGTGCGGCGCGAGGTGGAGATTGACGTAATTACCGATCAGACCAGCGCGCACGACCCGCTGAACGGATATATTCCCGCTGGCTATTCGCTGGCGGCTGCGTCGGTATTGCGGCAGACCGATCCGGTCGAATACGTAAAGCTATCGATGGCGAGCATGGCTGTGCATGTCGAAGCGATGCTGGCGATGCAGCGGCGCGGCGCGGTTGCGTTTGATTACGGTAACAACATCCGAAAGCGCGCCTTCGACGCCGGATGTAAACATGCCTTCGATATTCCCGGATTTACGCCGGAATATATTCGTCCGTTGTTCTGCGCGGGCGCGGGACCGTTTCGCTGGATTGCGCTGTCGGGAGATCCAGCGGATATTTACCGCACGGACGAGCTGGCGCTGAAGTTGTTTCCGGAAAATGAAATTCTCACTCGGTGGATTCGTCTGGCTCGGGAACGAGTTCATTTTCAGGGACTACCGGCGCGCATCTGCTGGTTGGGCTATGGAGAGCGGGCACGCATGGGTGAGGCTATGAACGACCTGGTTCGCAGCGGAGAATTGAAGGCACCCATCGCGATTGGACGCGATCATCTGGACACCGGCTCTGTTGCTTCGCCATATCGCGAGACGGAACAAATGAAGGACGGCTCGGACGCGATTGCGGATTGGCCGATTCTGAATGCATTGTTGAATACGGCCAGCGGCGCGAGTTGGGTGTCGTTTCATCATGGCGGCGGTGTTGGAATGGGATATTCGCTGCACGCCGGTCAGGTTTGCGTGGCGGATGGGACTAATCTTGCACAGGAGCGACTGCACCGCGTGCTGAATAACGATCCCGGCATAGGAGTGGCGCGGCATGCCGATGCCGGGTATGAGCAAGCCATTGAAACCGCAGAGAGCAAGGGCATCGTGATTCCGATGCGTCGCGCATGAACGATCCAACGCCGAGGAGGTTCGCAGTCATCCACTGCGGGCAACTTGTCACCCTGGCGGGGAGGGCCGGTCCTCGTCGAGGCGCGGGCGAGATGAGGCAACTGACCATCTTGGAAGATGGCGCGATGTTGGTCGCTGACGGCAAAATTGAACGTACGGGCACGACCGACGAATTGGGGCTGGCGATAGCGCGGGAGAAACATCTCCCTGTGATCGATGCGCAAGGATGGGTAGTCACGCCGGGATTCGTGGATGCTCACACGCACATGGTGTTTGCGGGTTCGCGCGCCGCGGAGTTTGAACAGCGCATCGCAGGCAAGACCTACCAGGAGATTGCCGCGGATGGGGGCGGCATTGCAACGACGGTGCGTGCCACTCGCAGCGCGACGGCGGAGGAGCTTTTGGCGAAGGCGGGTCGGCACGCGGAATGGTTTCTGCGAAACGGCACGACAACGGTCGAGGCGAAGTCGGGGTATGGCCTGTCGCTTGATGCGGAGTTGAAGATTCTCGGCGTGATTCGATCGCTGTCGGAAGAAACGCCCTTGCGAATGGTGGCAACATTGCTGGCCGCCCATACGATCCCTCCTGAGTTTCAGCAGGATCGCGCTGGTTACATTGCGCTGGTGGTGCGGGAGATTTTACCGCGTGTGACAAGGAATAAGCTGGCGCAATTTTGCGATGTCTTTTGCGATGAACATGCATTCACGCTTGCGGAGAGTCGGGAGATTTTGTCTGCAGCGAAGGATGCTGGGCTGGCGTTGCGCGCGCACGTGGAACAGTTTGCGGCGGATGGTGGCGCTGCGCTCGCGGCCGAACTGGGGGCAGTTACGGCGGACCATCTGGAATTCACAGATGCGGACGGAATCGCTGCGCTGGCGTGCGCATCGGTGCAGCCGGTGCTGGTGCCTGCCTCCGTATTTTGTCTGGGGCGCGACCGCTATCCAAATGCGCGCGCCATGCTTGAAGCGGGACTTGCAGTGGTACTGGCGACGGACTTTAATCCAGGCTCATCGCCCACCACTTCGATGCCGTTCGTCATGGCGCTCGCGTGCCAGCAGATGAAGATGCTGCCTTCGGAGGCGCTGACGGCTTCGACAGTGAATGCTGCATACAGTCTTGGCATTGGAGATATTGTGGGTTCGCTTGAGGCAGGCAAAGCAGCGGACTTTCTGATCCACGAGTTTCATGATTATCGCGAATTGGCGTATTTCGCGGCGGTGCCGAATTTGCCGGAGGTTTTTGTCGCAGGGAAGCGCGTGCAGACATGTTCGCCGTCGCCTGCAACCATTGCGGATGGTGCCGCGTGATGGCGATGGAGAAGCTCCCGCCCTCTTTGTTGCTCGAGGAGTTGGTTCGAATCCCATCGGTTTCGGCGATGACGAATCGTCCGCTGATTGAGTTTGTCGAGGGTACGCTACGCCAACGCGGCTGGAATTTTCGAGAGATGCCCTATCACGATGCTGCTGGGGTAGAAAAAATAAACCTGTTGGCGACACCGCCTTGGCAGAAGCTGGATGATTATTCCGTGGATCTGGCGTTCGTGTGTCACACGGACACGGTTCCATACAGTGCCGAATGGAATGAAGCTATAGATCCGCAGGTGATCGGAGATGCGATGCACGGATGCGGAGCCTGCGATGTGAAAGGCTTTCTGGCATGCTTGCTCGCGGCGTTATTAAATGCTCCGAGGGATCGTTTCGCATCGACGGTTGTGCTTGTTCTGACGGCGGATGAGGAAATTGGCTGTGTGGGAACGGGGCATTTGTTGCGAACTGGTCTGCTGCTGCTGCCCCGGCATGTGGTTGTGGGCGAGCCGACGTCGCTCCATGCGGCGCACGCCGGCAAGGGCTACGGCTTGGCGGAGATTCGCGTGTTTGGAACAGAGGCGCACAGTGCTCATCCGGCTCGGGGAGTTTCTGCCATCTATCGCGCCGCTAACCTGATTGGGAAGATCGAGCAGTACGCGCTCTCGCTGAGGAACGTCTCGGTCGCTGACTCGGCGCACATCTTCGATCCGCCATATACGACGTTGAATGTTGGCACTATCGAGGGAGGACTGGCTAAGAACATCATTCCAGGAGAATGTGAGTTCCTGTTGGAGTGGCGGCCGCTGCCTGGCGATCCGATCGGAAAGATTCCTGGCACTGTGCAAGCGATGGTTCAGGAATTGCGAATGAATGATCCAGATTTTCGATACGAACTGAAGGTGCTGCGAGAGCAGCCTGGATTTGAAACCGCAGCTAACTCGCCCCTGCTGCAGCGGTGGAGGGAACTCAGCGGGAGAGAGGCGATTGGCGTGGCTTTCGGCACCGAAGCGCCACTGATGTCGACACTGGCGGATGACACGATTGTGGTGGGACCGGGGGATATGCGCACGGCGCACAGTCCGCGCGAATGTGTGCCGCTGGCGGAACTCGAGCTGTGTGTTGAGTATCTGACGGCGCTGATTGAGAAACCGCTGGAGCCTGCACCATGACACAAAACTACGACACGTCGCTATGGAACTGTTCAATGCTGGAGTTTCGAAATCGCGTGGCTGCGGGGACACCTACGCCAGGAGGAGGCGCCGTGGCTGCGGTAGCGGCGACGTTTGCGGCGGCGCTGATTCGGATGGTGTGCGCCATCCACTCCAAGCAGAATTCGGACTCGGAAATGACTGTTATTGGCGCGAAAGCAAAAATCTGCGAAGAGGAATTGGCGCGTTGTGCGGAGGAAGACATCCGCGTCTTCGACCGGTACATGGCTGCCAGAAGGGTCCGAAGTGTGTCCGCGCGTCCTGACATACAGCGATGCCTGCTTGAGTGCGCCGAGATGCCGCTCGCAGCGGCAGAAGCGGTTGCGAAGCTGGAAGAGTATGCGGCTGAGATGGTACCCAATACTCCTGGATTTCTGTTAAGCGATCTGGCGACCGCTCGACATTTGCTGCACGCCAGCCGGAAGGCATTGCTGGGCAATGTAATCGTCAACCTAATGGACCTGGATGATGGAGAAGCGAGGCGCGCGGTGTTGGCACGTCTTTGCCCATTGCAGCGCGACGCGAATACGGCCTGTTAGCGGAAGTCCGCACGCGTGTCGACCTGAATTGCGGAAGCCCACCGCCTTCTAGAGACGGTTAGAGACGATGACGCCGAAACAGCGGCGCTCCCCACGTACCCATGGCGAGGAGTGCGCCAAACAAGACGACCGCGTCGATACTTTCTCGTCCCTGCCTAGACCAATACGCCATTGCATCCAGGTTTAACCACAGCGCGAACTCATCCAGGGTCAGCGCCGCGCCCATGCCGTAACCAATCGAGAGCAAGCGGCTCATCAGAATGGAGAGGGATGTGTCACCGATGCCGACCTCTGTCAGGTCCGCATATCCCGTGAGCAGCAGCAGGAGAATTCCCCAGACCAGGTGATGAATGTGGCGCCCGCCGACTTGCACGTATCCGAAGGGGCCAATGTGGTGGGTGATGAAAGCGACCAGCAAGCGGACACCAAGGAACGTGATGAAAAAGCTAACCGAAGCGAGAAAGAGACGTCGATGCGGTTGATCGGGAATCCGTTGGTGGATGAGCAGACCTAACTTCGTCAGGTGAAGCGCCAGCATCATCAACGCTGCGATGGAGCAGATGAAGATCAACAGGATCCAGACTCCGGAAATGTGCATACGGTAGGATTATCACGGCGATGGCCGAGTCAGGCCTCCGAGCGATGCAATATCCTAACCGCTCCCTGCGGCCGAAGCCTGAATCGAACGCGGCGGAGCGCGATCGCCCTGCCGCTATCATTGCGCGCGTCGGTTGCTGTGAGATGCGCGAACTACGGGGCGAATATCAAGTATCTCTCCATCTCTTTGGCGGTAAATTCATGGCCGCTGACTTCGCGCAGATGATCATTCAGATGAGCAGAATCGCATCGCTTCGATGCAAATCCTTTGCGGGAGTAAGGCAGGAAGGCTGTAGCCGGACGCAGTCAGCGATGGCGAGCGAAGATTTTCCGCAGTTCTTCGGGTGGTACAACCTCCAACTGCGCGTAGGTACATTCACGGGGGTCTTTTTCTGTTCGCCAGCGCCGGAAGTGTGCCATATGACGAAAGCGATGTCCTTGCATGTGCTCGTAAGCTACCTCGACAACAAGCTCGGGACGGAGCGGCTCCCACGAAAGATCTTTACCGTGGCTCCAGCGGCTTTTGCCGCCCGGCATGCGATGTTGTTCGTCGCCGCCTGCAGTGTCATTTTTCTCCCACGATTTCCAGGGGTGATGCGCCAACGCATCCTTGCGGTAGGGACCAAGAAATTCGACCAACTCTCGCCGCTTTTCTTGCGTGAAGCTGGAGCAGACGCCAACGTGCTGCAACGTTCCAGCATGGTCATACAACCCCAGCAGCAAAGAGCCGATGGCGTCGTTTCTGCTGTCCTTATACCAGCGAAAGCCGGCAACCACGCAGTCGCAATCGCGCTCGTGCTTCAACTTGAACATCACACGCTTATCCGATTCGTAGATGCCTTCGATAGGCTTGACCATTACGCCATCCAGGCCGGCTCCTTCGAAGCGCTGGAACCAGTCGGTCGCGATATTTCGTTTCCTGGTGGCCGGCGTCAGGTGAAGGGGTGACGTTGCTTCGGTAAGCATGTTTTCCAGGCGTTCGCGACGGAGATGGAACGGCTCGAGACGCATGTCTTTGGAGCCTTCGGATAGCAGGTCAAACAACACAACGGACGCCGGGGCTTGCTCCGCGAGTAGCTTGACCCTCGACGCCGCCGGGTGAATGCGGAGCTGCAATGCATCGAAATCGAGTGCGCCGTTTCTTGCGATCACGAGCTCTCCATCGACTACGGAGCGGGACGGGAGTTGTTGCAGCAACGCCGGAAGAATCTCCGGAAAGTAGCGATTCAGCGATTTCTGCTCGCGACTTTGGATCAGAATTTCCTTGTGATCGCGAAAGATCAGGACCCTGAATCCATCCCACTTGGGTTCAAAAATCCAGCCATTCCCCGGTGGAATTTCTCCCACACGTTTGGCAAGCATTGGAAGGTGGGAGGATTCACTGGGAGTTGCACGATCTGATCCTAATCTGACAGCTGAGGAGCCCTGCGCGGTCGAAACGAATCGATCTTTCATTACTATCGAGACGCCGCAGTACTTTCTGTGATGTTCGCGGATGTGGCGGGGATGTTCCAAGCCACGCAGATGCAGGGTGAGATTGCGGGCGTTGGTCGGCGCGGTTTTCATAAGAATAGGGTCTGTAGTTCAGCAGGTTCACTCGGTTCAAGTTGGGAGAGTAATAGCGCGTGCGGTCGAGGGAGTGGGGCAGCTGAAATGTATAAGCCAGAGTTTTTACTCATGCAGTGAAATGACTCGTCGCGCGCGAGCGAGTTCGTTTCGGATTCTGGTTTCATTTCAGTTCGGCCAATTCCCAGCGTATGCTGGATTCAACGCCCAGAAACCGTCGCTGAACCGGAAATCCGGATGAGTTTCTGCGCAGTGAGATGCAACGATGAAGAGGAAAGCGTACTGTTCCGCTGACTAGAAATTATGAAAAACCCCACTAATGACGATATTTCGACGATTGTCCGTCGTGCAGTGCTCGAATGTCTTGCAGTCCATCGATCTCCGCAGTCTGCTGCAGAAGAACCGCTGCAGATTTTCAACTCCCCTGAAGCGAACGCACTGAAGGAAGAGATTCTGCGGGTCGGCAAGAAGCTTTGGGAGCGGCAATATGTCGATGGAAATGGCGGGAATATTTCTGTTCGAGTGTCGCCGCATTATGTTTTGTGTACGCCAACGCTATGCAGCAAAGGCGATCTTTGTATGGAGGATTTTTCGCTGGTCGATCTGGACAACTGCCAGATATGCGGCGATCGTCCGCAGACCAGTGAGATTCTGCTCCATCTGGAGATTTACAAAGCGGTACCCGCGGCGAAAGCGGTGATTCACTGCCACCCGCCATATGCCACCGCGCACGCCGTCGCGGGAGTAGTCCCGCAGGGCAATTTGATTCCTGAACAGGAAGTTTTTATTGGGCCGGTGGCGCTGGCACCCTATGAAACGCCGGGGACGAGAGCTTTTGCGAAAACTGTGCTGCCGTACGTGCAGGATCACAACACGGTTCTTCTGGCGAATCACGGCATCGTTTGTTGGGCCGACACGGTGACCCATGCGGAGTGGTATGTCGAAGTGGTCGATAACTATTGCAAGACGGTCTTGATCGCTTCCCAATTGCGGCCGAAGTTGAACGAAATTCCTCCCGACAAAATTGGCGATCTGCTAGCCATCAAGCAAAGGCTGGGGCTGCCCGACCCACGGCTGAGGGTCAGCGAGAAGTCCGCAGCGACGACACAAGTACATCACGTCGAAGCGGAACCCAAGGCTGCACCGGTCCGGCAACCGGCCAACTACGAGACGGATGAACTCATAAGCCGCTTGACGGCGGAAATCTCCGGCTTTCTCCGCGGCACCAAATGACGAACACGGGGTGCGAACTTGCGACGCAGAGACATGATATGGGGATCGCTCCTGGCGACTTTATCCACCTCCCTCAAGCTTCAGTCGGCGAGTTCAAGTTTCGCGTCGCTCTCGCATAAGACCGCCCCACCGCTGCTTACAGTCCGCGTTGAAGCGCCGATTCCAGTTCTGAATAGCGAGGGCGACACGTGGACGCCGACCTGGGCGGATAATGGGGATCTCTACTCACCATCGAATGACAGCACCGGGTTTCACGGGGCCCCCAGGGCGAACATCGCTTTCAACCGCATTGAAGGAAACGATCCGCTCCAGCTGGGTGGCAAGACTGTGAACCCAATGCCACCCTACGGTAAAGAAGCCGAGCGAGGCCCGGATGGGTGCACCTGGAAATCGAGTGGGTGCGCCTGCATCGATGGCGTCTTGTATTGGGTCGTCGCCCGGCATCGATACGGTCAGGAAAGCGGCGATCCTCGTCAGCGGCAGACCGCGCAAAATGCCAGCATCATCAAGAGCGTGAATCACGGGCGAACATGGACGCGTTCCGCCAAGCTGAACTACCACGCGCCCATGTTTCCAGGAAGACGTTTTGCGACGCCGTACTTCATTCAGTTCGGACGCAATGGTGCAGCTCCTCGGAATGTTGGCGACTACGTCTATGCGATTTCCAACAACGGATATTGGGATTGCGGCGACGACATGATTGTGGGCCGCGTGGCGCGATCCAGGATCGGTCTTCTCAATGCC
Organism: Acidobacteriota bacterium; assembly: GCA_021780095.1. The sequence continues at coordinate 2,955 of JAJXZK010000070.1, read as the reverse complement.
GCCGACTGGGAATTCTACATCGGCGGCAATGGCGGAGCTGCGTCGTGGACAGCGAACATGAACAATGCTTTGCCGATTGTCAAAAATCCCGGAAGAGTTGGCATGACGGGCGCGACCTATCTGCCCGGGTACCAGAGATATTTCATGATCGGCTGGTACTATCCAGCGGGCGGCGGCAAGATGGCAGGCGCGGCGACGCATACTGTGTGGGATTTTTACGAATCACCACAGCCCTGGGGTCCGTGGGCAAAAATCGGCTCCTACGACTCGAAACCGTCTGGATATTATTCCCCACAGGTTTGTCCGAAGTTTCAAACTCCCGAACAGGTGTATGCGTTTACGGCAGGGAACTGGGACAACCCGAAGGATTATCGCCTGACCATCGTTCCCCTCAAGATCGGTACGTGATACGGGTCAGCGGCACGCCAACGGGCACAGAAAAGTCGAAGGGCGAATTCTCTTGCGAGAACTCGCCCCCGACGTTCCGAATTTACGAAGATCCGATGTTCGGCGACCGGATCACAACTCTATCGTCCCGGAGTTGCCAAGATCCTGCGGGAGGACCCGCATTTTCTGGAACTACCGTTCAGTCTGGTTGTAAGAGCTTTCTCTTGGCTGGCCTTCTTCAGTTGCCTGAAGTGAGTCTCGTTGCCGATTCTCGGGCTGACTTCGATTCCGCTCTCCTCTCTGAAAGATTGCTCTTTCGTTGTCCCTGAGTATTGCACGGGAAACGCGCGTTTCAGCGGAATTATTTCGGTGCAAATCTTGGTCGAAGTGTGCAAAAACTGCGTACTTTTCTCTGCCATGAGGCAACCCGAAAAATCGCGCTAGGCCCACTCGCCCTGTCGCATCAGCGGTTCGGCAACGCCGGTTGCGGTGATGCCGTCGATATCCAACTTGCCCGATCCGATCATCCAGTCGACGTGGATCAGGCTGTCATTCGCGCCTTTGGCCGCAAGCTGCTCGGGCGTCAACTTGTCTCCGTCGCGCAGGCAGGAGGTGTAGGCCTGACCCAGCGCAATATGAGACGCGGCATTCTCATCGAATAGCGTGTTCAGGAAGAGTAGGCCGCTGGCTGCAATCGGCGAGGAGTGTGGCACGAGGGCAACTTCGCCCAACCGCCGCGCACCCTCGTCGGTGTCGATCAGACGCTGTAGCACTTCCTGGCCTCGACTGGCGCGCGCTTCCACGATGCGACCTTTTTCAAATCGCACCTGAATGCCTTCAATCATCGTGCCCTGATGCGAAAGCGGTTTGGTCGCCGTTACGGTGCCCTCCGCGCGATCCTTATGCGGCGTGGTGAAGACTTCTTCCGTGGGCATGTTGGGAATGCAGTAGAGTCCGTTGCCGGCTATGGTTCCACCGCCCAGCCAAAGATGGTCGTCTGCCAATCCCAGGCGGAAATCTGTTCCGGGTCCGCGATATTGCAGCGCGGAATATCGTTTCTCGTTCAATCGTGCCGCGCGTTTCTGCAGTCCGGCATCGTGCGTTTTCCATGCGGCCACGGGATCATCCGTGTTGATGCGCGTGGTATAGAAGATTGCGTCCCACAGTTTCGCCAGAGCCACGTCGGCCGCTTCTTCCGGGAATACCGCGGCGGCCCATGCCGGAGTTGCACTGGATACGATGGTCCAGTTGATTTCATGTCGCGTGATCAATTCGAGCGCAGGTCTATAGGCCTGGGACACCGCACGATTGGCTCGCCCCACCTTCTCGGCATCTTCATTGGAAAGCAGGGTGGGATTTCCTCCCGCGATGGCCAGACGTGCCGCGCCGCTTTTGAAGGCTGCGCCCATACCGTCGTAGAGCCACTTGGCCGCGTGATCGAAACTTTCATCGGACGCGTAGTGGTAGCGGATCAAGGCTGCTTCGTCGTCGCTATAAAGCGTCGTCACCAGGCAAGCGCCCGCACGATAGGCCTGCTCCGTGATGCGACGTGCCAGCGGCAGCGAATCCAATGACGCCGTCATCACCAGTTCCTGACCAGTCCGCAATCCCAGACCTACTCGTATCGCTACCTCCGCCAACAGGTTCAGTTTCTGTTCGTGGCCTCGTAGCTCCGTCATAACGGCTGTATCACTCATATATCTTGAACCCTCTTCGCCTATGCAATTCTAATTCGGGGAGTCACTGATCGCACGGCCGCCGTGGCATCAGGTGAGGGCGATCATTTCCCAGAGCGGGCGTTAGAACCCAGATTCTTTGCAGCAGCGAACGCGCTGACGATGAACCACACACCCGTAGGGCCGCGGCAAAGCCAGATGCAGTCTGTTTTCAGCTGTTTTGAAGTGGTCGGAAAGAGTGAGGGTGTCAGTCGCACTCAGGGCGCTACTCTTTCAATATCAGCAGTATAGAATTTCTAATTCTTGAACCTACCACGGTTTTCTACCACGGTTTGGAACCGCGCTACTCCGGATTCATCCTTGATACACCGCAGCTGTAATCTGCTCTGCAAGGTTCATCCCATCCTTGACCTTTTCCGCCATGAGGAAAAGAGCCTTGCCGCCGCTTCGATCCGCCCACAGCTTGCCCAGCTTGCGCTTTTCTACGGAATCATCGTTGGTTGCGTAAGCATTGCCCTTGTATTCCACCACCAGGACTCGGCCATCGTGCAGCTGTGTCACAAAATCAGGATAGAAAAGGTCAGTGGAAGTCTGGAGAGAAAACGATGCGCTCTCTTTCTTGGCAAGGTTGCGCACCCAAGTCTTGACGGCTGAATGCCGGTCAAGCTCTACGGCGCACTCGAATTCCTCTCCGGCTGGTTCCAACTCGCCCGGAACTGGATAGTAATGCCTTTGGAACTTCCATCCGCCGGAGTACCACCAGGCCGCCGGGTAATCGTCCGGGCTGTAGCTGAAGGCGAAATCCCCACTCGCTTGGACTTTGGCCTCAGCCCCGAAAAGCAATTGCTGCCAGCCCTTCTTTTTCGCGTCCTTGCGCGCCTGCGCAATCAAT
>JAJXZK010000216.1 GCA_021780095.1 Acidobacteriota bacterium | reverse complement strand
GGCAGCATCGCGATGATGTTGCTTGTGGCGGTGACCTGGCTGTTCCTGAAAGGAACTGGCATCTGGGGCATCACCATGCCGGTCGCCTGGGGCTTCGCCATCATCAACTTTGTCTGGTGGATTGGAATTGGCCACGCCGGAACATTGATTTCCGCCATTCTTCTGTTGTTCAAACAGAAGTGGCGTAACTCTATCAACCGTTTTGCGGAAGCGATGACGCTGTTCGCCGTGGTCTGCGCCGCCATGTTCCCGGTCATTCACACCGGTCGACCCTGGCTCGCGATTTACTGGCTGTTTCCGTATCCGAATACGATGAATTACTGGCCGCAATTCCGTTCCCCGCTGATGTGGGACGTGTTTGCGGTTTCCACTTACGCCACCATTTCCGTGGTGTTCTGGTATATCGGCATGATCCCCGATCTGGGGACGCTGCGTGACCGTGCCAAATCGAAGTTCGGTCGATTCATTTATGGCCAGATGGCCCTTGGCTGGCGCGGTTCCGCCCGCCACTGGATGCGGTATGAAACCGCATCGCTGCTGCTGGCAGGCTTGGCGACGCCGCTGGTACTCTCCGTCCACACTGTCATCAGCTTTGACTTTGCGGTGGCCATCATGCCTGGGTGGCATACGACAATTTTTCCGCCCTACTTCGTGGCCGGCGCGATCTACTCCGGATTTGCCATGGTGCTGACGCTCGCGATTCCGATCCGCAAGTTTTATCACCTGGAAGATCTGATTACGATTCGCCATCTTGATAACTGTGGCAAGGTGATGCTAGCCACGGGCTTCATCGTGGCCTACGGCTACATGACCGATATCGCGTACGCCTGGTATTCCGCCGACAAGTGGGAATTCTTTATGGCCTGGAACCGCATCTTCGGGCCCATGGGCTGGTCCTATTGGATTCTCATCTTCTCGAATATTGCATTTCCGCTCACGACCCTTTGGTCCCGGCGCCTGCGGCAGAACGTTGCCTACCTGTTTATTGTGTCGCTGATTGTAAATACTGGAATGTGGTTTGAACGCTTCGTGATTGTCGTTACCAGTCTCACGCGCGATTATCTGCCGTCATCGTGGGGTACATACCGTGCGACTCGATGGGACTACATGACGTTTGTTGGAACGATGGGCCTATTTACAGCCCTGTTCTTCCTGTTTATTCGCTTGCTACCGATGATTCCCATGTCGGAAATTCGACAGATTTTACCTGGTGCAAGGATCAATGAAGCAGAGCTTCAGCACAAGGGTGGTGACTAATGCCAGTGCGCGAAGGGATTTACGGATTGCTCGCTGAGTTCGACACGCCGACTGAACTGGTAGTGGCGGCCAAGGCTTCCTATAAAGCCGGATACCGGCGCATGGACTGCTACACGCCGTACCCGGTAGAAGAGGCTGCAGAAGCCATGGGCTTTGATGAGCCGAAAGAAAAGGGTGTGTCTCGCGTGTGCTTGCTGGGCGGCATCCTCGGCGGACTCGCCATGTTCACGCTCGAATCCTGGATTTCTATCTGGGCCTATCCGCTTGACGTCGCCGGGCGCGGCAAGTTTTCCTGGGTTGCCTTTATTATTCCGGCGTATGAGTGGACGATCTTGTGGGCGGGTCTTTGCGCGGGTTTCGGCATGTTGGCGTTGAATCGGCTGCCCGCACCCTACCATCCTGTGTTCAACGCGCCGAATTTTCGGAACGGCGCAACATCCGACAAGTTCTTTCTCTGCCTGGAGGCCGATGATCCTCGTTTTTCCGTCACGGATACTCGTTCTCTGCTGGAGTCGCTGCACCCAGTCTCGGTCGTCGAGGTGGAGCATTAATTTCATGCCAATGCATCCCAAAAATTCAATGTTTCGCTGGACGATGGCCACAACCGCTCTTGCCGTGCTGATTCCGCTTGCCGGATGTCGGCAGGATATGCAAAACGAGCCCAAGATGATCCCACAGCGCGAGTCGAAGTTCTTTCCCAGTGGACGCTCTGTCCGGCCGCAGGTGCTGGGCACCGTGGCGCGGGGGCAACTTGACGCCGATACGTATTTCTACACAGGCTTGATCGACAACAAGGCACAAGACGCCATGCCGTACCCGGTCAACATGACGGTGCTGCGACGGGGTCAGGAACGATTTGCTATCTATTGCACGCCGTGCCATTCGCGCGTGGGAAATGGCCGCGGCATGATCGTGGAGCGGGGCTATAAGCCAGCCGGCGACTTGCTGGGGCAGCGAATTCTGAAGGAACCACTGGGCCATTATTTCGACGTGATGACCCATGGTTATGGCGCGATGCCGGATTACGCGGCGCAGATCGTCCCCCAGGACCGCTGGGCCATCGCTGCCTACATCCGGGCGCTGCAGTTCAGCCAAAATGCAGCTCTGCAGGACGTCCCGGCAGGCGTCAACATCCAAACGCTGGCCGAAGTTTCCCAGCAAATGGGTTATAGCCCAAACTTCCCCCAGGGATGGACGCTTCCGGCGTTGACGAATGTTCCCAGCGCGGGAGATATGATTCCGAATGCGAAGCTGGCTGGTACCAACCAGCGGACGGGTTCGGAAACCACAAATCGTGGCGTTGCCGGGAAACAAGCACGTGCCAAGGGAACCACGAAATCGAAATAAGGCGGAACGGATAGGACGAATGGAATTGGAATATCACGAAAATCATTTGCCGGCCGATCTGAGCGCTCCACCAGCGGTCTTGCGTTGGCGTCTCCGTGCCCTGTCGATCGCCGCGGTGTTCACGGTGCTGGCGGTGATCGATCTTTTGATCAGCCATAATTTTGACTACGTGCTGCGCGGCTGGCTGATGGGGTTAATGATTTGTCTGAGTTTTTGCCTCGGCGGGCTCGCGCTTTTGATGGTGCAATGGGTGACAGGCGGAAAATGGGGACTGCTCATTCGTCGTCCGCTGGAAGCGATGAGCCGGACGCTGCCGCTGTTGTTTTTAATGTTTCTGCCCATCGCGATTTTTGCCAAGCGCTTGTACATCTGGGCTAAGGTGATTGATCCGCAGGCCGCGTTCCACTCCGGTGTCATCGATGCCATGCAGGCGCACGCCATCGAATATAAGCGGCCCTATCTGAATCTGGAAGGCTTCTGGATCCGCGGCGTCATCTACTTCATCATCTTCGGGATTTTTGCGTATTTCCTCAACCGCTGGTCATTGCAGCGCGACCTCGACACGCACCACGGCAACTGGTTCTGGCAGAAGCGGTTTGAAAATCTCAGCGGTCCCGGCCTGGTGGTCTATTCGCTGGTACTGACCGGGATATGCGTCGACTGGGTCATGTCGCTTGATCCCACCTGGTTCTCGTCGATGTACGGATTCATGTTTATCGTCTCCCAGGGATATGCGGCGCTTGCCCTGGCGGTGCTGATGGTGCTGGCGCTCTCACAATATGAGCCCCTCAACGCGATCTTTCGCGTGCGTGAGCAGCACGACCTGGGCAAACTGCTATTTGCGTTCGTCATGTTGAATATTTACATGGCATTCTCGCAGTACCTGATCATCTGGTCCGGCAACCTTCCCAACGAAATTCGGTGGTACATGGACCGCATCACCGGCGGATGGGGACCGATCGCTGGCTTGGATTTTCTCTTCCACTGGGTGCTTCCGTTCTTCCTGCTGTTGTCGCGCGATCTAAAGCGCAACAAGCGGAGATTGGCTACCGTTTGCTGCATCATGCTGTTCGCCCGCTTCTGGGATACCTGGTGGTTAATTGCGCCCAACTTCCCGGAGGAGCGTCGCAATCTACACTTCAGCGTGCCCGAACTGCAGTACCTATTTGTTCCCGCGGCGATGGTCGCACTGTGGATGGCGGTTTACTTCACGACCCTGCGGGCACGCGGTCTGGTGGCGTTGAACGATCCGCATCTGCCTGAAATTCTGGAGCCTGAACATGCCCACGCATAATCCAAACGATCCCAACGAACCGCATCGGCAAGATCATCCGGACTCGCCCGATTGGGCGCACAATGTCCCGTCCGACACCTTTATGGAAATGCATCAGGAGGGGGACCCGGAAAGCCGTAAGGTCGGCTATGAGCTTTCGGACGCCAACATCAAAGACATTGCCGGATTTCTCGTTGTGATGGGCGCTTCCATTGCAGTCGTTTTCGTGCTCGCTTTTGGAATTGGGAAATTGATCTATTCCGGACTCAACAAGCGGGATGGCGCCCCGAATAAGTGGAGTCAGATGGCTGGTCTGAAGCCGGGCAATATGGAATCGAGTCCTCAAATTGAGCAGCAGCAGTTGCAGCAGTTAGTGAAAAGATTCCCGACGCCACGGTTGCAGTCAGACGACGGCAACATGGACGTCGCCGACATGCATGCCCGCGAAGACATGCTGCTGAATCACTACACCTGGGTTGACCAGAACAAGCAAGTCGTCCGCATCCCGATTGAGCGCGCCATGCAACTGGTCGCCCAAAAGGGGCTGCCGGTCGAAAGCCAGCAAGGCCCAAAGGAACAGGCCATGTATGGAGATAGTTCGACAGCGGTGACCGCGCCGCTGACGAATGGATTCGCCCGCACCGGTCCTGAGCTGCAAGTCATCGAGGCGCGAGACCAGCGCCTGGGAATTGGCCCCTATTCTGAAACCCATGCGGAGATGCATCGGGACCACTAGGATTTATGAGAACAGCTTCGACAATTCGTTTCCACTCCGCGGCCTTGCGGGCGCGGAAGGCGGTACTGTGCGCATGCCTGATGGCGGCATTCCTGCCTGTGATCGCTCATGCCCAGGTCGCTCCGATTGGCGAAAAGTCGATGGGAGATCCATCGCCGACCAAGTTGCCGGAAG
>JAJXZK010000053.1:4216-4813 GCA_021780095.1 Acidobacteriota bacterium | reverse complement strand
CGGGCTGGATATCTCCTCGATGTACGAGCTGCTGGTGTCGGCAGCGATTGCGGGGGTTTGCTTCTCAGTGATTGCTTTTCTGCTGGTTCTAACTGCAACGCCCGCGCCGTCCTACCTGGGCGGGATCGCAGCGGAACGCGCAAAACTGATTGAAGAGCGGCTGCCGGCAGCGATCAAGTCATTGCGCCCGAGGTAAACGCGGATTGGATCTGAAGTTGAAAAGGCCTCCCGATACGGGAGGCCTTTCTGCGCTTAGCGGAGAAGCCGCGAAGCGCCTGCCTTGCGACTAAGACCTGGCCACTCCAGCCAGAACTGCCGGGTAAAACAGTGGGAATTCTTCGTGCAAGTCATTGCAATTCAGGGCTTCTGATGGCAGCGCCTTTTCGTAGACAAGGGCTCGTCACTTGTAGAAATGAAACCAGCTGCGCAGCATGTAATATTCGTTAATTGGTTGGTCATCTCGTAGTGCCGGAACCTGAGGATCTTCGGCAATGAGTTTCTTCAACGATAGTTCGTGCGAGAGGACGAATTCGAACTGTTGTTTGGGAGTCGCTTCCGGGCCCCATTCTACGAAATCACTTGCCGCCGCAGGAGGCA
>JAJXZK010000053.1:0-4206 GCA_021780095.1 Acidobacteriota bacterium | reverse complement strand
CCGAGCCTGTTGTGATCGGAATCGGCTGCGTGCTGGCAAGGAAGTGAAGCCCAGAGCCATGTGCCCAGTACCCTCGGAAGGCCCGCACGTAGGGAAAGGACTGCATTATCGCTTTGGTCATGGAAGCCATGGTAGCCGGATCACCCTCACTCTCCGGATACCAGATTTGCAAAATCCCCCCCGCTCGCAAATGCTTTTTGACAACTTCATAGAATTCACGAGAGTAAAGCAAGCTGGAGCCGGCTGCTTGTGGAGGTGGTGGTGGGTCCACGACGATGACATCGTATGTCTGACTTGAACTGTCGAGGAAACGCCGGCCATCATCGATCACAATTCGTGCCAATGGTGAGCTCACCAACATCGGTGCATCGGCGTGGTAATAGCCAAAGAGCGGAGGAACACTCGGGATCAAATCGACTGCCGTAGTGGGAATTCCCCAAGACAGCATGGAGCGGAAGCTGGTCCCCATTCCGAAACAGATTACGAGGCCATTTTGGGGGCGTCTGGGCATGAATGCGAGCGGCATGTGGACCATGTACTTGGTGATCGGAGTTAAAATCGTCATTCCAATCCCGTTCACCAAGAGTTTTCTGTCAAAGCCCTTTCCTGTTGCAATCACGGTGGCGGCGTAATCTCTTCGGATAATACGCTGCGCGAATTGAGATTCGAAGTCGTGGCTGACACTGAACAGGAGGATTGCGGCGATGGTTGCGAGGGCGAACTTGAGCTTTGGGTTAAAACGGGATGCCTTTTGAGCCGCCTCGGGTTGTTTTCGAAGCGCGGTAAGGGCGGCTACCCCAAATAAAGGAATTGAGAGAACAAGGATTGCCCAACGCTCACCTAGCGTGGGCAAGAGCCAGAAACCGGCCACGAGGGGACCGACAATGCAGCCAACAATATTGACGGCATAGGCGGTTCCTGCTCGATCGGGATCGCCTGATGACCAGGAATCCACTAGCAAAGGGGTGAGAAAACCTGCCATAGCGCAGAAGAGCACGATGGCCGAGAGGCGCAGTCCGCCAAAGAACATCAATTTTTCCAAGGGCAGAAAGGGATCAGCCATGACAACCGGGATCACGGCAAAGAGCGCGAGCAGACTCCATGCTGAAGCACTCTCGCTGGGCTTGTGTGATTGGGCCCAAGAGCGGTAGTCCTGCGATCCCACAAAAGTGGCCAGCAGATATGCCGCAAGGATCTCCGCGAAGGCATAAACAACATTGCCAAGGTAGGGAGTGAGCTGACGGATCCAGACGACCTCCATCCCCATGCTGACAAGTCCGGTTGTGAACAAGAGAAACAGAGCGGCCATCTTGGGAAGTCCGTAGAGCTTCATCTGTGTCGCAATTTGGGCGGCAGGCCTCTCGGCCGTAGGGGAAGAGACCACTCGGAAGCTCATTGCGAGGGCTAACAGCGCCAACAATGCATTCAGGCAACCCGCGACGTAGAGCGTTCCCTGGAATCCGAGCAGCTCAATCAAAACGAAGGCTGAGGCGAGAGTCCCTACAAGTGCACCAAGTAAGTTGGCCAGATACAAGTAGCTAAATGATCGTTTGGAACCTTGCGCGGCGGTGACTCGAATGGTCGCCATTAGCAGCGGGAATGTAGCTCCCATGCAGGCGCACCAGGGAATTAATGTGACGGCGACCGCGATGCCAGCTAAGACATAGTAGTGCCAGGTTTGCCATGTCCCGAGACTTCCTGCATGCAACAACAACTGGCGGCCTAGCTTGATCTGGTATGGGACCGCAAGAGACGATATGCCAATCAGGAACTCTGCAGCGGAATAGACTCGCAGGGCACGCGGTCCGCTGGACTGTAGATTTCTGTGTGCGAACTTGCCCGCACCCCATGAGCCCAGACCAAGACCGGCCATGAACATTGAGATAACGATGGAAACGAGGGCAGTGGTCACACCAAAGCTCGCCATTGCCAGCCTAACCCAGACCACCTCGTAAACCAATCCGCAGAATCCAGAGATCACAAAAAAGGCAAAGTACCAGCCCAAATTCGTCCTTCCATCTGCTTTCTCGCTATCCGTCTGTTCGCTCTGCGTCAGAAGCATGTGCATTCTCCGTCTCGATTTCTGGTAAAAACAGGCAGCGTGAATTTTCTATTTTCTGCCGCTTTTCGGAGCCCGGCCTCATGGGATCTGCATTGAAAAGAATGCTAAGTTTCAGGGAAAGCAGAAACTTATCGATTAGCATGTCACACTGAGGTGCAGGTGGGAAGTTGACTAGACAAAAGGAATATAGGAAGCAAACCTCTGCAGGATGCTGCAACGAAGGCGAAGCCTGTGGGCTTCGCCTTCGTTGGACTTCTGTAACTGGGCTTACTTCACAATTGGGACGCGGAGGTCGCCTCCGGTCATCTCTTTGGGCAGGCCGAGTTTGAGAAGGTTCAGGAGGGTGGGCGAGATGTCGCGCAGGGAACCATCGTTGCGCAGGCGATAGTGGCTGGCGTCTTCTGCCACGTAGATCATGGGCACCGGATTGGTGGTGTGCGCGGTGTGGGGGCCGCCGGTTACTGGGTCCACCATCATCTCGGCATTGCCGTGGTCGGCGGTTATGAGCCAGCTTCCGCTTTTTTCCTTGACGGCCTTGTAAATGCGGCCAAGCTGCGCGTCAACAGCTTCGACGGCCTTGATGGTGGGCTCCAGCCTGCCGGAGTGTCCCACCATGTCGGCGTTGGCGAAGTTGGCGACGATCAGGTCGAAGGCGTTGTCATGGACGGCCTTCACGATGGTGTCGCCGATGGCCTCGGCCTTCATCTCGGGTGCGAGATCGTAGGTGGCGACCTTCAGCGAGGGTACCATCATGCGCTCTTCGCCTGGGAAGGGCGTCTCAATGCCGCCGTTGAAGAAGTAGGTGACGTGGGCGAACTTTTCGGTCTCGGCCACGCGCAGGTTGCGCAGGTGATGGGCGGAAAGAATGTTGGCGAGGATGTTGTCCATCGATTCAGGCAGGATGACAAGCGGCAACTCGTAGAGCTTGTCGTACTGCGTCATGCAGAGGTAGTGCAGGTTCTTCGGAATCTCGCTGCGGGGGATGGTTTCGTCGAGCGCCTCCCAGCCTTCCAGGTCGCGGCCGCCTTTCTTGTTCAGGCCGCTTTCGCGGGCGAGCACACGGGTAATCTGGCGGGCGCGGTCGGCGCGGAAGTTGAAGTTGATGCAGACATCCTCGTCGCGGATCTGGCCGACTGGCTTGCCTGCGGCGTCCACCACGACGAAGGGAATGAGGAACTCATCGGTGACGCCGTTGTTGTAATTTTCCTTGATGCGGGCCACGGGATCGGTGTGCGCGCCGCCCTCGGCCTTGCCGTTGACCATGGCGTCGTATGCCTTGCGCTCGCGCTCCCAGCGCTTGTCGCGGTCCATGGCGTAGTAGCGGCCGTTGATGGTGGCGATTTTGCCGACGCCGTACTCGCGCATTTTCTGCTCAAGCGCGGCAATGTAGCCTGCGCCAGAGGTGGGCAGCGTGTCGCGGCCGTCCATGAATGCGTGGACGAAGACGCGCTCGACGCCGTACTCGCGCGCGGTGCGCAGGAGGGCGTAGAGGTGCTCCTGGTGGGAGTGAACGCCGCCGTCGGAGACGAGGCCGAAGAGATGCAGTTGCCGTCTGCCCTCTCTCGCGCGCTGCATTGCCTGAACGATGGCGGGATTTTTCTGGAACTCGCCTGAGGCAATCTGCGCGTCGATGCGGGTGATGTCCATTTGCACAATGCGGCCGGCGCCGATGTTGAGGTGGCCGACTTCGCTGTTGCCCATTTGTCCGTCCGGCAGGCCGACAAAGTGCTCCGAGGCTCGGATGAGCGTGTTGGGAAACTCGCGCAGCAGCTTGTCGTAGGAGGGCTTGCGGGCCAGGGCAATGGCATTGTTTGCGGTTTCGGCGCGATAGCCCCATCCGTCGAGGATGGTGAGAACGAGAGGGCGCTTGAAGATGGACACGAAGAAAACACCTCGGAATCAATCGATGAACTCCACATTCAGAATAAACTGCGAGGGGGTGATGGCGTGTGGTTTGGGTCACACGCGGCGCAAGCGTCTCTTAATTGGGGACGAACAATCCCGCGACAAGGAGAAATCAAATAATTAAGATAGATGTCATCCTTCTATGAAAAAGGCCGTACCTGTCCATTGATATTTGCGAATAGTTGCCGACAGACTTCTATTCGTGCTCATGGCACACAAGGGTGATTCGAATCCTGGCC
>JAJXZK010000090.1 GCA_021780095.1 Acidobacteriota bacterium | reverse complement strand
ATTGTAAATGTCTGCCCAGACAGGACCCTGTCCAACCGCAATCTGGCCCGCCGGTACACCCGGCTGGTTGCTAATCAGGTTTGCACTTTTGTCAATCTGGTTCTGCTGGCTATCAATCACCGAGACCGTACCGCTGCCCTGGTTCAGAATGAAGACGCGACGGTTATCCGAACTCATCACGCCATACACCGGACAAAGCCCGAGCGGCAGGTTGGAAGATGGAGTATTGGTCGATGTTTCAATTCCGGTGGCGACACCGGGAGAATTGGAGCCCGGACATCTGGGCGCGGGCAGCCCGTTATCCGCATAGCTGATCGCATAGATGCGTTGCGCCGTTCGATTGCCGACCATGTTGACCGGGTACTGCAGGGCAGATGAATTGTTGGGATCCTTGAGAGGAATTTCAAGAAAACCGGCGGGCGAAAACGCTCCATTCGCGGTTTTCATCACCTCGACCGAGCCGCGACCAGTCTGCGAGACATACAGATAATTCCGGGTCGACAGCATCGTGCTGGGGTCAGCATTGGCCAGCAGCGTGCTGGAATACACCTGGTGGCTTTCCACCGTGGTGGAGATGCTGAAGTTGGTTACCGTTCCATCGTCATTGGTGTTGTAGACGATTCCGCCGCTGCCGTTGCTGTTGGGGGCGAGTCCCACCCAACGCGGTCCGCTCCCCAGATTCAGTCGAATCGCCAGCGAGTCGCCGGAAAAATCCACCAGCGATCCATATCCCGGCACATTGCTGGTCGAGCAAATCTGGTCGATGGTCGGTGCCGAGACGTTGGTGTTGTTGCCGCAGGAGGTGACGATCGCGTACTTGGTCGGCTGAGACGACGGTTCGACCGGGGGGATGCTCGTGACGACAGGACGGTAAATGTCTCCGCAGCCCAGCATGAAGGCGAAAATGACACTCGATCCCAATAATTTCCAGGGCCTTCTTCGCCCAAAAACTGACAACACTCGTGAATACCCCATGGTTTCCAACAATCGATTGAAGCTGTCAAGATTGTAAATCAGCGTCGATGTTTTCGCGGGATGGGCGCAAGCTTTCCTGAGGTCGATCGACAGAAGCTCCAGAGGGCGATTCCCGACTCTTCCGCGCAGCCTATCAGTGCAGATGCAATCGCCAAAGTGTGTAGCTGGCCATCTCATGCAGATATCGCTCCACGATCTCAAGCTGATTGACGGATTTGCCCGGTTCTCGCGGAGAAAGCAGGACATGCAGCCCTTTGGCCCGACATAATTCGCGAACGCGAAACATGTGAGTTCCATCGCTAACGACCAGGATGGTCTGCAGATGATTTTCTTTTGCAATCGCGGCCAGCCGGTCAACAGACTCCTCGGTATTGCTGCTGGTGGTTTCCGCGATAATTCTGCGATCGGGCACACCCTGGGTCAGAAAGAAATCGCGGCCCACTGCACCCTCACTCATTTGCGGATCGTATTGCGCTTCGGCGCCGCCTCCAAGAGAAATCAGCAGTGGAGCTAATCCACGCCGGTACAGATCCAGCGCATGCTCCAGCCGAGCATGTAAGACAGGCGACGGGCGGCCGTTGTACTCCGCGGCGCCGAACACTGCGATGGCATCTGCGGGCAGGGTCTGGATGGTGTAGGAGGTTGTCCGTATTTCGATAAACAGCCACCAGAACCAGGCAAAGCAGGCCAGCAGCACAGCGGTGACGATGCCGCGCAACACCCGGCGCACGATCCTGCGGGTTCCACTCGGCTCTGGGCCGTAGTCGTCTTCCCCATCGGATTCTTCGGGTTCGATGTCGCGCATCCCTTGAGACTCCGCTACTGCAGCGCGAAAGCGATCTCATGCGTTGGAATTGCGCCCTCACGGAGAATCTGCCAGGTTCCGGGGCCGGCTGACAGATCGACAATGGTGGTCGGAAGGCTTCGCCCAGTTGGACCTCCATCGACAATTAAAGGCAGGCGATCGCCAAGCTGATCGCGCACTCCGACGGCGTGTGTACATTCTGGGGCGCCAAAAGCGTTGGCGGAGGTCGCTGTAACCGGCAGCCCCAGCATTCGAACTACGGCCCGCGGAATGGATGCGTCCGGGACCCGCAAGGCGACATTCCCCGTGTTCGCAGTGACCCGCAGCGGCAAGCGAGTTCCCGCACGCACGATCACGGTGAGAGGACCGGGCCAGAAGCGTTCCGCGAGGCGGTCAAACTGGGAGTCGAGGTTGCGTGCAATTTCATAGGCCTGGGCGACATCGGCCAACAGCAGGGAAAGCGGCTTGTGGCGCAGCCGCATCTTGATTTCGTAAATCAATTCGACGGCATGCAGGTTGACGGGGTCGACGGCCAGGCCATAGAAGGTGTCGGTCGGCAAGCCAACGACGTTCCCCGCTTGCAGGCAGCGCACAATGTACTCGATCTTCTCCGGCTCCGGTTCATCCGGCTGCACGCGCAGTATTTCCGCTGACAAACGATTTCTCCACGTCTGCGAGTTGTAGCCCGAAGAGTTTGAAGGCTAAAAATATTTTCGAGCTTGATCCATGATACCCGTTCGTCGAAGCTTGGAGCGTTCGAATATCGGCGCGGACCCGAGCGGCCCGCATTCGCGGGCGTAAAATCGCGAGATATGCCGGACTTTGTGGCCTCCGCTTCCCCTGAAATCATCCGCAGCCGCCAAAATGCGCGGCTGAAGGATTTGCGCCAGCGCCTGCTGCATCCGGGGATCGGGCCGGACGGCCTGATCGCCATTGAAGGCGATCACTTGGTGCAGGAAGCGGAGCGCAGCGGACTGCGATTCGATACCGTGTTCCTGCGGGAGGATCGCGTCGAGGAGAGAGAGAGGTCCTTCCTTGGCCGCGTAAAGCTTTTGACGGTCGCTGCTGACGCGTTCGACCATGCCTGCGCTACCGACACTCCGCAGGGGATCGCCGCGCTGGTGAAAGCGCCCGAATGGACGCTGGAATCGATGCTTGCCGCAGAGGAACCTCGCCTGGTGATTCTGGCAGGGCTGCAGGATCCGGGTAATGTGGGCACGATCATTCGTTCGGCCGAGGCGTTCGCTGCCAGCGGAGTTCTGCTGACATCAGGTAGCGTTAGCCCGTGGAACCAGAAAGCGCTGCGCGCCTCGGCGGGGTCCAGTTTTCGGCTCCCTGTCGTTTCGCTGACGGATGTATCGCCGCTGCGGCATCTGGCGGAGAAACGGATTCCTATCTACGCCTGCGTTGCTAATGCTGGAGCTTCCATTTTCGAGGCCGACTTGCGCGGCCCAATCGCATTTGCCATTGGAAATGAAGGCGCGGGGATTTCGGAGGAGATTTTGACGTTCTGCGACGGCAATCTTCACGTCCCCTGTCCGGGCGCCGTGGAATCGTTGAATGCCGCCATCGCCGCGTCCATTGCGCTCTATGAGGCATCGCGGCAACGCAGCTTCGCATCCCTCGAAGGCAAGCCATGAGCCTGTTCGATGCACTTCCGGGCGATCCCGCGTATTCCAACGACACGCCTTCCGATTTGCGTCAGCGACCGCTGGCGGAACGGATGCGTCCGCGCACGTTGGATGAGTTCGTTGGGCAGGAACATTTGCTCGGGCCCGGCAAGGCGCTGCGCCTTCAACTGGAAACAGATGACACCACGTCGATGATTCTTTGGGGACCGCCGGGAGTGGGAAAAACCACGCTGGCTAAAATCATCGCGCACACCACCAAGGCCACGTTCATCGAGTTTTCCGCAGTTGTGAGCGGGATCAAAGAGATTAAGCAGGTCATGGCGGAAGCGGATCAGGCGGCTTCTGCCGGAATGCGCACGATCCTGTTCGTGGATGAAATTCATCGCTTCAATCGCAGCCAGCAGGATGCGTTTTTGCCGTATGTCGAGCGAGGAGCGATTCGACTGATCGGCGCGACCACGGAGAACCCGTCCTTCGAATTGAATGCGGCCCTTCTCTCCCGCTGCCGCGTGTATGTGCTGGAGGCGCTGAGCGATGAGCAAATTGTCACGCTGCTGCACCGGGCGCTCACCGACAAAGAGCGAGGGCTTGGCGGATTCGGGATCACTGCGCCGGAAGATGCGCTGAACGTGATTGCTGGATATTCGAACGGGGATGTTCGCCGTGCCTACAACGTGCTGGAAGCTGCGGTGCGGCTGGCGGCGAGCTCGGGTCAGACAAGTCTGGATGGCCAGCTGATTGCCAATGCCGTGCAGCAGAAAACGCTGCTCTACGACAAGAGCGGCGAGGAACATTACAACCTGATTTCGGCCCTGCATAAATCCATTCGCAACAGCGATCCGGATGCAGCGCTGTACTGGCTGGCGCGCATGCTGCGCTCTGGCGAAGACCCGATGTACCTGGCGCGCCGGCTGGTCCGGATGGCGTCTGAAGACGTTGGCCTCGCCGCGCCAGAAGCGCTGAACCTGACGCTGTCCGCGCGCGACTCCATGGATTTCTTAGGCAGTCCGGAAGGCGATCTCGCGCTGGCCCAGGCGGCGGTCTATCTGGCGCTGGCACCCAAGTCGAACGCGCTCTACACCGCGTATGGCTCGGTCACGCGGGACGTGGAACGAACGCGCGCCGAGCCCGTTCCGCTGCATCTGCGCAACGCGCCTACGCGGCTGATGGAATCTCTCGACTATGGCAAGGGCTATCGTTATGCGCACGATGAAGAAGGCGCGGTGTCCGATATGGATTGCCTGCCGCCAGGATTGATTGGGCACAAATATTATCAGCCGACCGATCGCGGCCGCGAGAAGATGCTGCAGCAGCGCATGGAAGAAATCGAACAGCTGCGGAAGAAGAATCGCAAATAATCGCGATCGTCTGCGCTATTGCGAACGCAGATTCTTTAACGCATCCATGACAATTCCCGTGGTCAGCACTTCCGGCAGTAGCGTGGGAGCGGATTGCGGTCCACCGGAATAGAGCGCATAGGTCGGGACACCGCTGCGGCCGAGCTGTGCGAGCGCCGCGGTGATGGTGTCGTCGTGGTTGGTCCAGTCGGCGCGCATCATGACAACGCCGCTTTTGCGGAAGGCTTCTTCCACATCGGGCCGGTCGAGCACAACGCGTTCATTCACCTGACAACTAAGACACCATGCCGCAGAGAAATCGACAAATATCGGCTTGCCTTGGGCGCGCAGCGCCACCAACCGCTGCGGACTGAAAGCCTGCCATGCCGTCCCCTGGGCAGATGTCCTGGTATTCGTAGCGGTCGGAGGCAGCGCCCTTGCTGCAAGTGAAGGAAGGGCGATCGCCGCCGCCAGTAGAACAATGGCAGCGACCGTTGAAAGGCGTTTTGCCGGCCAGCGACCGAGCACCCATCCGGCTATTGCGGTGAGCAGCATCCCGGCGAGTAACGCGGCGACACCATTGCTGCCCGCGACCTGGGCAAACACCCACGCCATCCAAATCACGGCAACAAAAATTGGGATCGATACGGCCTGCTTTAGATATTCCATCCACGCGCCGGGCTTGGGCAGCAGGCGTATCCATGCGGGCTGCAGCGTCAGCAACACGTAGGGCGCAGCCAGGCCCAAAGCCAGCAGTGTGAATACGGCAAACGTGATGAGCGCGCTTTGCGTCAGAGCGAAACCAATAGCCGCTCCCATGAACGGCGCGGTGCATGGCGTGGCGACAACGGTGGCCAGCACGCCGGTAAAAAAGCTGCCGGAGTATCCGCCATGCTGCGCTAATTCGCCGCCAACGCTCGTGACGGAAAGACCAATTTCAAACATTCCTGCCAGGCTGAGTCCAAGAAAGAAAAACAACAGCGCCATGCAAGCGACGAAGTAGGGCGACTGAAATTGAAATCCCCAGCCGAGATGATGGCCGCCGGCGCGCAACATCAATAGCAGCGCCACAATCACCCAAAAGGACACTAGAATTCCCAGGGCGTACATCGCACCGTGTGCACGCATTCGCTGGCGCTCGTGGCCGGACGATTGCACCAGAGCCAGCCCTTTGATGAACAGCACCGGAAACACACACGGCATCAGGTTGAGAATCAGCCCGCCAAGAAACGCCAGCCCGAGAATGCGGAGGAGGCCGCCGGTTCGCTTGACGGAGACGCCGCGCTCCGTGACATATCCGCTCTTGATGGGGGACGTAAATTGATACGACGTACTGTCGGCAAATTTCACCAGTCCATGCATCTGCGCTGGAACCTGCTGCAACCCCTGCGCCTTTTCAACTGTGATCGACACGCCATCGGGCTGCGGCCGCACTGTTTGCGGTGCCGCATTGGAGATTACGTTCGCGTCATACGGATAGAATTCCGCACGCGTCGCGTTCTTCCCTGTTACGCGGATCACAAACGCGGTCTTTGTCTGCTGCACTTGCACGGACACACCCGCTGGCAACGATCGGGGTAGCGCTCGCTCGGCAGCGATGAACAGCGGCTCCGTAGCTGGATTGTTTGCGCCCGGCTTCGCGGTGACAGGAATCGTCTGCTCCAGCTCCGCTTTACCGGGAATGCAAACGTTGCTGCACACGAGGAAATGCAATTGTCCGCGAAGGATTGCGTCGGTTCCCGGCCGAAGACTGGCGTCAGCGCGCATCGGGATCGGCAGCAAGACTTCATGCTGATAGCCAAAATCCATCAGCGGTCCAAGTGGCAACCGCTCGGGCGCGGGAAATTGCAAATCACCCGCGGTGATTCCTTTGGGAAGCTGCCAGTCCACACGAGGCGGTTCTCCGGCATCGCCGGCATTGATCCAATAAATGTGCCATCCAGGGTCCAATACAAAATGCAGACCGGCCAGAAAATCGTGATTGGGCGAGATGCTGGTGGTTTCCGTCACCAGCTCGACAGTCAAATGCAAGGCTCTCACCGGCGCAGCAAAACCGCGGCCACAAAAGAAAAATAAACACGCAACCGCAGCCAGTAGGAATGACGGCTTAAGACGCTGGCGCGCCCGCTCCGTCTTCCTCCGCGAACTGGGAAGCGCCTTCAACGCCCGCCCTTGTCCGCGGACCAGCGCAGATGCTCTTTGAAGATGCATCGATCCGCCACCACTTTGATGCCGTTGGCTTCTGCATGCGCAATCGCTTCCGGATGCATCACGCCTTCCTGCAGCCAAAGATATTTGGCGCCGATGGCGATGGTTTCCTCCACGATCTTCGGTACAAATTCTGAAGCGCGAAACACGTCGACCAGGTCCACGGGAAATGGAATTTCTGCGAGCGTCGGATAGCAATCCTCGCCCAGCACGCTGGTCAACATGGGATTCACAGGAACGATGCGATACCCGCGGCGCTGCATCTGCGCCGCAACGCCATGACTGGCGCGCTCCGGCTTGTCGGAGATACCGACGACAGCGATGACCTTTGATTTTTCGAGAATCTCGTCGATCACTTCAGGTTCGTTCAAAATTGCCTCCAAACTTCTACTCACAAGCTTGCTTGCCTAATCCAAATCTTCGACTGGGCCAGCAGGGTAATTCCCTTCCCGCCGCAGCCGCAAAAATCCGCGAATAAACATGTCGAGATCGCCGTTCAGCACGCGATCGACATCGCCGGTCTCCACGCGTGTCCGCAGGTCCTTGACCATGCGATACGGTTGCATGACGTAAGAGCGGATCTGTGAGCCGAAATTAATCTCCAGCTTTGCATCTTCAATTTTGCGGGTGATGGCGCGCTGCTTTTCTAATTCATATTCATACAACCGCGAGCGCAACATCTTCATCGCTTTCTCGCGATTTTTATGCTGCGAGCGCTCGTTCTGGCACGATACGACAATGCCGGTCGCCAGATGCGTCATTCGAACCGCCGAGTCCGTGGTGTTGACATGCTGGCCGCCCTTGCCACCGGAACGATAGGTGTCGATGCGCAAATCTTCCGGCCTGATATCAATTTCAATGGAGTCGTCGATTTCCGGCGAAACAAACACGCTGGCAAAAGAAGTGTGGCGGCGCTTGGCAGAATCGAATGGAGATATGCGCACCAGACGATGTACTCCCGTCTCACCGGAAAGAAGGCCATAGGCGTAGTCACCGCTGATGGTGAAAGTGGCCGACTTGATCCCAGCTTCCTCGCCCGCCTGATAATCGTTGATCTCCGTCTTGAAATGCTGCTGCTCGGCCCAGCGCAGATACATGCGCATCAGCATCTCTGCCCAGTCCTGGGATTCGGTGCCGCCCGCGCCAGGATGAACAGTCACAATCGCGTTCAGCGGATCGGTTTCTTCCGACAACATAGTGCGCGATTCCAGCGCTTCGGAAAACGTACGCAGACCTTCGATCTCTCGCAGTAAGTCGGGTTCGACAGACTCGCCTTCACGCGCCAGCTCGAAATAGGCTGCTACATCGTCTCTGCGGCGGCGCAATTCCGTGTCGTCTGCCAATAGGGACTCCAGCCGCTTGCGCTCACGCATTAATGGCTGTGAAACCGCAGGATTGGCCCAGACGGAGGGGTCAGCTACTTTTTGTTCGATGGAGGCGAGTTCTTTGCGCAGGCGTTCCGCGTCAAAGATACTCCTGCAGATCGCGAACTTTTTGCTCTAGGGGATTATAGGCAAACTCTAAGTCATTGAGCATGGCGGATCAGTCTTGGAAGTAGATTTTTGTTCGTGGTCGATAGTTGTTCTGAAGGGCCCCATCGACGGCAAGAACTATTGCGATTATGGCACATAGCCACGCTAGCAGGTCGCCGTGGCGGGTATAAAAAGTTTCTCGCGACACGTAATTGAAGTGCGCCGCAAGCGAGGTCTCGGCATGACGCGGCGAGCTCTGCACCACCTGTCCACGCGGATTGATGACCGCCGTCACGCCGTTGTTGGTATCCACCAATAGCCATCGGTTGTTTTCAATGGCGCGCATTCGGCTCATGTTCAGATGTTGCCAGGGCGCGCTGGTGTCTCCATACCAACCATCATCGGAAATGTTGACGAGCACGTCCGCGCCGAGTTTCACAAACTGGCGCACCTCATCGGCAAAGATCGACTCGTAACAAATGAAGACGCCATAACGATGTCCGTCGGCTGCGAATATCACACGTTGCTTGCCAGGCGTCATATGCCCCACCTGGTCGGTCAGCGATCCCGCAAAGGATAACAATTCCGGGAAGGGTGTGTACTCACCAAACGGAACCAGATGCATTTTGTCGTAGCGGCCGACGAAGGTTCCGTCGGGAGCAACAAAAGATGCCGAGTTGTACATGGGAGGCCGAGATTGCCCGGCTTCATGATCGACCGCGATATCGCCAACAATCATGGGTGCGTGCGCATCCTCCGCCAGAGCCGAAATCCAGTGGCGAAACCTCGCATCCCCATCCTCAAACGGCGCCGGCGATTCCGGCCAGACAATCAAATTGATCGAAGGCCGTGGAGGTTTGCAGTCCGGCTGCGTCTCTGCCTCTTCCCGCAGCGGAAGGCCGGAGAAGTAAGGATTGCAAACCTTTTCACTGAGGGCAGCAAAATGCTGCATCTTCTTGTCAAACTCATCGCCCGCCCAAACGACTCCGCCGACATTCAGATTGGGCTGCCACAACATCGCGGTGGCGGGCGTGGTTTCCTGCGGAATATGCAGGGAATATCCCTTCCACAATCCTGCGGCCAGCAGGATCGTCAGCAGCGGCGGGATCAAACGAGCTTGCCATTGGCGGAAGAGAAAGATGCAGGCAATGGCGCAGTTTCCCGCCATCAATATTAACGAGATTCCGTACGATCCTGTCCACGGAGCCACTCGCGTCAACAATCGATTATCGATCTGCGAATCACCCAGCTGGTTCCAGGGAAAACTGGTGATGTGGGCGCGGGCCAATTCCACCGCGAGCCATAACAACGGCGCCAACACAAGTGTCCAGACCGTACTGCCAGTAGCTCGCTGGCTAAGGCTGATGAGAAATGCGAACAATGCGAAATAGAGGCCTAGATACAGGCAAAACAGGACCAGGATAAAACTGGCCTGCAGCGGCGAAAGATTCCCGTAGAGCTGCATTGTTGATTGAATCCAATAACAGGTGCCGCCGTACCAAAGAATCCCGCAAAAGTAACCAAGCAGGGTGTTGTGGGCGACGCGTCGCCAGCCAAATCCTGCCCGCGGGACCAACAGAGCGATCAGCAGAGGAATAAACGCGACCCAAGCCAGTGCCGCGCGCCAATGGGGTAGCGGGCCAGCTACCGGAAACGGCAGCACGAGTAGCACACCGGTCTCTGCCGCGAGCACCCAGCTCAACTTCGATCCAGCGCGCATCGTAAGCAGTCTACCATCCTATCAATGAACTACATTTTTTATCCAACGCATTCTAGGCATTCGGAGTACTCAGCAGTACACTCTTGGAATGCATGTTTTTCTAAAGGTTGTGGATCACGTGCTGGTGGCGATGTTCCTGCTGGGCGGATTCGGCTCAGCCTTCGTGATCGTCATTAGCTTTGCTGAAGATATGCATGAGCTTTTCAGCAAAAACGATTGAATGCCACGGAATATCCATTCTGAACATGATGAAACTCCAATATCATGGGAGTTCGGTTCTGCTTCAAGGCGGGCTGAAACCAAATATTTTGATCGGGGCTCGCCATGGATGATCGAGCTTGTAACCAGGAATGGAACTAAAACCACTCACCATGCCAGAGCAGACCGTTTCCGCGCCATCCGCAGCTAACCGCGTACGCATCGTTGTGGCATCCACGGTGATGCTGACGTTCATCTCCTTTTGGAGCGCGGCTGCAATCGTACTGAACGATTTAGCGTCTTCCGCATTCTATGCCGTAGGAATTGCGGAGCAGGATTTTGGCAAATCCGCACCCTGGATCGTGCTCGGGGTCATGCTTTTTTCGTTCGCGGTGCGCGCCGTCTACGTTGAAAGCTGTTCGATGTTCACCCGCGGCGGGGTCTACCGCATCGTAAAAGAGGGCCTGGGCGGCACATTTGCCAAGGTCAGCGTTTCCGCGCTGATGTTCGACTACGTTTTGACGGGGCCGGTATCGGGCGTATCTGCCGGCCAATATATTGTTGGGCTACTGAACGAATTGTTGCGCGACTGCGCTACCCATCACCTTCTCGGCGACTTGCTGCTGGCTGCTCCCGGCCTTGCGATCCAACTGCCCGTCAACGCAACCGCAGCCATGATCGCCGTCATTGTCACCTTGTTTTATTGGTGGCAGAACGTCAAGGGGATCGAAGCTTCAAGTCAGCGCGCTGTGGATGTGATGAAAATCACCACCCTGATGGTGGTCATTATGATGGGGTGGGGAATTTTCTCCATCGTATACAAAGGCGCGCATTTACCTCCGATTCCCGTCCCATCCAATTTGAATTTTTCGGCGGACTCATTCGGCTTCCTGCGGCACACCAGCCTCATGAAGACCTTCGGACTGTTTGGCATTCTGATGGCCTTCGGTCATACAGTTCTGGCGATGAGCGGCGAGGAAACTCTGGCCCAGGTCAATCGTGAAATTCAGCATCCCAAGCTCAAAAATCTAAAACGCGCGGCGATCGTTATCGCCATCTATAGCCTGATCTTCACCGGCGGCGCTTCTCTGTTGGCTGTCATGTTGATTCCCGATCATGTTCGCGTTTCGGTGTACGGAAACAATGTCATTGCAGGAATTGCGATGTACATGGCCGGCCCTTACGCCCTACGTGTCGCGTTTCGCATCTTTGTCGTCATTGTGGGTTTTCTGATTCTTGCCGGCGCCATCAATACGTCGATTATCGGTTCGACCGGCGTGCTGATGCGAGTCGCGGAAGATGGCGTGCTGCATGACTGGTTTCGAAAACCGCAAAAGAAATTCGGCACTCCAACCCGCATTATCAACCTGGTAACCGGGCTGCAGCTGGCCACCATCCTGCTCAGTCGCGGCAACATTATTGTGATTGGCGAGGCGTACGCCTTTGGTGTGATTTGGAGTTTCACATTCAATGGACTTGCCATGCTGGTCCTGCGCTATCGATACAAGGGCGAGCGCGGCTGGAAGGTTCCAATCAATCTTCGGATTGGGAACGTCGAACTTCCCATCGGCCTGTTCTCGGTATTTCTAGTTCTTTTCAGCACCGCGATTGTCAATCTATTGACCAAGGAAGTGGCAACCATCAGCGGCCTGGTCTTCGCGGCGACTTTCTATCTGATCTTTACTCTTTCAGAGAAAGACAACATCCGCCGCCACGCATTAACCGCCCGCGAAATGAAAGAGCATTTCCAACTGGAAAACGACGACACCGTCAGTCGAGAAACGCTCCGTATCCGTCCCGGCTGCATTGTCGTCACTATGCGGGACATTCGAGCGACCGGCGCACTTCGCTGGGCTCTATCTCGAAGTTCTGAAGAAAGCCAGGACGTCGTGCTGCTGACCGCGCGCTTGATGGGAGCCGGCGGCCCGGAATACATCGACGCTTCGCAACTTGCATTTACTGAGCATGAACAGATGATCTTCACGCAGGCGGTCTCCGTCGCGGAAAGCTTTGGACGCCATATTTCCCTTCTGGTCGTTCCCGCCGGCGATCCCTTCGCCGCCTTGGTGCAAACCGCGAACTCTTTGGAGGCTGCCACCGTTGTCGCTGGCCTTTCCTCACGCATGACCGCCGAGGAACAAGCGTTCTATTCCGGTCGAGCCTGGGAAGCGCTTCCCGAGCCGAAACGGCAATTTACCTTCTATGTAGTCATGCCGGACGGCTCCGCCAAGTCCTTCCACATCGGGCCACATGCACCCGCATTGCAGCCGCAGGATGTTGAGTTAGTCCATCAGCTATGGCTTAGATTCCGCGGCGACGCTTCCATGATGGAATTGCATCACAGTGATATTGTCACCTATGCACTGGATAGGCTGGCGGTCCAATACATGGCGAACCATCAGGAAGTCCTGGACGGATTAAAGCGGTCCATTGAAGATAAGGGGCAGTCGCTTGCCAGCCATTTTGCCATGGAGAATCGAATCCAAAAACCAATGCTTCCACCTGCCCCTCCCGACATGGACACGCAGGACGCCGAAGAAAAACCGCAATCGACGGGTCAGAAGTAGGTAATAAGTCGCACCTCAAGAAGGCCCTACCTTCCCCACGAATCCCTGCCCACCACTTGCACTGCAGCCTATCCGCTCTGTAATCTTTAGAGTAAGTTCTCTTCACGAACGACTTAGAGAATTCGCGGGAGTTTGTGCAGGGCGATTTATCAGGGGAAACATTGGAGGTACTATGGACTTTAATCGACTCATTCAAGAAATTGACTCAGAGATTTCGCGCCTGCAACAAGCTCGTGCGTTGCTCACTGGAGAACCAACAAAGCGCAGCCCCGGACGTCCGAAGGCAGCAGCCAGTCATAAGGCTGCGGCGACCGCAGGCAGCAAACCGGCAAAACGTAAGCGCCGCCTTTCTCCCGAGGGAAGAAAGCGCATTGCGGACGCGATGCGCAAGCGCTGGGCGGAACGCAAGAAGCAACAAGGTTCCAAGTAAGTTACCCACCGGTGACGATAAAGGCGGCCCAGGCGGCCGCCTTTGTTCTGCTTCGGCAGCCATGCCAGGGCATAAGTTGTTTATTTCAGAATTTCTCCCGGCCGCAGCGCAATCACCTCGATTCCCTTACCGCGCAAATGATTTCTTAATTCCTCCGGCGTTCCAGTCAATATCGGGAATGTTCCGTAGTGCATGGGAACTACCTTTTTGGCTCCTACATACTGCGCGGCAATTGCAGCCGCCTGCGGACCCATCGTAAAGTGATCGCCAATCGGCAGGCAGGCAATTTCCGGAGCATACAAATCGTGTAACAGTTTCATATCGCCAAAGAGAGCTGTATCTCCAGAGTGATATAGGGTAGGTTCGCCTTCCACCTGCAAGATATATCCCGCCGCAACTCCCGCGTAGACAGTGGTCCCATTGTCGTCGATGCTGGAAGAATGTTTCGCTTCCACAAGGGAGATGCTTACATCCTGGAACCGGAATGAGCCGCCCAGATTCATTCCTACCGTTTTCTTGACACCTTTCAATGACAGCCAACCGGTAACTTCATAAATTCCGACGAAGGTCGGATGATACCGTTGATCTACGGACAGAGCATCTCCCATGTGGTCGCCGTGGCCGTGACTGCAAAGCACGAGATCGATTTTTTCTGGAGCGTTCCAATCTTTGGGAAATGACGGGTTTGACTCCATCCACGGATCAATCAGGATTGAGGTACCCTTGGCGGTTTGAAGATGGAACGTGGCATGACCTAGCCATTGCAACGTCATCCCATGAAAATGAGGCATAGATTGTCCTCCCCGATATTTTGATTTTCCCACAAACTTATTTTTAATCAGATGCAGGCCAATGTAGAAGGCTGGATCACAAGAAAGCCCGGCGCGAAAGGAAACTCAACTCCTCTTGACTCAGACTGGCAGCACACACTACCCGCCCGGCCCCAGTTATCGCGACCGCCTGCGCAATCCGGGACTTCTGCGACTCAACACCCACGAATTTCTTGAACGGAACGCAAGGACGTTTGGCGACCTGGTTCACTACAAGGCCTTTGGACGACATGTTTTCCAATTCAATCATCCGGCCATGGTGCAGGAAGTGCTGGTGCGCGATGCGGCCATGCAGCACCGCGGCATTGTGATGCAGCGCGCGAAATTTGTGCTAGGCGACGGATTGCTCACCAGTGAAGAACCTCTCCATATGCGTCAGCGAAGACTGGTGCAGCCAGGCTTTCATCGTGAGAGAATTGCCGCCTACGGAGAGACGATGTTGCAGTTCGCGGACAAGATGACGGCTCGTTGGCAGAGCGGATCGTCGTTCGACATTCATCGCTCCATGCTGGAACTTACATTGCGAATTACGGGAAAATGCCTCTTCGATAGCGATGTGGAGTCTGAAGTAAAAACCATTTCCGATTCGGTCACCGCATTTATGGGATTTCTCCCGCTGGCATTTCTGCCCTATCCACACCTTCTATTGAAAATTCCTTTTGGCTTTATCGGTCGCATCCAGAAATCTCAGAAGAAACTGGACCGTTTGATTTATACGATCATCGCCGATCGTAGAAGCTCCGGAATTGACCACGGCGATCTGCTATCCATGTTGCTGACCAGCCAAGACTCAGAGGGGGCAAATGGTGGCATGACCGCGCAGCAAGTCCGCGACGAGTGTCTTACGCTATTGCTGGCGGGACATGAAACAACCGCAAATGGCTTGAGCTTCATATTCTTTTTGATGGCGCAACATCCCGCCGTGCAGGAAAAAGTATTTGCTGAAGCGTCGTCCGCCTTCGGAACCACCAATGCGCGTCCGACCGCCATGGATATTTACGAGCGCCTGCCGTACTGCCAGCGAGTCGTGTCGGAAGGTCTGCGAATGTATCCGCCGGTGTGGGTCACGGCACGCACCGCGGCGGTGCCGTATGCCTATCGCGGCCTGGAGATTCCCGCCGGTTCATTGCTGCTGGTTCCACAAATCGCAATTCACCGCGATGCTCGCTGGTATCCTGAGCCGATGCGTTTCAATCCGGATCGCTTTCTTCCGGAGGCAAGTGCCGCGCGCCCTCGACACGCGTACTTCCCTTTCGGCGCGGGCTCGCGCATCTGTATTGGAGAAAACTTTGCGTGGATGGAGGCGGTTCTGGTTCTAGCCTGCGTGATCCGCAAGTGGCGCCTCGGATTCGACGGACCCGCGCCAACGGAACTACCCTTGAGCGCGCAGATTTCTCTTCGGCCTCGAGATCCAGTGGTGGTATTGGCCACAAAACGATAACGCGACGACACGAGTGGCGAGTAGGAGATAGCCTACCAGGATTTGAATCGCGCCGGAGAAAACGCCGCCAGCGGCACATCCGGAATTTCGCCAAGCATCGCTTGGGCCATCACACGAGCGGTCACCGGAGCGAGCAAGATTCCATCCCTGTAATGTCCAGTCGCATGCCAGCAGTTCGCGCGTTGGGCAGCGCCCAGGATTGGCAGCCCGTCCGGAGTGGCCGGTCGCAATCCTGTCCAGGCGTCGATCGGCGAAGGAATAGTCGCCTCCGGCAGCAGCCGCAGCGCAGCCTCCATCAACTGGCTGACTTGGGCCTCGTGCACCACCTCATCAAACCCAACGTGTTCAAGCGTCGCGCCCACGGTGACCCGGCCATCGCCGCGAGGCACCAGGTACACGCCCGATGTGCGAACCACGCAGCGCAAGCGATCCGGCTCGCATCGCACATTCGCCATGTGGCCTTTGACTGGTTCCACCGGCACGCCGCCCCACGGTTCGCCTCCGGCCCAAGCTCCGCAGCAATTAACAAACATCCCGGCCGAAATGTTCTCTCTCTCGGTTTGAACCTCGACGTTGCCGCCTGTGCTGTTGACGCCCAACACTTCGGTGGATTCCAGCAATTTCCCGCCGGATGTGCGCAAAACCGCCGGTAATGCTTCACGCAAATCATTGGGATCGACGCTGCCTTCGTCCAGCCATTCAAAGCGGTGAGCTGTCGGATCGAATCCCGGCGCGAGCAGCTCGATTTCCGGGGCCGTTGCCAAGTTGTTGGACTTGCTTTCCGGCCTCGGCTCCTGCAATGTCCGACGAGTTCGCAATGGCACGCGCAGGCCCGACAGCGATTCGATGAGATCCAAATAGGCGGGATAAAGTTCCCAGCTGCGAACACATAGGGGCATAAGCTGAGGAGGATTTTGCGGATCGTTCACCGCCAACATTCCGCCGGCCGCCCAGGACGCGGAACTCATAGCCTGTCCGCGTTCCAACACCGTGACCGACAGTCCGCGTTGCCGCAATTCCAACGCCAGAGACAAGCCGATGATGCCTGCGCCTGCAATAGCAACATCGGCCACAACTGTACTGTTCATTTTCTCATTCTAGTTTCTTCCGGTCGCCTGATCCTGTGTCAGGTATCACTGGCAAGGGGCACGTGCAGCTTCAGCTGGAGACAATCACTTCGCGAGTGTTGTCTTTCGCCAAAAGGAACCGGCAGGCGCCCATTTCCTGGAATAGGGCTTCGATCTGGCGATTTTGATAGTTTCGCAATACCGGATGGCTGGGTCCCTGTTGCGTTTCGACAGTATCGCCGTCCATCACGTGGTAGCGGCAAAACGTCGTCTCCGGTCCGGTCATTCGAGAATGGAAAAATGCCAGCGCCTGGCCATGTTCGCGCATCACAACTTTCAATCTACGCAGAATTGCGTCCGCCAGGTGTGCAGGAATATAGTCGAGCGCGTCCCACAAAAGAACGATGTCAAACTCGCGGTTGCCGAAGTCCATGTGACGCGCCAGAAAACCTTCAACGTCATATGCAGGCGGTTCGTTCTCTTCCGAAGGCAATATCCAATCGGGCTTGACAGCCTCTTCCACCAAATCGGCCATGTAGACGCTATGGCCCAGGTTCGTCAAGAAATTGATGTTGTTCGGGGAGGTGGGTCCAATATCGAGCACGCACAGACCTGGTTCCGCTTTAAGACGAGCTAAAATCTTCATCCAGGCGCTTGAATGTCGTGGAACCCGAGGGCCCGCCGATCCGTGGCCATGGCTACCGTGCTCTTTATTTGCCGCGGCACGTTGAAACAATGCACTCATCTTGACCTCATCTCCGCTTTCCAACCGCCGTCAGAGTCGATTTGCAATCTAGACCACCGATATTCCGATTCCAACAATAAGTCGCACAGCTGCGGGCTTCTCACGACTCATTGTCTCCAATGTATATCGTAAACTGTCAAAAGCTGAGGTGAGATTGCGCGTGAGGATTGCCGACCGCAGTGAAACCGCGCCTCCTTCCGTTGCCGCGCCGCGATCAAAACCTAGCGAGCTTTTCATAATGCGACTCAGTTTCTCTGAGCGGCGGTTGGCGCTGTGCACTTGGCTCTCCCTCTCTCAAATATGGGGGCTACTTTTCACTTTGACCTTAGGGTGTTCTTGGGCCTGCGGTCAGTCCGAAACTCCGGACCCAGCAAACTCCTCCGCGTGGAGCCTGGCAAGATCCGATCCGCATGCGCTGGTGCAGGCTGCAATCGAAAACGAACTCAAGAACGCCTACGGTCATCGCCCACCAGAGCGATATCTGCTGAGAAAGAAGACGAGAAATACCGATACAACTAAAGAAATTGTCGAAACCAATCAAGGTGGAGTGGCTCGCCTGGTCGCTATCGACAACCAGCCTTTAAATGCAACGCAAACGAAAGTGGAGCTGCAGCGTTTGCATCAACTCGCGTCAGATCCGGCGGCGCAACAACACCGCCTCCACAGTGAAGAACGCGACGCGGCCCGCATTGCCGCCGTAATGCGCCTGCTTCCCGACGCATTCTTAAATCAGTTCGAAGGCTCCGTCGAGACGCCAAATGGAGCTGCAATACGCATGACATTTGCGCCGAATCCGCGCTTTTCCCCGACTTCATTCGAATCCCGCGTCCTGACCGGAATTCGCGGGGAAATCTGGATTGATCCGACGGATTTACGGGTGGTTCGAATTCAAGGCCATATTTTTCGGACGGTGGATTATGGCTGGGGAATCCTGGGCATTCTCTACCCTGGAGGAACCATCCGCATCGAACAGGGCAAAACGCCCGCGTGCGGCTGGCAGCTTGCACATCTCAACTTGAACATGACAGGCAAGGCGCTCATGCTCAAATCGTTGCGCGTGTTCGTCGATGAAACCGCGACTGACTACCACCCCGTACCCGCCGGAGAGAAATATACGGATGCGATTCAGTGGCTGCTGCACATGCCGCAAAATCCCCACGACGCCGGCCGATCCGCAGTAATCGCATGGCAGCTTTCCAGCCTCGGGACTGGCCTCGATCAAAATCAGGCGCGAGCCTTCACCACAGCTGCAGGTTCGGCGTGGGCTTTATTCCGCGCATGCAGGCGTTCGCTGCGTACCGTCAGTTTCTCCACGCGGTCGCGCTTCACCTCAAATCCACGACCGGGAACTTGAGGAACCGAGATCTCTCCTTTGCGCGAAACTTCCACGGGGGGCTCGATAATGTCCTCCTCCCAATAACGCGCCGAGGCGGAAACATCTCCGGGCAACGTGAAGTTCTGCAGCGAAGAAAGCGCAATGTTATGGGAGCGGCCAATGCCGGTTTCCAGCATGCCCCCGCACCAGGCGGGAATGCCTCGCTCCGCAGTTACATTGTGGACGCGAATCGCCTCACTAAAACCGCCGACACGGCCCAATTTGATGTTGATGATGCGGCAGGACTCCATCTCAATCGCCGCCAATGCGTCCCGCCGGTTGCGAATGGATTCGTCCAGACAGATCGAGGTTTCCAGTTGGCGTTGCAGCAGGGAATGAAAATAAAAATCGTTGTGCCAGAGCGGTTGCTCAATCATCAACATATTAAAAACATCGAATGACCGCAGAAGCTCTTGATCCTTCAGACGGTAGGAACCGTTCGCATCGCAGCTCAGCACAATTTCCGGCCAGCGTGTACGCACCGCTTCAAACATCAACACATCATGGCCTGGCTTGCACTTGAGCTTGATGCGCTGGTAGCCCGCAGCCAATTCCTTTTCGATAATATCCATCAGCTTCTCAGTCGACGACTGAATGCCGAGCGAAACTCCGCATGGAATCTTTTTCCGCACTCCTCCGAGCAATTCCCACAGAGGAATTCCAAGTTGCTGGCTCTCCGCGTCCCAGACCGCATTTTCCAAGGCAGCCTTCGCCATTCGATTTCCGCGTACATGGCTCATCGCTTTTGGGCACGCTCCAGCCGAGTCGATCTCTGCGTGGAGTACCGCCGGAATCAATTCATTGGTCAGCATCAACCATGCGGTATCCGTGCACTCTCCGCTAAAACTGGGGTGTTCTCCGGCTGTGCACTCTCCCCAACCGGTCACTCCTTCAGACTGCACTTCCACCAACAAGATGCGGCGCTCGGTGGTGCG
>JAJXZK010000228.1 GCA_021780095.1 Acidobacteriota bacterium | reverse complement strand
TACCGCCGCTACGGTCACAGCGAAGTGGATGATCCCACCATTACGCAGCCGCTGCGCTACGCAAAAATCCAGCATCACCCACCGCTGCACGAAATTTATGCGCACCAGATCGGCGTGGATGCGGCGGCTTTTGTCCACCAGGCAGAATCGAGATTTGAAGAAGAGTTGAAGCAAGCTCGGCAGATGAAGAAAAAAGCCGTGCTGGCGGATTTGCCCGAATATTGGTCGCCGTACAAGGGTGGCCCGCACCGCGCGAAGTACGAAGTGGACACGGGAATTTCCGCAGGCACGATCCGCACCATCGCGGACGGCCTGACGCAATATCCGACTGGGTTCCATATTCATCCGAAGATTCAAAAGCTGCTCGACCAGCGCGCCGAAATGGGTCGGGGTGAGCGCCCGTTCGATTACGGTATGGCGGAGGCTGTGGCATTTGGGTCACTGCTGACGCAGGGGACGCATGTGCGGCTCAGCGGCCAGGACAGCCAGCGGGGCACCTTCAATCAGCGCCACAGTGTGCTGATCGATGTGGAAGATGAAACCCGTTACGCGCCGCTGAATCATCTTGGGGCCATGCAAGGCAAGTTCGAGGTCTACAACTCCATGCTGTCCGAAGCGGGAGTGATGGGGTTCGAGTACGGCTTCAGTCGCGATTATCCGGAAGCGCTTGTACTGTGGGAAGCGCAGTTTGGCGACTTTGCCAACGGCGCTCAAATCATCATCGACCAGTTCCTTTCTTCCGCGGAAGACAAGTGGGGGTTGCTGAGCGGGCTGGTGCTTCTTTTGCCTCACGGGTATGAAGGCCAGGGCCCGGAGCATTCCAGCGCGCGTATGGAGCGCTATTTGCAAATTGTCGCGCGCGATAACATCCAGGTCGCGCAACCGTCGACCGCGGCACAATATTTTCACTTGCTGCGACGCCAGGCGATGCGGCCATGGCGCAAACCGCTGGTTGTTTTCACTCCGAAGAGTATGCTGCGACATCCGGATGCCGTCTCTTCACTCGCCGATCTGACGACGCCACGGTTCTTGAACGTGCTGCCTGAAACAGAGTTGCAAGGCGTGACGCGGCTGCTGATCTGTACCGGGAAAATTGGTCACGAGCTCAGAGTGGAACGCCAGAAACGCAAGGATACCTCCACTGGCGTCATTTTCCTGGAGCAGTTGTATCCCTGGCCGGAAGAAGAACTGCGCGCAGCCATCGAAGCTCATCCAGATGCGAACGATCTGGTGTGGGTGCAGGAAGAGCCGGAGAACATGGGCGCCTACTCGTTTGTGCTGCCGCGTCTGCGCGAGCTGGCCTTCGATAGACAGGTGCGCAGCGTCAAGCGCTCGGCTGCGGCCAGTCCCGCCACTGGATCGGCGAAGGCGCACGCCATGGAACAGAAGACTCTAATCGAACTGGCGCTGAGTCGCGTCTGACGTCTGAGAATCAACGACAATTCATGGTGGTCTGACTAGCGAACTGGAGCTACGTAGAACAGGATGGCGAAATAGTGGGCAACGCTGCCCGCCAGCACACACAAATGCCAGATCCCATGGAAATACGGCACGCGATCAAACGCGAAGAACACGATGCCCACTGTGTAGGCAACACCACCCGCAGCCAGCCAAAGAACTCCATGCCAGGGTACAGCCTGTAATAGCGGGCGCATCGCAAACACGACAAGCCAGCCCATTCCCAGATAAATCACCGCGGAAGCAACCTCGAACCTTCCGATCGCAAGGCTTTTGAAAATAACTCCGGCAATGGCGAGCGACCACACGATGGAGAACAACGTCCAACCCAGCGTTCCGCGCAGGGAGACCAGCGTGAATGGCGTATAGGTTCCGGCAATCAGCAGGTAGATGGAAGAATGGTCGAGGATGTGGAAGACGCGGCGCGCGCCGGTTCGCACCAGCGAGTGATACAGCGTGGAGCAGATGTAGACCAGCACCAGAGTTCCGGCATAGACGCCGCAACTGATGATTTGCCATGTGCTTCCACGAGACGAAACATAGACGAGGTAGGCCGCTCCCATAAGTGCGAAAGTTCCGCCCACTCCATGGGTAATCGCATTGGCGAGAATATCGCCGAGTCGGGGCTCCGAGGGCGGAGGGTGAATGGATGGAGGGGACAAGCCTTAGATATAACACCGCATTTCCGGTCTCATCGTGACAACCGTCACGGAATGCCATGTCTACATTCCATACGCTATATTGGTGGCCTGGAAGCGGGCTGACAGGGAAGCGCGAGATCTATGCATGAAGTCGGAGTCGCCAGCGAAATCTTGCGTGCCAGCCATGCCGAAGCGGCACGCAGACCGGGCGCGCGGCTAGTGGCGGTGACCGTCAGAATCGGAGTGCTGGCCGGCGTCGACGCGGATGCTTTGC
The DNA here is from genome assembly GCA_021780095.1 of Acidobacteriota bacterium. Next base: position 2,503 of record JAJXZK010000228.1, on the reverse strand, counting down.
GATTTGCCTGGGACGTGATGTCGGGGCAGGCGGAATACGATCCGGTGACGTTGGAGATTCAAATGGTGCCACGACGAAATCTCTGCCGGGACTGTGGATGTGAGTTCGCCACCGAAATGTACAGCGAGCCGTGTCCAGTATGTTCCAGCGACAACAGTACGTTGCTCAGTGGAGATGAAATGCAATTGGCCAGCGTGGAGGTAGAAGAATGACGACCGTTGTTCCCGTGGAAAAGAAAGTTCTGAGCGAGAATCAGCGCATTGCAGAGGAACTGCGGCGGCGATATTCGAAGAGCGGCACGCTGTGTCTAAACCTGATCAGTTCCCCCGGCTCGGGAAAGACCACGCTGCTGGAAAAAACGCTGGCCGGATTTAGCCCGCAAGATAAAGTTGCCGTATTGACGGGAGATCTACAGACAGAAAACGATGCGCGCAGGCTGGCCTGCTATGGATTTCCCGTCCAGCAGATTGTGACCGGAACAGTTTGCCATCTGGACGGCAGAATGATTGAACGGGCGCTGGAGCCTTGGGCATCGCATGAAATCGAGCTGCTCTTCATTGAGAACGTCGGCAATTTAGTGTGTCCATCGAGTTATGATTTGGGCGAAGAAGCAAAAATTGTTGTGTTAAGTGTGACGGAGGGCGAAGACAAGCCGCTGAAATATCCGTCGATATTTTCGAAGGCGGCGTTGATGGTCGTGACGAAAGTAGATTTGTTGCCGTATGTGTCTTTCGATTTGGAACAGGCGAAGGCGAATGCGCGGCAGGTGCATCCCGGAATTGAAATTATTGAGTTGTCGTGCCAGACGGGGCAGGGCTTCGATCGGTGGCAGCAGTGGTTAACGGATCGGCGCTCGGCGGCGCGGGAACGATTCGCCTGCGCCCAGGCGTAAAACGCGAGTCATTTTCCGGAGCAAAAGTGGGCAGTTCAAGATGGTTGCTAAGGCAACTAAAAACGTCAAAAAAGGCCAATATGGTTGCCTTAGCAACCATATTGGCCTTTGAACTTCAGTCACCAAATGTGACCCTCGTTACTGGGTGACGGGGCTGGGTTTGGCGCAGATTTCGTCGTACGCGTGAGTCAGGTATTGCGCAATTTGCGGCGCGCTGGAGCTTTCAATCACGGAGCGCTGCATCAGGAATACCAGTTTGCCGTCGCGAAAGATGGCAATCGCGGGGCTGCTGGGTGGATTTCCCTCCAGGTGGCTACGAACTTTGTCTGTGGCTTCGCGATCCTGTCCGGCGAACACCGTGATTTTTTGATCGGGAAGCGTTGGATGTTGCAGCGACATGCGAACGCCGGGGCGCATCTTGCCTGCCGCGCAACCGCAGATGGAGTTGACGATGACCATCGTGGTGCCGGCCTTGGCCAGCGCCTGATCGACTTCCTCCGCCGTGCGTGTTTCCTGGATTCCGGCGCGGGTCAGTTCCTCGCGCATCGGAATGACCATGATCTCTGGATACATAATGTTTGCTCTCCCATGCCGTTGTGTCGGCCATCACCAGTATATCGTCCCGGGTGAGATTCGACTGTGTTGGCCAGACGACCGTAAAGAGCCACAGTCGTCCCCTCATCGAGGCTTGTCCTCGTGAAGAGGAGATTTTTCTGGACCACGCTGACTAAGAACCTGCCGAGCACAAAAACTTCTTGACGCCGCGACGTAGTCTGGAGAATCTAATCAGCGTAGCTCCAACGAGGAACCGAGGGCGCCAGAATGCAAACTGTCGAGATGGATTTTCTGCACGGCCAGCTGGAGAAGCAAAAAAGCCGCCTCGAGGCCGTCCTCTCGCGCTCGCCGCGCGAGGCGAATCTGCAAGCCCTGTTGCGCGAAGTGGATTGCGCGCTCGACCGATTCTCGGGCGGCACCTATGGCCTGTGCGAGACCTGCCACGACACCGTCGAACAGGATCGGCTGCTGGCCGACCCCCTGATTCGCTATTGCCTTGACCACCTCACCAAACTCGAACGCAACGCCCTGCAGCGCGATCTGGACCTGGCCTCCGAGCTGCAGCAAGGTCTGCTGCCGCCGGCGAATCTCGTCGGGAACGGGTGGGAAACCAGCTATCACTACGCGCCCCTTGGACCGGTCAGTGGCGACTATTGCGATCTCTACCCGTACCTCGGACAACTCTACTTCATGCTCGGTGATGTCTCGGGCAAGGGCGTGGCGGCATCGATGCAGATGACGCAGCTCCACGCGCTTTTCCGCAGTCTCATCGCCATGGGGCTTCCCCTGGCCGAGATTGTGGTTCACATCAACCGTTTTTTGTGCGACAGCGGGCTGGCCGGACGATATGCGACCCTGGTTTGCGGGCGTGCCCAACCTGGCGGCGAAGTCGAGCTCTTTAACGCGGGCCATCTGCCCGTGATTGCCGTAGAGCGGGGCAGTGTGCGCCTGGTGGAGTCAACTGGGTTTCCGCTGGGAATGTTTCGCGACGCTTTGTTCACCTCCGCCGGCCTCCAATTGTCCGCGGGCGATCTGTTGTTCCTCTACACCGATGGC
>JAJXZK010000036.1 GCA_021780095.1 Acidobacteriota bacterium | reverse complement strand
AGGAAACCAAAGTCAGGAATCTTATTGAATTTTCTGGGACGTCCGCACGCATGCAAACGAATGGCGGAGAGGGAGGGATTCGAACCCCCGATAGCCTTACGACTATGCCTGATTTCGAGTCAGGTGCGTTCAACCGGGCTCCGCCACCTCTCCGCGTTTTAACTACTTATTTATCAGTGACCTAATGTTTAGGCTTGTTTGGGGTTCCACCATGCTGGACGCGCCGGTGTCCGTTTTGGTGTCCCTTTGGTTTTCAAACATCGCCAGACAAACCACCGCCAGAGCCTGATGCCTGGGAGCGGGATGTGCATAGCGTATGACCATTTTCAATGTCCTGTGGCCGGGCAGCTCCGCGGCAGTGTGCAAAGCGACTCCGGCCATAAGTAGTTTACTGGCAAAGGCATGGGGGTGCAATGCCTCGCGTAGTTCCGAGCCGGGTCTCGTCCAAAGGCGCGGTGGGACAGTACGGCGGTGCGAGCCCAGGCGGAATTGTGCGTTCACGCGCGCTTTAGTGCAAGGAGGGCCAAAGGCAAGACAATGTAAATGGGAGCGCCTTCTTAACTTGCGTTCTTACGCCGATCTCGACGCTTCGTGCCGAAGCTACCAGTGTCCGTTTTAGTGTCCCTTTGGCTTTCGGTCCTGACCAGGCGGTCCACGGCGGAGGCCTGGTGTTCGGGAGCGAGATGCGAATAGCGCATGACCATTTGCAGCGTTCTGTGCCCGAGCAGTTCCGCAACCGTGCGCAGATCTACTCCAGCCATGACGAGCCTGCTGGCAAAGGTATGGCGGTTGCAATGCCACGAGTAGTTCTCGATCCCGGCCGCTTCGAGGGCCGTGGGAAACCAGCCGCGCGCGCCTCGCAGCGAATCGCCGCTGCGGACAGAAGGGAAGACCGGATCAGAGTCTTTGGGCTTTCCCGGGCCTCGAAGCTCCTTGAGGGCGCCGAGGGCTACTTCGTTCAGAGGAATCGTCCGCGGGTCGCCGTTCTTTGTTTTAGGTAGATGAACCTGCCGGCGCTCGAAATCGATCTGGTTCCATCGTAGACCGTACTGCTCGCTCATGCGCATGCCCGTGTGAAGGGAAAGGTCGAGATGAGGCAGGAACTCCGGAAACCGATTGCGGATCGCTTTCAGCAGCCGCGTCTCCTCATCGTCGGAGAGGAATCGCACGCGCCCGTTGCTCTCCGTCTTTCGCCGGATACCGGCGGCTGGATTGCGCTCGATTTTTTCATTGTCGATTCCAACCCTGAAAATGAGGGAGAATGCCGCTTGCCAGCGATTCCTCGTGCTGGCCGCCCATTTTCGCGCCTCGGCCTGCGCCGTCAGCCAAGTAATGATCTCGTTCTTCTTGATCGATTCGGCTGCGCGCGAGCCAAATGCCGGTAGCAGTTCGTTATTAATGCGAAGCTCAAGCTCATAGGTCTGCTTTGGGCTGTTTTCAGATCGGCTGTGAATCAGAGCGTCTTCGCAAAGCTCGCGAAAGGTTACGGCTTTCGACCGGAGGTTTTCAGGCAGTTTCGCCCCTTCGAGCTTCTGAGTCTGCCGCTTGGCCAGCAGCTTCTCGGCATTACTGCGCGATCCCGCTTTCTCACGACGCTTGCGGCCTTCGGCATCCGTCCAGCGGATCCACCAGATGCCGCTGCCCTTGATCCGCTCGAAAATACCACGCCGCGCCGCCATGCATTGTCCAGTCTACCGGATTTGATTCCTGTTTGGTCAGATGCATCGGCAATTGTGGGAAGAGTAGGGTCCGCTGCCGGATTGCAAGTCGAATCTCTGTCGAAGGTGATTTCGCTTGCCCCGTTATCGATTCCGCCGAGACCTGATTCAAAGGGTGGCTTCGCGCCAATGCCACGGTCCGCCGAGTATGCGCGATTGTGTAAGACGCTGTGGTTAAAGAAGTCGCCTAGCGGCATCGCGTTCGCCGTGTTCGAAGGCCTCCGCGAAGGACTCAAGCTCGTCCGCACTCATTCCAATACTCTGTCCGGTGATGCGCCAGTCATCCACGGCATGGACAACCTCGCTCAAAATCTTCCTGGCCCGCGTATCTGTGATGCGGAAATAAGCAATCACGGAGATAAGTGCGTGGATGCTCATCTCGGGGCCCACATCCTCGGAGATCCAGGTCTTCAATTCGCGTACGCGCTCAGGTGAGGGATTGATGTCAAAGGCGGGCGACAGCCGCCAGAATTCCCGATCCACATGCAGGAAGCCGTGATTGCGCAGGTGATCGTCCACATTCGTGATCAGAATTGAGAAGGCAATTCGCCGCCACAACTCTTCGATATCGGCTTGTGCGTCGGCCCCGTGCACGCGGATGGCATCCACAATCTCGGTGTAGGCGTGTTCCTCGGGCTCCGCCTCCTCAACGCCCAGCATGGTGGCGGCGGAGATATACATGACGCGTTGTCCATTGCCTTGGCGGTCGAAGCGGCGGATCAGCGCAATCGGTAAGCCATCGCTCTCGACGATACGCGCTACGGAGGCGTTGATGCCGGCGTTCTTGGCAAGCGTGAGAGCGAGCACTTCTCCCTTGGTGACAGCGCGCTCGTCCGCGATGCTGGGAAACTTGCCGATGCTGAGCGTGCCGTCATCGTCAATGACGGTGCATTTGGGACGCATACCACCAAGCGACGTACCGCGCCCGCGCAAGTATGCAAGGTCGGCTGCCGTTTCTTTGTTCGCTTCGACAGCGCGCGAAGCGCTTAGCAGTGCCCCGAGTTCGATGAGCGGCGGAGCCGTCCGTCGACCTTCTTCCTGCGCGCGCTGGAACACGCCGTTTTCATCGCGAAAGCGAAGCGCGCCGACGCGGCTGAAGTCATCCACGGCCAGCAAATAATCAAGCGCATTGAGCGGGGGCGTCGAGTCTGGTTTTCCTTCACGGCGCAATTCCTGCCTGCGCTTGATGTGATCGCGTTTGATGACACGTTTTCCCCACCCGTCGGGCTCGGTGTCGGCAATCGCGGCATGGAAGAGAGACCCGTCTGGCGACTTGTGATGAAACTGCGGTCCCGGCTGGAGCGGCAGCGTCGGTCCGAGAGCGAAATGCGACGGATCGCCGAGCCAGCCCGTGCCGTATTCGAAGGCGGCGTTTTCGCGCCGTCCCTGCTGGTCGTAGCGCAGCGTACCGACCGGCACCCCGTCGCCGAGGATAACGTCGACGGTCCGCTTCATGACTTCGGTTCCCGAGGCTTTTTCATGCGCACGCGCTTGGGCAGGCGTTCTTTATCTAGCAGAAGGCCGGTATCGTCGCGGCTGACGTCGATCAAGGTGCCAAGAGGATTGCCAAAGCCTAAGACAAAAAGCGCCATCGCATAAACGCCAAGCCCGACTCCCGGGTCGCCCTTCTCGGCGCGGAGATAGGTATTCTTGGAGACGCCCATTCGCTCGGCGACGGCACGGATTGTCAGTCCACGCTTCCGCCGTGCGGTCACAAGGTCGCTGCCGAATTTGTTCAGCGAGCGTTTGACGGCAGGGGGCAGGACATCGGATACGTTCGATCTCACTGATACGGGTCCATATATAGTGCCTTATATTGCCATATGGCCTAATATATAGGCTCTTAAATACTATGTCCAGGACCAGGATTCGGAGAGGAGCCTACCCTGGACCACACCAACCGTCTGAAGGAGCAAAGGCCAGAGGTCGGGCCTCGATCATGTGACGTGGTCTGCGCACAAGCCTAGCGATCTGAAGCGGGCTCTCAGCAAGTAGCCAGGCGAGGATTGAGGTTCCTGAAGTGGCCGCACGAGCCAATCTCCGTGCTCAACTCCATGCTGTCCATGCCTGATTGCGCCCGTCGTTATTATCCCTGCTTGGCAACGTAATGCTCGAACTATCCTGCCATTCGCTCGGGATGGTCCGAACGGGCAAATTTGCGCACACACTCAACCGGAACTAACACACGGGTCCCAATCCTACGCGTGGACAATCGTTTTGTGGCAATCAGGTAATCAATCGCGCGCACGCTGATCGAAAGCATCGCGGCAGCCTCTTCCCGGCTGACCAGAACCTTTGCTTCCAGGGGCAGGTTAGCTTTGACTGGCGGCTTGCTGTTCGGGTTCTTGCGCCTTTGTGCAGAGAGCTTCGACGTTTCGGGGTGGTCAAGCGTAGGAAGCAGTCCATTGGAACGGAGAGGCGGCTGTTCAGGTTCGGGGTCAATTTTGCTGCTGGGGTCGGAGTGATCGGTCGCGTCTACAAATGGCAGCTCGCACTGATCATCCTGAGGTCGGCGTGGGGAGGAAGGACACAAGAGACACCTCGCGAGTCTTTCAGGCTTGACAGTAGCGCAGGAGTATTCATAGAGTCAAATTGTAAGTTTACAAGCTCCCCGACAGTTGCAGGCGCAACGACAGGGCGCCGGATCGAGAAAGGAAAGCCGATGGCCGAAAAAGGTGGATGGCCGCAGCAGCCGGTCATTTCCATTCGCATCTCGGAGGCGCTGCGTGCCCGTCTCGAACGGTTGAAGGAAGTTCTCTCGAAGAAGAGCGGTGAGAATGTCACCACTTCCGAGGTGGCCAAGCAGCTTCTCGAATCGGCGCGAGAGAGCCGGCTGGAGGTGGCCGAACTGCTGGCCAATGGGACAGACGCGCTGGCTACGGCCAGACGCAAGGCCGAAGCCGGAGTGAGCCTCGCCCGCGCGGAGTGGATCGTGCTTACGTACTACGTTCAATTGGGAGTCGAGAGCCACGTAGGTGATCCGATTTCGGCGACGACGATAAAAGGGATTCTCGAAGCCTTCCTCGCGGCTTACCAGGTGCGGCGGGGAAAGAAGCCAGGTCGGGATGCTCACTATCTCTCGAACCTCCCCATTCTCGGCAAGAACGGCAAGCCAATCTTCGGAGCTGAGACGGAAGCCGTTGATCTTCCGACTGCGGTCGAGCGGTTGATTCGGCGAGTGGAGTTGCCTGATTCCGAGGAGATATGGCCGCAGTTTGCCGCGCGCAATCTGTACGAGTTTCTGGAAGAAGAATCCTTCGGCATCGAAGCGATGAACCGGGCATTGAAGCCGTATTGGCCTATCCTGTGGCGAGCGGCGGCCCGGGGGCACTATCTGGTGCGCGGTTACCCGGTGCGGGACGCCTCCCGAAGCGCAGCCTCCGAGCACCCTTGGGGCCCTGCGATTTCGTCAGTCTTCGAGGGCGGATTTGTGTTGTCCTTTGCGACGGGAAGCGAGCGCGATTTATCCGTGTTGGTCAGTCTGCCCGAGGCGCGTCAGGCGATGTATGAGATAAGTCCGTACCCGATGATTGCAGAGTTCCGCTCGATGCTTGCGAACTGGGAGACGAGCGAGCCGAATTCTTTCTGGCGCGGGCGATGGTTCTTCGGCTACACGGCCATGGAGACCACGGTGCCTCCGGTGTGGATTCGCTGTCAGGGTTCGGTCTCGTTTGGGTTCACGGCGGAAGAATGGGCGTCGCTTCAGGTTGCATTTCGCCGCGCCTGGGAGATGCCCGAACTGCAACGCATCACGGGTGAGCTGATGCTGGAGTACGGCGAGATTTAAGAGCGGCGCTGCTGTCGCAGCGGAAGCATGTGGACACGTCACCCCCAAATGGGTAACTGTAAAGCGCCCTGGAGCGCCGCGACGTTTACAACTGTTAACTTCCGCTGCGGCAGTGACATAGTTCGATCCTGTTTACGCCGGTAAACGCGCGTTTTCATTTGCAACCGGAAAGTGGGGCGAGTCGCATAGCGGCGTAAACACATTGCAAGGGAAGAACTTGGCGTGAGATGCGCTGAACCGACTTTGTAGGACAAGCATCGCACGTCAGAAGGTTGGGTTTCCTCATGAAAGCCTCTCAAATGACGACCACGCCAGCGAACCAGCCGCCAAATGGCCACAAAGGTAAAGCGGGCTTCCGCACCAAAACGATCGCGACTCGGCTTACGCCGAAGGAGATTGCCGAAGTGGAATTGGCCTCGGAAGAGGCGGGAAAGCCTCTCTCGGAGTGGCTGCGAGAGGCAGCATTGACGGCGGCGAGGAAGCGGTCTTCCGATCCGAATGAATTGCTTCTCGCCGAGATTTGGGCAATGCGTTTCGCGCTGCTCAGCCTCTTCCAGATTGGCGCTCAAGCTACTCTCGAAGGCAAGCCTTTGTCGCCGGAATCAGTGGTGCGAATCCGTGATCGGGCCGACGCACGCAAGCTCGAAGAGTCCCGCCGGATGCTTGCCGATTTCATGGTTCAGCAGGTCGAAGGAGGTGGCGAAAAGTGAGGAACGAGAGGCCGATCCTTACCGTTTTCGCCCGGCTCGCCATGCTGGCGGTCCTTGTGCAGGCGGGAACGATCTGGGGCTGTGCTCGCTGGTTCTGGACCCCGATACAGCGCCATTACCTGCCCGCATACTTCTGGAGTTCCCTGCCAGTGATCACGCCGGACACGGTGGAAGTTCGCCTGATCTGGAAGGCCGGGCCGCACCGAAAGCCAGAACTGGCTGCGAACGGCGATGCCGTTTCCGCAGACAATGAGGTCGGCATGGCGATTTCTCCGCCGGCCCGAGACGCCCATTGGACGCGGTTATTCGAAGGGCCACCGGAGCAGGTTTCGACGAAGAAACTCAAACCTGTCCTGGCCGATTTGGTCTTTGACGGCGAGAGCCTTGGCGGCTTCCTTCTTTTGCCGGAACTGTGCGGAGTGGTGATGTATGGCCTCGTGGTTATCGGCTGGTATTGTCTCCAATGGTGGTGCCGGGCTGTGATCGCCGAATTGGCATGGCAACGGCGGGCGTCCACGTGGGAAGAGCTTTCTCCGATGCTCTTTGCCGAGGCGGTATCGAAGCTACGAGGAGTGGGGGCTGGAGTAGCTGCCTTGCATCGGAGCGTGGCGCCGCGCATGGAAACGCGTGCGGCTGCACTGAGCACTAATACCTGCCCAGCAGATTCGCCTGTTCTGCGGCCATCCTTCGCAATTCCGCTCTTTGGCGTCCACAACGCAAACAACGCAGGTGCCCATCTCTGGAGCGAGCAGGACGAGATCGAGTGAATGGAAACCAAAGTCCGGTCAGTACCGAATGAGGAGGTGCGATCCCGATGCTCACCGTATCGAAACCGTTGTCAGCCAGTCAGGCACGCAACTACCACGCGAAGGAATTTGCGTCGCAACAGCAGAATTACTGGAGCCGGGACCAGCAGGGCCACAGTGAATGGCAGGGCAGGCTTGCCCGGGAGTGGAATCTGAACGACTCAGTTCATGACGAGCACTTTTCGCGGCTCACTGAAGGGCAGCATCCCCAGACAGGCGAAGAGCTTGTTCGGCATCAAGTCTCCAGAACCTATGAAGGGAAGAACGGCAAGGAAGTCACCAGCGTGGAACATCGCGCCGGATGGGACGCCACCTTTTCCACGCCGAAATCAGTATCGATCACCGCTTTGGTCGGCGGTGACAAACGGATACGGCTGGCTCACCGGGAGAGCGTGCGTGCGGCGCTGACAGAATTGGAGCGGCACACACAGGCTCGCATCGGCAACGTCCACGCGCCGGAGACGACGGGGAAATTCGTGGCGGCAACCTTCGAGCACGATACGGCAAGGCCAGTGGAAGGGTATGCCGCGCCGCAGTTGCACACGCACGCCGTCATCTTCAATGTGACCGAACGGGACAACGGCCAGACGCGCTCCTTGCAGCCCCATGAGATGTTTGTGTCGCAGCGGTACGTCACTGCGGTGTACCGCTCTGAACTTGCACTGCGGCTTGAAAAGCTCGGGTATGAAATCGAGCGCGGCAAGCATGGTCAGCCGGAGATCAAGGGATACACGGAGGAGTATCTGGAAGCCTCCAGCCCGCGCCGGGAACAGATCAAAGACCATCTCCGCGAACAAGGCATCGACGGAGCCGCGGCGGCGCAGATCGCGGCGCATCACACGCGCGATCGCAAGGAATTGCTTTCGCCAGAGGAAGTATTAAGGCGGCATCGCGAACTGGCCGCGCGGTTCAGTCACCAGGCGGATAGAGTCGTGGCACAGGCGCACGCTCACGGGCAATTTCAAATGACGGAATCAGAGAAGAACACGCAACGGGCCGTGACCTGGGCGCGAGATCATGTCTTTGAGAGGTCCGCTGTCCAGAATTGCCGAACCATTCTTGAAACAGCCATCACGCGCGGCATGGGCGAAACCACCTATGCCGCCATTCAACAGGAGTTTGAACGCAGGGTCACGAGTGGGGAGTTTCGCGAGACAGCCCGGAAAGGAACAGACCGGCAGTTTACAACGCATGAGATGATTCGTCTCGAACGGGACATCATCGCCCGGATGCAGGAGGGCAACCGGCGCAGCTACTCCGATCCGATGCTCGTTTCTCCGCCGTTGCGTTGCAAAGTTGAGGATCGGCACCCGGAGTTGAACGCCTCGCAACGTCAGGCGATCGATACCATCCTTATTTCGCGTCAAAAGATGGTTGGCCTTGACGGTGTTGCTGGTGCGGGCAAAACCACCACTTTGTCTGTTATCTGCGAAGCGGCAGTGGCCGAGGGATACCGTGTCGAAGGTTTCGCGCCCACATCCCGGGCAGCGCAAAAACTTGCCGAGGCAGGGATGAAAACTTCGACGCTCCAGAAGCATCTTGCGCGCGGCCAGGAACCAGACACGGGCGAAAAGCGTCTGTACGTTCTTGATGAATCTTCGCTGGCGTCCACTCGGCAAATGCACGACTTCGTGAATCGTCTCCGCAAGAAGGACCGAGTTCTCCTGGTAGGCGACCGGAGACAGCATGAAGCCGTCGAAGCCGGGCGACCGTTCGCGCAGCTTCAGGATGCAGGCATGCTCACGGTCAAACTGGATGAAATCGTGCGGCAGAAAGATCCGGAACTGAACCGAGTCGTCGAGCAGCTTGCGCGCGGTGAAGTGCGCGAGGTAGTCCAAGCGCTCGACCGCCAGGGGCGCATCCACGAGATTCCAGACCGGGTGGAGCGCATCAAGGCGATAGCCAGGGAATATGCCCAGTCTCCTGACGGAACCTTAGTCGTGTCCCCCGACAATCGGTCCCGTATGGAGATCAACGAGCGGATTCATGCGGAATTGCAGAGCTGAGGCATCGTTCGCAAAGCGGAGTGCGCCGTTCGGGCGCTGGTGCCGCGCCAGCATCTCACTGGCGCGGATCGCACCTGGGCTGAGCGGTACGAAGTCGGCGATGTGCTGCGTTACGCGCGTACATCGAAGGAAACCGGCATCGTCAGAGGCGAGTATGCACAAGTGAAAAGCATCGACGCCACAGCCAACCGGCTGACGGTCGAATTGAAGGACGGAACGGAACGAACTTATGACCCGCACCGGCAGCAGGGTGTGACCGTGTACCGTGAAGAGCTGCGCTCATTCTCTGAGGGCGACCGCATCCAGTTCACCGCCCCGGCGAATGATCTCAAAGTGGCGAACCGCGAGTTGGGTGTGATCGAGCGCATGGATGACGATGGATTGAGATTGCGAATGGACGATGGCCGCGCAGTACAACTCGATCCAGACCGCCAATTGCATCTCGATCACGGCTACGCCGTTACGAGCCATTCCAGTCAGGGCCAAACGGCAGACCGAGTTCTCATCCACGTAGACACCGAACTGAGCGCGAAAGATCTACTCAACAGCCGGATGGCCTACGTTGCCGTCTCACGCGGCGCGCAGGATGCGCAGATTTTTACGAATGACGCAAGAGCGTTGGGCCAGGCGCTCAGTCGCGAAGTTTCTCACGCACCTGCAATCCAACAGACTTCTGTGTCACAAACCATCAGGCAGCCGTCCGCCCAGTTGCATGAGATCATTCAGGGATTCGGTCTTGGCATCTAAATCAGAACCCAAATGACATTCCCCGGATAGCAGCAGCGTAGCCGAGGCCCAGCCGGCGTCAAGGCCGCGCTACAGCGCGCCGCTTCGCGGTCACAGAGCCTTGACTCCGGCCTCCCGGCCTCGGCTTATCATCCCGTCATCCGGGGAATGTCTAATGTACCCGTGGAACACTCGGGACCAAAATGTACCCAACACCACGATCTCCTTCTTTTGGCGGCCGTCAGGCACCGCGCCCCAGATGGTGAGCCTGGAATATCGGCAGCAAATCATATCAGCATCAATTCAATCTGCCATGAAGAGGTCTGTTTCCGGCCGTAAGATTGTGCGGAATGAGCGTGAAAGTTGTGAATAGGCGCCTGATACCACCGTAGGCCACACGATTCCCGGGTTCCGCGATGGGTCTTCCTCCGCCCAGAACGCTCGCCTCAATTCTAAATCTCATCTTGCTGGAACGCGTCCAACATCGGGTATCCTGAATTAACATGCTGCTGGTTGCACCCTCATCAATGACCTGATTCGCCGTCTGTTCGAAAACCTAACACCGCCCATGAATGTCAAAACCTCGTATAGCAAAGAAGCGATCATTGGAGCTCAAGAACAAAATGCGTCCGGCAACTGTAGAACGTGAGCACGCAAAGCCCCTGCCCAAAGGGAGCCTCCGCGAAAATGTACTATGGCTCACCACGTTGCAGTTCCTCAACTATCTGTTACCGCTGGTCACCGTTCCGTATCTGATTCGTGTGCTCGGTACCGGCCAATACGGAATCTTATCCTTCGCCGTTACCATTTCTCAGTATCTGGTGGTTTTCACGGATTATGGCTTCAATTTGAGCGCAACACGCGAAATTGCCCTGGTGCGTGAAAGCCGCGGAAAGCTTGAAGAAACCGTGTCCGCGGTTTTAGCCGTCAAGGGCGTCTTGCTGCTTTTATCTAGTTCATTCCTGCTGCTCTTTGTCGAATTCGTCCCCAAGTATCATCCTTACGCCGTCATACTGATCCTTGCATTTCTCAATGTCATCGGATCAGTTGCTTTTCCTGTCTGGTTATTTCAGGGCCTACAGGATATGCGCCTTGTCACAGTTCTTACGGCCGCAGGGCGGCTGATATGTACCGGAGCAATCTTCCTTACTGTTCACTCGAGTCGCAATCTGGCATTGGCAACCCTCTGGAGCGTCTCCGGCTTCCCCATCGCCGGATTTATTGCATGGTTTGTGATACGAAAGCGCTATCGGCTGACACTGCGTAGACCGTCCATTCAAACCCTCAAGGAGACTATACGGTCTGGTTTCCACGTTTTTGTCTCGAGTGTGATGAGTAATGCCCTCATCAATGGCTCAGTCTTAGTCATGGGATTTGCTGCGCCCTTTGCCGTGGTAGGAGGTTATGCCGCTGTCGAAAAAATCGCCAAAGCAGGGGCTATGGGCTTTGCCCCGCTCACGCAAGCACTCTATCCTCGCGCGGCGGAGCACTTCACACGGGATCACCGTCACGGACGATCCTTTGTTCTACGCACCGGATCCCTTGTATTGATGCTGGCCTTGGCTGCCTCACTTGCAATTGCGATTGGCGCTAAGTGGATTCTGCTGCTCTTTTACGGACATGCATTTGTACAGTACACCTGGATTGTCAGGGTTCTTGCGATTTGGCTCTTTCTGGGCGTCTTAAATAACATCCTCGGTATTCAATATTTACTGGGAAGCGGCCGCTATCGCGCTTACAGCATCTGCTTCACGATTTCCACGGTAGCGACCTTCATCATGCTCATCCTTCTGATCCACTGGAACCCCTTTCTAGGAGCTTCTCTTTCCGTTACTCTTGGGGAGGGTATCCTGACTGCTTTGATGACGGGTGTTATCCTGACGCGCAGCCAAAACCGACTTTAGAATGAATCAGAAAAGTGACGAACGAAATCCATTGAAACTTCTAATTGCTTTTGGAACTCGCCCCGAGTGCATTAAGCTTGCACCTGTTATCGACCTGGCATTAGCGCGTGGTTATGAGGTGCAGACCTGTGTAACCGGCCAGCACCAGGAGATGCTGAGACAATGTCTGGATGTATTCGGAATCCGGACGGACTTCAACCTGTCCGTCATGCGCCCTAATCAGACCCTGACCGGGCTCACAAGTCGCATTCTGGAGGGAGTGGGACCTGTTCTAGAGACAACAAGACCGGACTTTGTCATTGTCCAGGGAGATACAACAACAGCATTTTCCATCGCACTCGCTGCCTTTTACGCCGGCGTACCCGTTGCCCATGTCGAAGCGGGACTGAGAACCTATGATCTCACGGCCCCTTTTCCGGAAGAAGCGATGAGGCAGATGATTACGCGCATCTCCACCTGGAACTTTGCGCCAACGGAGCGAAACCGCAATGCGCTTCTCGCGGAGAGGGTCGACGACGAGAGAATTTTGGTGACAGGCAACACTGTCATTGACGCGCTGTTGCACGTCCGCGATCTGATCCGAGGCAACTCCCGCCCCGAACTACTTGATCTTCCCGAGAAGACAGTGAAGCTACTGTCGGAAGCTGACCGGAAAATGGTGCTGATCACCGGACACCGGAGGGAGAGTTTTGGGGAAGGTATTGAGAACATTTGCGGCGCAATTTCAGCGCTCGCCGCGGCATTTCCAGATGTTTTGTTTGTCTATCCAGTTCACCTCAACCCAAATGTGGTAACTCCAGTGCGCCGGGTACTTGGAGACATTCCAAATGTTCATCTCTTGGATCCGCTCAACTACTACACTTTTATTTACCTCATGCATCGGTCGTGGGTGGTTGTGTCTGATTCTGGTGGAGTCCAGGAAGAGGCTCCATCGCTCAAGGTACCAGTGCTTGTGACGCGCGACGTTACAGAGCGCATGGAGGTGGTCGTCTCTGGTAACGTGAAGCTAGTGGGCAGTGACCCTGCGAGAATCACATCTGAAGTCTCTCTCCTGCTTAAGGAGCCGGAGGTACGGCGCCAGATGACTCTCCCGGACAACCCTTACGGCGATGGACACGCGGCGCGTCGCATATTGGACTTTCTTGCACTCAAGTCAGGACTGCAATCTCCTGTCCAATAGGACCGGCAATAAAGAATCGGAGTCAGATGTCATCTGGAAATTTCACCGCTCTATCCGCCAATGGCCTCTCATCTGCTGAGCGTGCCGTATGGCTGTACGCGAAAAAGGTTGATATCAATGATGCAACATTCTTTTATGTCCAGGTCGTCGAGCGCGCGCTCGCGGAACTTGGGCTCAGATTGATCCGCGCAAATTCGATACAAGAAATTCCAATGCGGGCGGATATATTCGTGATCGATTGCAAGCGCGCAACGGAAGTGCGTCTGCGCCGCCCGCGAAGTAGATTCTGGCTATGGGTGCAGGGAATAGTTCCGGAAGAGGCGGAACTCCAGTTCGGCAGCAAAATGCGGAAGTGGTTCTGGACTGGACTTGAGCGGATGTCCATTCCTAAGGCAAAATGCGTTTTCATGGTTTCCCATGCGATGAAGGAGCATTATGCCCGAAAGTATGGATTTCGGAGTCTCCCTGTCTTCATCATGCCCTGCGTGAATCAGAGACTCGACCCGACCCTTTTCGTGATTCCGCAAAAATACTCTGCTCCTCGTTTTGTTTATGCCGGCAGTATGCACCGCTGGCAATGTATAGAGGAAATGCTTGACAGTTTTTCTCTCATTCGCGATAAGTTCCCGACAGCATCACTCACCATCTATACAAAGGAGCAGGCTTCTGCTTCCGAGATGATCGCGGCACGAAGGTTGAAGGGAGTCGAGTTGGCCTATTGCAGGCCGGAGGAATTGCCTCTTGCTCTTGCCAGGTACAAATATGGCTTTATCCTGCGACACCACCATATTGTCAATGCGGTCGCGACGCCCACGAAGGTTAGCAGTTATATGGCTGCTGGGGTTATCCCCATCATGACGAAGGCTGTCAGTGACTATGCCGAGCGACTTGTTGACGCCGATCCTATATTATTGCTGAATGAGGCGGATCCCCGAGAGATTCTTGCGGCGGTCTGTAGGCTAGAGGCCCGCAACTTTACCGGAGAAAATGTCCTGGAATCGTACTCAAGGGTCTTCCGTGAGTATTTTGATTTAGACAGATATAGACCAGAAATGAGCCGCTTTTTGGGTGCTTACCTGTTGGGCGAACCGACGCCTCAGTCAGAAAAATCTGATGCAGCCCATGAGAAGATGATTTAATTTTCAGAAAATACTTGTATGGAGCAATGCCTGAGACCGATCGATAGCTCGCGATGTAAGCTGAGAAATCGCGGTGGGCCAAATTTGCCACTCTATAGGGTCGACAGGAGTTTGGAAAGCTTTATTTTGAAACCTCCACGCTCTGCCGCGTCTGTTGCCGTGCGATCAAGAGATCAGGATCGGGGCTAATCGTCGCTAACGAAGTCGAGTACAGATATTCCCCGCTGGCTATGTTATCGGCTCTTTATTTTCTCACATCTAAACATGCCTTTTCGCGTGCAGAATGCTAATGAATTCAGCTGGTGCAACACTGAAAACATCGAGCAAGAGCTGGTGGTTGCTTTCACTGCTTCTGTTCATCTTGTTTTTTCCTTCGGTCAGAATTGCAGGAAAAATTCCACTGCGCCCTGATGACTTAATGGTATTCGGATCCGGGGCGATCCTGTTAGCCCGTTATCTTTTCAGATTCCGCCTCCCAGCTGTAGATGCGATCTGTCTATGGCTGGTAGCAGACGCAAGTGCGATTCTTCTTTCTACCGTCGTTGCACAAATGACCATGAGTGCACCCATAGGAGCCAAGGAATATCTGGACGTGATGCGCCCGATCAAGTACTTGATCGTCTATCTCATCGTTCGCGATATGGATTTTTTAAGCGCTTTCCATACATTCAAGCGCGTTTTCTCCGCCTCTGCGTTTTATCTGCTCGCGATAGCAGTAATTGAGCTGATTGTCGCGAGAACTTCGTTCGGCGGGCCTGCTGTAGAGCACCTCTTTACGCCGTTCACTTTTCTCCCACCTCAAACTGCAATACAGATGATGGCTGTACGACCATTTGCAACATTCGATACACCCACCGATCTGGGCTATATCGCCGTGATTGGACTCTTTATGGTGCCACTTCTCAGCGATAAAGCGAATCGATATGGAACTGCATGTGCGTGCTTTTCCATGCTTCTTCTGACAGCGACACGAACATTTCTATTCTCTCTGCCGCTGATCATGATGATGTATGCCTCCCTGGCGGCTCGCAGCTTTCAGGATAGAATCAGGAATCTAGTTCTAGTGGGAAGTCTGGCTTTAGTCGCAGGGCTGGTGGCCGTGGTTCTATTGCCGATCATGAGCCCTGTTGCGGCGAAATTCACTCACAGTACTGTCACGGCAATCGCGAGCGGCAACACCTCAAATCAGGACAGCATCAATGACCGACTAAACAATCTGGAACTCGTGGTGATTACCCTTAATCGGGCTCCTATTCTTGGAGTTGCAACACGCAGTTACCTGCCTCCATTTGTCGATAGCGAAATTATCGTCACCTTCCATCGCTATGGCATCGTTGGTTTTGCATTATGGTTGATTTTCTTCCCGCTCGGACTTTTCACTGTGAGAAAACTCAAAAACGGGGATACGCGTTTGTTGGGTTTTCTCGGGGCGCTTCTCTTTGCAACCTTTTTGTACGGCATTACGCAAGGAGCGCTAGATAATACGAGAATTGGTCCACTGATCTTTATTGCACTGGCGATCGGAGCAAGACGCGCAAAAGACTTTGCTAAACAGCGCAACGCCCTAACTCTGGCAACGACCAGCCATCATGCCGTGACATCCTGAAGTCCTTCTCGAATCGCGATCTTGAACAGGCAACTCACTACCGTTCACTTGTTTGGTAGCGTCTAATCGCCGACACGTTCCAAGGGGGCTCGTGACCGCAGCCCTTACTGCCTGATTCGCAGAAATCGTTCGTATAAGACTGTGCGCCAGGTTGCGGGCATCAGCCGAGGCAATATGCGCACTATGCCTCTGACGCACATCTGACTGAATGTCAAAAATCCCTGCCTGCGAAAAGAAGACAGCAGGGCAAGTTCACAACGCGCATACCCGAGCCCTCCACGCCGGGCCTGCATTCCGTTTCCTTTGCGCGCAAAAACTAGCACCTCGTCGAGATTATGAAATCGGGCGCCACTCAATAGCATACGCACCCACAAGTCATAATCTTCGAGCCCAGTAATCGAAGCATAGCTTCCGGCAGACAGCACCGCACTCTTTCTGTACATGACTGTCATGTGGTTCATTGGGCTTCGCCATTTTGCAAAGGCATACAACTGTTCGTGCTCGACCGGCAAGCGACGCTCTGTTTCGCATTGATCCGGATCCGAGTTGAATTCGGCAATGGACGAACCGAGAATATCAACTTGCGGATGGGCTTGCATAAAATTCATCTGCCTCTCAAACCGATGCGGGACGGAGATGTCATCTGCGTCCATGCGGGCAACCAGATCAAAGCGACATTTTTCCAGGCCCAGTTTGAGAGCTACTCCGAGACCCTGATTCTCGGGCAGCGAGAGACAAACTAATGGCAGTTGGCTTACATATTCGGCGATTACCGCTTCCAGAGCATCGCTCAACGGACCATCTTTGACAAGGACAATTTCATCGGCCAGCCATGACTGTGAATGCAAGCTTTGCAAAGCCAGAGCCAGAAACTCCGGGGAATCCCTCCAGTAAACAGACATCAACACTGAAAACGATGGCCTTATCGGGATACTCATATTGTCGAGCCCTTCGAGGAGTTCTTTAGCATGGCCACTTCCAGATATAAATCCTGATACCGAAGCGACATGGTTTTGTCGGAAATTGCGTCCATCGCGCTTTGTTTCACTGAGCCCGGATGCTCGAATAGTTCCTGAGAAGCATGAGAAGTTTCCATGGCCTTCTGAAGTTGCGCTTCATTTCCACTCTGAAATAGCGTCACTTGTTTAGGAAAAAGCGCATGAACCTCCCTGTGCGAGGGAATATCGGAGGCAATAATCCCTGTCCCGCTTGCGCATGCCTCAAGCAGTGCCATGGGAAGTCCCTCTGATTCAGAGTTTGAGACAAGAAAATTGGCAGCTTTCAATAAATTCGCAACATCACTCCGGCTTCCAAGGAATGCAATATTTTCTGCTCCCTGCGCCGCAGCCTCACATTCTTTCTTAAGGGGACCATCACCCGCAAAAACGAGAAAACAATCTTGGGTCAATTGAGAGCGACGAAAAGCATGAATAATTGGTAAAGGATTCTTTCTTTGAATCAGCACTCCGGTATGTAGAAAGACAGTAGATTGTGCAGGCAGTGCTAACTCTCTACGTAGCAGATGCTTTTGAGAATCACTTGCCGGAGAGTAAGTCTCTAAAGATATGCCATTCGGGATAACATGGCTATGAATCTTTTTCTCTCGCATCACAGAAGCAACCGATTCGGAAACAGAAACAACTCGGTCATGTTTCTTGATCGCGCGATACTGAATCCAGGCCATAACTGATCCCGACAAGATCCCGAATGCGAGAGGGTAGTCTTTTTCAAGATCCGAGTGCAGAGTCGCAATCTTTCCACATTTCAGGCCGCGTGACCTCGACAGCAGGATATCCGCCCGAAAGCCGTGGCTGTGAGTTACCTGGATTCCCATGTTTGCCAGTAGCCGCGCGAGTTGTTGCGTGCCGCGAAACAAAGAGACTGCGCGGCTCAGGTTCAACTGCCTGACTTCGATTCCCATATCCAAAATCTCCTGCAGACTACTGGCCTGCCCTTCAGGAGAGAGCGTAACAACAACAGGCAGAAACTTAGCGCGATTTAAATGCCGCAGAATCCCTGTAACCACATTGATAGGACCACTACGTGCCAGAGTTGAGACTACGAATGCTAGGCGAATTTGACTCAGAAAAAACACCTCGAATTCTCTTCCGGCCGGTTCGACGACTAGTGGAAGGATCAACTCGTCACGATTAAAGCAGACGGGGTCACTAGTATTTTAGCCAAGCAATCGCCGTCGGCAAAGGTGAGAGATGGATGCTGCGACTTTGGCCTTGGGATAAGCGCTGTATCCAAACAACGCGTTAATGGAGTCTTCTCCGCGCCCAAGATGGGCGCCATCTGTATTCGCTTCGGGAAATGGTGAAGATTGCGAAGACCATCATCAACCTGGTAGCGAGCATCCGGAAGACGAGCGGCACTGTCACTGTACGACGAAGTGAAGATGAATGATGCGGCCCGGGTTTGCCAGGCAGCACGCGAAGCTGGAGTGAAGCGGATCGTATTTTCCGGCAGCGTGGTGGTTTACGGGTTTCAGCCGGGTCCTACAGATGAGCAAGGGCCTTATGAACCGTTCAGCGAATATGGGAAGACGAAGCTGGCCGCCGAGAAGGTTTATCAGGCTTGGGCGGAAGAAGACCCATCGCGGAGCCTGGTGATCGTTCGGCCTACTGTAGTGCTTGGCGAGGGAAATCGCGGCACTGTGTATAACCTGCTGCATCACATTTCGACCGGGAAATTCATGATGGTGGGAACCGGCAGGAATAAGAAGTCGATGTCCTATGTGGGGAACATCGCAGCGTTTCTGGCGCACTGCCTGACGATGGGACCAGACGTGCACGTTTTCAATTATGTGGATGGGCCGGATATGAGCACGGCGGAACTGGTGGAGCACGTGTGGCGTTGCCTGGGTAAGGAGGGCCGACCGGCGCACATGCCTCGGAGCGTGGCCATGGCTGCGGGGCATGGTTTTGACGTGTTGGCGCGGGTTTCGGGGAAAAGATTTCCGATCAGCGCGATTCGAGTATGGAAGTTCTGCGAGAGCACCCAGTTCAAGGCGGACAGTATTGCGGAGACTGGTTTTACTCCGCCGTACACGTTGGCCGAAGGGCTGGCGCGGACCATCAAGCACGAATTTCTCGCAGAATAATCCTTTTCCCGCATTGCCGCAGTTAGGGGCGCGACTCGCAGTTCGGCAAGGGCAGGCCAGCGATTATCTGACAATTCCCATGCTCGAAATTCGCTGATTCAACTCCGCCATCTTGAGCATGATTGCCAGCTCTGCGCGGACCAGCAGAGAGTCACTGACTCCCAGCAAACGAGTCTTGGACATAATTACCGCAGGCAACCGGACAGAGCCGAACGTATTCCCAAAGCTGCAGAAAACCAATCAATTGTCATTGCGCATTCCGCTTCCGGAACCCAGATGCAATCTTTGCCAGTTTCGCCAAGCTTCGCGGCGACAGATGCGACAGCGTTTGTAGACGCGGCCACTACGGTTTTCGATGACAACGTTGTCGGCCGTTAGCTGATGGCCGTTTTTGCAGAACTCTGGAGTGGTTTCAACAACCGGGCCTACAAGGCTATGGTGAGCGGGGTTGCAGCAGGCCTTGCCGACGCAAACCGAGAGCTTGCGCGACCGCACGGTGTAGCCGTCAGGAATTGCTCCAACAAAGGTTTCCCAAAAGAGACGCTGCGCCGGCCGCTGGGTATCTCCCCAGCGCAACACTCCATATCCCTCTTTGCTGCGCGCGCCGTCCCAAATCCAGCATCCGCAACGAGCGACGATGACGCGTTCCATCAGACTCTTCTTCGAGACGACCTTCATCACAACCTCCCGATCCGGCCCGACCGGATTCCCGCCATTTTGAGCTCTCCTCGACCCGGGTTGAAGAAGACGTTCCGCCACCTTTCCGCCACCCGGCTCCGACCCTATGGGCAAAGGAGATTCCCGACTTTGGAAGATCGCGTTTAGGAGAAAGTGGCAGAGAATATCGCCTCAAAGTGTTTAGGTGTCCGTGGGTTTTGTGGCGGAGACATTCGCTGGTGTCCGATATAGTGTCCGTTCGATTTGTGAAAATATGCGATGTCATGCGATGCGATTCTTCACTAGGAATCGCTGTAACTTATTTATTTTGAATTTGATATGCGGGTCAGTGCGATTGGTTGCGATTGGTTGCAGGGGTCGAAAATTAACATTTCGAGTCAGGTGCATTCAACCGGGCTCTGCCACCTCTCCGCTTTGTAAACAACGACTTACAGGCCCAGGCCAACCTTCTCAGACTGCCGGTATCAGTCCTTGGTCAACCATTCGGAGCGATCCC
>JAJXZK010000453.1 GCA_021780095.1 Acidobacteriota bacterium | reverse complement strand
CGCACTACCAGCACCTCCTCATAATAGGAGCGATTGAAGATGCCGATCATTCCCCGCTCCGGCAATCGACAATTGGTACGCCACAAAAAGTCGTGCTTCAGTTCTTCCGCGCTGGGCTGTTTGAAACTGAACACATGGCAACCCTCGGGATTGATGCCAGACAGCACGTGACTAATCGCGCCATCTTTGCCCGCGGAATCCATTCCTTGAAAAATCAATAGCAGCGCATAGCGACTGCCAGCGTACAGGAGCTCCTGTAACGAGCTCATCTTCGCCACGTGATCTTCCAGAATTTCCCTATAGGCCTCCTTGGTTGAATACACGGGCTTTACCAAAGTGGGCCATTCTTTCAGGCTGACCTTTTTGCCTGGAGGAACCAGAAAATCTTTCGCGTCGATCGTCGTCTTCACTTTCTTAGCCATTTCAGCCTCGTGATGTGCGTCCAGGTTTTGATTGCAGGTTATTTCTCGATACCCTTATCGCTCGGTTCCAACACCCGATGCAACAATTCGATCAACGCTTCGGCTTCAAACACCGGCGGTTGGCAGCTTGTTCCACTGCAGACCACCGCAAAACTTCGGTTCCTACTGAGCTCTGGGAGATGGGGCAATGTCTGCGCCAGAGAAGACGGCAGCGCGTGCGCCTCAATCGCAGATCGAGGAAATTTCAGCACGGTCTTATTCACAGCGTAGCGAGCCGTCGCAATCACAGCCAAGCGGCGAGATTCCTCGTCATCGCCCACAATGCAAACCTGCACCGGCGGCAGCAGATATCGCTGAAGCGCCAGGCCGTAGGCACCGGCGTACAAGCCGAACTGCTTCGCGACCCCGGCAAAAGCTTCAAGTGTATCTTCCGCTTTTTCTCGTAAATCATTGGTCCCGTTCAGTTCTGATAGGCGGAGCAGTAACATGGCTGCTAGCGAATTTCCAGCCGGTGTCGGCGAGTCCTGCAAGGGCTTGCGGCGAGCCGCAAGCACCCCCAGCGGCGCGGGCGCGTAGGAGTTCTGCGCGGTGTCGAAGAATCCGCCGTTGGTCGCGTCATAGAAACGCGCAATCATCGCATCGGCGATTCGCTCCGCCTGCTGGTAATAATGCAGATGCACGGTCGATTCCCATGCATCGAGGCACGCCAGTCCCAGCGCCGCATAATCGTCGAGCATTCCGGCCACCGGCGTCGACGGCGATTTTCCATCCGCGTAGGCCACGACGCGATCCAGGCTGCCATCCACATGCCACGATTCGCGCAGAATTCTGTCGAGCGAAAATAACGCAAATCGGCGGGGTACATCGAGCTCCAGAACGCGGGCCGCGTCGAGGTATGCAGAGATGGCGAGACCATTCCAGTTCACGTAGACCGTCTTGTCCACAAAGGGTGTCGGACGCTGCAATCGCGCTGCGTACAATTTTCTCTTCGCAGTCTGCAGCCGTTCGGTTGCCTGCTCCGCTGTAATTGCAGACCGCCGCGCAATCTCTGCCAACGAATGGTCGATGTGCAACGTGTTCTTCTGCGGATTGTGGTGCATGTCTCCAAGCTCGCCAATATCGTAGTATGCGGCGGCGACATCCATCTCTTCAGGAGTCAGAACAGCAGCCGCTTCATCACGCGTCCAAGTAAAGTGATCCCCATCGTCATCGAGCGATTCGTCGGCATCCTGCGACGCATAGAAGCCGCCGCGCTGACGGTCACTCAACACCGTATCCATCCAATGAATCACTTCCAGAGCAACCCGCGCGTGTTCCGGCTCCACGAAGCTCTGAAAACTATGCACGTAATTCTTCAACAGCTCAGAATTGTCGTAGGACATCTTTTCAAAGTGCGGAACAATCCAGCGCTCATCGACGGAATAACGATGGAATCCTCCGGCTAGATGGTCGTACATTCCTCCGCTCGCCATTTTGTCTAGCGTCAGGCGAGCGACATTGTGCGCACTTGGAGCCGCGCTGCGAGTTGCATAGTCGAGCAATAAATCCAGAATGGACGGATGCGGAAATTTGGGTTGCGTTCCAAAGCCGCCGTTGTGCTTATCGAACTGCTGCAAGGCCGCCTGCACCAGCTTGTCGACGATGCCGAGATGCAAATCTGCCGAGCGTCCGGAAAAAGACTCGTTGTATTCGATGGCCGCCAACACGCTGTCGGCGGACTCCGTCACTTCGTCATGACGATCGCTGTACGCGTGCGCCATGGTCAGCAACACACGGCCAAATCCCGGACGGCCATATCGCTCGTCCTTGGGAAAATATGTGCCGCCGAAAAATGGCTTGCCCTCAGGAGTCAAAATCACGGTGAGCGGCCAGCCGCCCTGCCCACTCATCGCCTGCACCGCCGCTTGGTATCGCGTGTCCACATCCAGGCGTTCATCGCGATCCACCTTGATCGCGATAAAGTGTCCATTGATGATCTCGGCGATCTCTGGATCTTCATAGGATTCTCGATCCATCACATGACACCAGTGACACCACACCGCTCCAATATCCAACAGCACGGGCTTGTTCTCGCGCTTGGCCCGCGCAAACGCAGCCTCACCCCACTCCTGCCAGTCGACCGGCTGATGCATGGCCGAGCGCAGATAGGAGGATGACGCGTTCGCCAGCCCATTCAAATGCCCTTCCGCAGTTCTCGCTGACTCTGTGGTTGCTTCCGCGCGCTCCTGCTGGTCTGCCATCCTGTGTTGCCCTTCTCTTCAGAATCGTTCTGATTGTTGGATGCGGAGCGTTACTGCACCAACCGATGCGCCACCTGGACATACAAATCGATGGCCTCTCGCTGTTCCTGCTTTGCGAGCCGTTCGTTGGGCGTGTGCGCTACGTGGATCGATCCCGGTCCAAACAAGAGCGGCTCTCCCCAGTTTGACAGCGCAGGAACGTCGGTCGTGAAGGCGGCAATCATGGTCGAAAGCCCTTCGACTCGCTTCAATCTCTGAAACGGAATCTCCAGGGCTACGTCCAGTTCTGCTTCTCCACCAATGACGTCCTGCAAGGAGGCACGAATCTTGTCGGACGGTCCAACCAGACGCACGAGAATCGTTGCGGACGCTTCATCGGCGATCACGTTGGGTGCATGGCCGCCGTGAATCAATCCAATGTTCAACGTGGAAGGCCCGATCTCCGGATCGGAGGGCAGCGGCATGTGGAGCAGTCGCTCGAGAACGGAAACCAGCTTGTGGATCGCGGAATCGCCCAACTCCGGATAGGCAGAATGCGCCATTTTTCCGCGAGCCCGAATGACAGCGTTTAACACGCCTTTGGATGCTAGGGCCAATCGGTTGTCGGTCGGCTCTCCGTTGATGAGGAACCGGCTCCCCTTGGGCTGCAGGTTGGCGATCTTAGCGCCATGACTGCCGTTTTCTTCGCCCACAAGGAACAATAAACCTACCCGCACGCCCATGGCACGCAAGCGCTCCGCGGCCACGATCTGGGCGGCGATGATGCCCTTGGCATCGCTGCTGCCGCGCCCATAAATATATTGATCATCTTCCCCGCTGGCAAAAAACGGCGGCACCGTATCCATATGGGTTGAGAGAACGACGTCCGGTGGGTCGTTCGATATTCCTGCGTACACGTTGAAACGTTCGCGCCCCGCGCTTTGCGGGACAGGCATCATTTCCACCTGAAAACCTTTCTCTCGAAGATAGGCCGAGAGGAAATGGCCGACCGCGGCTTCGTTATCACTGATGGATTCAATATCCACCATCTGGCGTGTGAGGGCAACGGGGTCTGTAAGCATGCATTTCCAGCATACCGCCAGCGGACTGATCCACGACATCGGAAGAATCCGAGGGGCGTAGACATTCTCGGAACCACGTAAGATATTCATACTGCCGACCTATGGAAGCCTCGCCCGTTCCTGCATCCATTCGATCCTTCGATCTCCCCGGCCCCGCAGGCGCGCTGGAGGCGCTGCTAAACCTTGGCCTTGATGACGCGCCCTACTGCGCCCTGGTCTGTCATCCCCATCCGATGGGCGGAGGCACGCTGCATAACAAGGTGGTCTACCGCGCGATGAAAGCGCTGCACACCCTGGGGTTTCCAGTTTTGCGCTTCAATTTTCGCGGCGTTGGGCGAAGCGAGGGCCTGCACGACGCCGGCCACGGGGAGCAGGACGACGTGCTGGCTGCGCTGGGTTGGCTGGACCATGAATTTCAGCGTCCCATTCTCTTTGCCGGATTTTCATTTGGCGCCAACGTCGGGATGCGAGCTTGCTGCGGCGACCCGCGTGTTCGCGGATTAATAGCTCTTGGCCTGCCGGTCGTGGCCGAAGGCCGACACTACTCGTACCGATATCTGCCCAGCTGCAGCCAGCCCAAACTCTTCATCAGCGGCGATCACGACCAGTACGGTCCTATCGCCGAAGTCGAGGCGGTGGTCGCGACCGCCCCCGAGCCAAAACAGTTGATACGGATTCAGGACGCCGACCACTTTTTTGTGGGAAAGCTTGACCAGGTACAGGCCGAAATCATTCGATGGGTGAAATACAACTTCCTCGAGAACCGTCCTTGACAAGATCTTCGCGAGTGGATGAAAGCATGGCGAATTTGCGGGACATAGCCCGAAGGATCTTCGATCAGTCCCTCGCCGACTGCAGCGTGGAGCAGGCCGTGGGACGCCACGTGTCCGTATGCGGGGAAACCTTGCAGGTAGGCGAAGAGACAATCGATCTTAGCCAAGTGCAGCGAGTACGAATTGTGGCTGTCGGAAAGGCTGCCCGCACCATGCTTGTTTCACTGCTGCGACAGCTGAGATTGCCCGGCCACTGCGATCTGGCAGGCGTCTTGATCGCGCCAGAAGAATCACGAGGCGTCGCCGCAAAACCTCCCCGTGGAATCCAATTTTTCGCGGGCGGCCACCCTTCACCGAACGAGGCCTCCTTCGCCGGCGCCCGCGCAGCATTGGAGATTCTGAGGGCATTGCCGCAAGACGCGGCAGCCAAT
>JAJXZK010000335.1 GCA_021780095.1 Acidobacteriota bacterium | reverse complement strand
CCCGAGCTGGCGCTGCCGTCAGCAGAATGACACATTTGGCATTTGCTTTTATAAATGTCCGCTCCGCTGCTTTGGGCAAGCACGGTGCACGTAGCCAGGCCGACGAACGCCAGGGTGGCCAGTACTGTTTTGTGTCGGTTCATACGTTGGTCCTTTGACGAAGTAGATTCAGTCCATGTTCACGGACTTTCCACACCTTACGGGTCTCAACTCTCAACCTGTGAAGAATATAAAACTCAACGGCTCATTGCCTGTGACAGTTATCACACCTTAGGAAGTCCCCCGGCTTCCACGCCTCCAGAGGCTCTCTCGATCGGCGTAACGAAATGCAAAGAGTAAATTTCCCATCGACTCACTTCTTCACCGCACCACGCAAAAAGGCCAGCGGCGAATCGCTGACCTATACCTCTACCGGAACTCACTGCCGTTCTCTTCAGGAAAACCCCATTTCAGATTTTCCAATGGTCGCGGACGTTTATATACTAGCCGTCGCTCGCTTGTACGCAATACAATCGTTCGACGAGGATCCCACGCGCATGGCTTTCCACCCGATCTTCACCGCATCCAAACCTTGCCCCGCTCGCAAAATCCAACCAGCATCGCGCGGCCAATATTTTCGCGCAACTATACTGCCCGCCTTCGCACTCCTGCTTGTCTCTCTCCTGAGCGCCAGCGCACTATCCGCCCAGGTCCCCTCCTTTTCCAATCAGCCTGCGACCATAACACCCGCAGAGGTTCAAAGCATCTGGCGTGTACAGGAGTTTATGGTGCCCATGCGCGATGGCATTCGCCTGCAAACCGTCGTCATCTCGCGCAGAGATCAAGCCAAGCCGCTGCCCATTCTGTTGACGCGCACTCCCTACGGTGTCCCCACGCAAGAAGACTTCGACAAAGCCGCGGCAAAAAACGGAGCCGACTGGGTGCCGACAACCTGGAAAGAACTCGCCGCCGACGGATACATTTTCGTCATTCAAAATTTGCGCGGGCGTTTCAAGTCCGAAGGAATCTTTCTCCTTACCTCGCGTTACGATGCCAACGATCCCAAACAAACCAACGAGGTCAACGATGCCTACGACACCATCGACTGGCTGGTAAAACATGTCCCCAACAACAACGCCCGAGTCGGCATCTACGGCGTCTCCTATAACGGACTAACGGCGGGCCTGACCCTGCTGCATCCCCATCCCGCGCTCAAGGCTGTCAGCGAACAGGCCGCGCCCGTCGATCAGTGGATGAACGACGACATGCACCGCTACGGCGCTCTCCGCGAAAGCTACGCCTTCGAGTATTCCGTGATGGAGCAGGCGGACAAAAACTCCAACAAGCATTTTGACTTCGACACCTACGACACCTACCAGTGGTATCTCAACCTCGGGCCGCTCACGAATGCGAATGCGACCTATCTCCACGGATCGATTCCCTACTGGAACGACATCATGGCTCATCCCAACTACGACGACTTCTGGCAGAAGGAAGCCTGGGTGAACCAGTTGCACAGCTCGCCCGTTCCCAACTTGAACGTCGCCGGCTTCTGGGATCAGGAAGATCCCTGGGGACCCTGGCAGATTTTTTGCCACGCGGAGCAGCACGATCCCGATCACAATAACTTTATGGTCGCCGGCCCCTGGTACCACGGCGAGTGGCAGACGCCCGTCGGCGATCGCATCGGCATCGTTCCTTTCGGCGGACACAAAACGGCGCTCGAATTTCGCCGCAACATTCAGGCCGCCTTCTTCCGCTACTATCTCCACGACGAAGGCGCCAAGCCTGACTGGCAGGTCACCACCTTCCAGACTGGATCGAACACATGGCGCCAATATGCGGCGTGGCCGCCCGCCAACTCCAAGCCGACCAATCTCTATCTCCACTCCGACGGAACGTTATCCTTTGACCCCGACGAGGCCGATAGCGGCGCGCCATATCGCCAATATGTTTCTGACCCAGCGAATCCCGTGCCCTATCGCGTGCGTCCTGTTTCGCCCACCTACCCACGTCCGGAGTGGACCACGTGGGAAGTCGCCGATCAGCGCTTCGTCGAGCATCGCCCCGACGTGCTCACCTTTCAGAGCGCGCCGCTCGATCATGACGTCGTCGTCACCGGCCCCATCTCCGCCGCGCTCTATGCCTCCACCTCCGGCACCGACTCCGACTTCATCGTCAAGCTGATCGATGTCTACCCGGAGAGCGGTCAGGTCAGCGCCGACGACATTCCGCCCAACAAGCCGCGCGGCTACGCCGACTCACTCAACGGGTATGAGTTGCCCATCGCCATGGAAGTCCGCCGTGGCCGCTTCCTGCACAGCGACGAACACCCCGAGCCCCTCAAAGCCAATCATCCGCAGGAGTGGGACATTCCCCTGCGCGATCACGACCACGTATTTCTCAAGGGCCATCGCATCATGGTGCAGGTGCAATCCACCTGGTTCCCCGTCATCGACCGCAACCCGCAGAAATTTGTCCCCAGCATCTACCAGGCAACCGCCGCCGACTTTGTTCCCGCAACCCAGCGCATCTATTGCACGCCAAAGTTGCCATCGCACATTGTGCTGCCTATAGTCGCCCGGTAAAGCATTGTCGCAGATGAGAAGATCGTCGGGTGCCCCATCCTTTCGAAGGCAACTAAGCTCAATCAGATGAACGCACTGAGAATTACGCTCAGATTTTTGTGCTAAACCTGTGCTTCAAGTCTGCAGCCATTCTGGCGGCGATCTATTGCCGTTTGCTTGTATGAGCCCCGCAAGGAAATGCGTCTCTCAAAGCCGAAGCTAAGAGAAATGCGGTCGGCCTGTGTGCCTCTTCGGGGTGGTTCCTAATGAACTTCAACGCGATTCGGATTAGCTGTCCATTCTCGCTCTCTTCGGGGAGACAAAATGGCCTGGGCGGCTCTTTGTCGGTCATCGCGTGGGCGTAGTCTGCCTCCTCGGAAATGCCCGACACGAATCCATCGATATAGGCCGAGCAAGCTACCGCGTGTTGAATATCGATGTGAGCCTCCTCTTCAGCGTTCTTGTCAATCGCTGAGCAGGTACGCACGAAAGCGTTTCCCGATGTTGACGGGAATTCCGGCGCTTGCTGCGCAGAAACTAGCAGAGATGGAAAGGCAATCAGAAAGACTGCGAGAGATGTTAGGCGCATGGCGGAATTCTAGCCGACGGCCCAACGCCTGTGCCATAATGCACCATGCAAACCAGACACGAAGCAAGCCCCGAAGAGATCGCCAAGGTTCTCGAAGTTCTGAGGCGATCTGCGCCAAGGGGAGCCATGATCGAACAGATAGTGGAGCAGACAGGATGCCCAAACTACATCGTCTACTCCGCTATTCACATTTTGAAACGGCAGGGCGTCGACGTGGTGGGACGAAATCCAATCGAGTACGACCCAAACTGGGCAGACGCCAATACCGAAGACCCAGGACCCGTTACATAGTAAGGCCGCGATGCACCGGGAGGGCGCGGCGGCGAAATTGAAGCGACCCCTCCAAGTTTGTGCCAATTTGTGCTACAGCCTCGAATTTTTTCGGCTATCTACGACATTTCTGACATCTTAGAATCTGTAACTTGCGCATTTCAATGTGCCAGAGCGCCGGGTGCCCCATCCTAGCGCAGCTAGGGTGGGATAGATAAAAGCCCGCGCCACAGGAATAGCAACCCGCCCTATTGCCCCCGTCGCATCAGCTTCGGCGAACAAGTCTCCGAAAATGGATTGGCAATATATGTCCCCACAAATCCCGACAGAATCACCGTCCCATCCTCATTAAAATGCGCGGTATGAAATTCTCCCTCGGGCAGCTCATTCAACCGCCGCCAGTCCTGCCCATCATCCTTGCTGACATACACCCCGGTGATCGCGCTCAGCACCTCGTTGTTCGGCCGCATCGGATCCACTTCAATCCCATACGCGCGAATATTCGGCCCCACCACATCCTTCCAGCGATGCAGCAAAAATCTGGCATGCGTCACCCGTGCCACCTCATCTGGGTTCACCGGGTTATACACACCCCAGCACGCGGCAATGTGCAGTCCACCCACCGTGCTCATCCCGTGGATAGCAGAGTCCGGCCCCACCCCGGTCACGCGCCTCCATTGCATCGTCGCCAGATTCAATCGGTACGCCTGATCGCCTGTACCTAAATACAGCGACCGCGGATGCGGCGAGTGCGGGTCATCGTAGGCCATGGAAAAAATATCCAGATCGTTCGGCAGTCGAGGAAATTTCCCCTCCTCCACCCATTCACCTTGCTTGTCACGTCGGTAAATATAAACCTGCGGCGTCAGGTCGAAGTAGCCATAGCCGATCAGCATCCGTTTGCCGTCCGCCGTGATCAGCACCACGCCCGCTCGCACCGACTGTCCCGCATGTTTCGGAATCGGCACCTTCGGAGTTGCATCCGGCACGCGCGGCCCGGCGATCGGTCGGATCACTGCATCGGCCATCGTCGCGCCGGGAATGATCTGGAACGCTCCCAGTTGCGTCGTCACCACAAAGTCCCGGCCGCCGGGCGCGACCGCCAGCCCATTGCGCAAGCCTTCCCCAATTTTCGCGTCGTAGTATTTGCCGCTGATGCGAGCAATCGGCGTCCACGTCACCCCGCCATTCACCGACTTCGACAAATAGATCGCCCGCTTCGCCATCGGAACGTGGCTGTCCAGGTCCGCCGTCAGCCCCCACACTTCGTTGGAGCCCTTCGCACGCGGATCGATTGCCATCGTCTCCAGAAACTCGCTGGCATACTCGCGGCTACCCGGCAGCGTTGTCACCTTGTAAACTTGGCAGCCATCTAAACCACTCATTGTCAGATTGTTAACTAGAGTATTGAAAGTTGAAGATGAATATTTTCCCGCCGCCTTCGACTTCGGATGTTTCGCTTGGATTCCCGCAGAATCCGCCGCTCGCATCGGCGTCGCCGCTGTCATCGCCGCAGCCGCAATCAGCA
>JAJXZK010000231.1 GCA_021780095.1 Acidobacteriota bacterium | reverse complement strand
AGTTTGCGGCGACCTGGGCGGGCGTTCCTTCGGCGACAATTTCTCCGCCGTCTTTGCCGCCCTCCGGTCCCAGGTCGATGATCCAGTCAGCGCTGCGGATGACATCGAGATTGTGCTCGATGATGATGATGGTGTTGCCGAGGTCGGTAAGCCGGTGTAGCACTTCCATCAACTTGCGAACGTCATCGAAATGAAGGCCGGTGGTGGGCTCGTCAAGCAGGTAGAGGGTGCGTCCGGTCTGGCGCTTGGAGAGTTCCCTGGCCAGCTTCATCCGTTGGGCTTCGCCGCCGGAAAGAGTTGTGGCGGACTGGCCGAGATGCACGTAGCCGAGGCCGACATCGTTCAGCGTCGCCAACTTCTGCCGAACTACTGGAATGTCTTCGAGAATCGTGAGGGCGTCGGAAATCGGCAGCTCCAAAATGTCGGCGATGGAGTAGCCCTTGAATCGAACTGCTAGAGTTTCCTGATTGTAACGGCGACCGTTACAAACTTCGCAGGTGACGTAGACATCCGGGAGAAAATTCATTTCGATGCGGCGCTGGCCATCGCCCTGGCAGGTTTCGCAACGGCCTCCGGGGACGTTGAAGGAGAAGCGGCCGGCTTTGTAGCCGCGCTCGCGCGCCTCCGGCAGCATGGCGAATAAATCGCGGATGGCGGTAAATACTCCGGTGTAGGTGGCGGGGTTGGAGCGTGGAGTGCGACCGATGGGCGACTGATCGATCTGGATTACCTTGTCGATGATCTTGGCGCCCAGGACGCGGTCGTGCTCGGCGGGCTCTTCGCGGGAGCCATAGAGATCGCGTGCCAGCGCGCGATACAGAATGTCATTGATGAGGGTGCTTTTGCCGGAGCCGGAGACGCCGGTGATCACCGTGAGCAGGCCGAGAGGGAAGCGGACGGTCAGATTTTTCAGATTGTGGCCGCGCGCGCCTTCGACGGTAAGCCAATGTTCACCGCTGGGACGAGGCTCGCTGCGCAATACTGTTTCCAGAGCGCCGTTGAGATATTGACCGGTCAGCGAACCCGGCGTGTCCATGATCTGCTGCGGCGTTCCGTGTGCGACCAGAGCGCCGCCAAGTCGGCCGGCCCCGGGGCCGAGGTCGAGGACATAGTCGGCGCGGCGAATGGTGTCTTCATCGTGCTCGACAACGAGAATGGTGTTGCCGAGATCGCGCAGGGAGGTGAGAGCTTCAATGAGGCGCTCGTTATCGCGTTGATGCAGGCCGATGGATGGTTCGTCGAGAACATA
Source organism: Acidobacteriota bacterium (assembly GCA_021780095.1). The sequence goes on along the minus strand of JAJXZK010000231.1, from coordinate 18,819 downwards.
AAGAACGCCGCGCAGACGCGAACCAATTTGGGTTGCCAGTCGAATGCGCTGGCCTTCTCCGCCGGAGAGTGTGGCGGCGCTGCGATCGAGCGAGAGATAGCCGAGACCGACGGCGACGAGGAATTCCAGTCGCTCGACAATTTCGCGCTGCAGGCGATCGGCGATGAGTTGCTCGCGCTGAGTGAACGAAAATGCACGCGCGGTGGCGAGTGCATCCGCCAGCGGCAGGGCGGCGAAGTCGGCAATGGAGAGGCCGTTCGCGGTGACGGCCAGCGATTCCGGGCGAAGACGTTTGCCGTGGCATTGCGGACAAACGGTCGCGGACATGTAACCCATCAGCCACTCGCGATAGCTGTCGGAGCGAATTTCATCGAGCGATTGACGCAGCCATTTCAGAATGCCGTGGAATCCCGTGCGGGGACCTTCTCCGCGCTCGGGGCCATAGAGCAGTAATTTCTGCTGCGCCTCCATCAGATGCTCGAACGGCTTGCGCAGATCTATCTTGTAGCGGTCGGCAGCCAGGTGAATCAATCGGCCTAGATATTGCGAGCTGCCGCCGGGCCCGAGACCGCCTTCCAGCAGAGGCTTTGACCAGTCCACAATGATCTTCGCAGGGTCGAAGTCGTAGATGCTGCCAAGGCCGTTGCAGTGCGGGCAGGCGCCGTAGGTGCTGTTGAAGGAGAAACTGCGCGGTTCCAGTTTGGGAACATTGATGCCGCAGTCGGGGCAGGCCATGGAGGAGGAATACAGTTGCTCCTCGATGCGAAGGCCGCCGTTAGAGTGAGCTGCGGAAGCGGGCATGGCGACGAGCACCAGGCCGTTGGCCATTTGTAGTGCTTTAGTGATGGCAGTTTCAAGACGCTTCTCGACGCCGGACTTGACGACGATGCGGTCGACGATGGCTTCAATCGTGTGGTTCTTTCGTTTCTCCAGGCCGATGTCTTCCGCGAGGTCGCGAATCTCTCCGTCAATGCGAGCACGAAATCCCTGCTGATCGAGCTTTTCCAGTTCGTCGCGAAATTCGCCTTTGCGTCCGCGAACCATGGGCGCGTAGATGGTGACGCGCTCGCCGGGGGCCAGTTCCATGACGCGGCTGACGATTTGGTCCGCAGACTGGCGCGAGATGGGTCGGCCGCAGTTCGGACAGTGGGGCAAGCCGATGGAGGCGTAGAGGAGGCGAAGGTAGTCGTAGATTTCGGTGATGGTACCGACGGTGGAACGGGGGCTTCGGCTGGTGGTCTTCTGCTCAATCGAGATGGCGGGACTGAGGCCTTCAATGGAGTCGACGTCGGGCCGTTCCATCTGGTCGAGAAATTGGCGGGCATAGGCGGAAAGGGTTTCAACATAGCGTCTTTGGCCCTCGGCGTAGATGGTGTCAAAGGCGAGCGATGATTTGCCAGACCCGGAAAGGCCCGTGACCACCGTGAGGGAATTGCGCGGTATCTCGACGGTGATGTTCTTCAGGTTATGCTGACGCGCACCGCGCACGATGAGTTGAGGAATCGACATTTCTGGCTAACAAGGAGCTTTCCGCGGCCCTTTCGCCGCATGTTCGGGGTGGTTCGCAAGGAAAACTTAAGTGTAGAGGAATCTTCTAAAGCAATAGAGATCACGCCGATAAGACTAGTATGCCGGGCGGGAATCCAGTTCAATGAAGACCGGCGTTCCTGGATACATTGGCTCGATTCGCGGCCATCGCCCGTAGTGGTTTTGTTACGCTGGAGGAAATCCCCCGATGATTATATTGATGGTCTCAACCATTCTTGCCTCCGTTGCCCTGGGTGTTGCCCTGGCATACGGTTTTTGCTCTGGAGTGTTCGCCGTGGCGAAGATGCATGTCCGCTCGCAGACCGCTGCTCCGCTGCAAATTCAGACCAAGTCCGCCAATCCGTAAACCTGCTGCACGGCGGTTCGACGTCTCAAGACTCTTCGAATGCCTCTCGCACTCTCGCGCTGTTCTGCGCTCCCTTTCGTAGTGGAAAAAACTTCCTGCTCGATGGTCCTCCATCATTGAGGATGCATTCTGCGCAATTCATTGAAAATCTCTTCCGATGACTTTGCCTGCGGCGGTACTGTCGGATCAGATGGACCCCCCTGATCGCCATCTGCTTGCGGCGCATCCCCTTCGCTGTTTTCGGGGGGTGGATTCTCGGGGGCATTCACGGAAGGGTCGGCTTCATTGCTGACGGCTGGCGGAGGTGGTTGCTGTGCTGGCACCGCGCCGGCCGCGCCAGGTGTCGACAAGATGAGCCGAGCGGGAGTGTGACTGCTTCCATTGCCGACGATGACAAAGTCATATCCGGTGCCATCGAGCAAAGCTGACAGCGTCGTGGAAATATTCCCGGGACCGTATTGCCCGTAGATACGTTGGTCATGGCTGAGGCCGTCAATGATGAGTCCGGTCTGGTGTTGAATTTGCTTCAGGATGCTTACAAGGCTGGAATTCTGCGCGCGAACTGTTAAAAGACCACTGTTGAAATCGATGGTCGCCGGGTTGGCTGGCTGTTCCGCAGGACGAAGTGTCGGCGGCGGAGCGGCGGCCGCCCGCGGTTTGGCATGATGACGATGGTGGACAGCGTGATGGACGGCAGGCTTCTGCGTCGGATTTTTTGTTGACTGGCGGCTGCCTGCCGTTGGAGCGGCGGCCGCCGATTGCGCAGGGGCAATGGACGCAGGAATCAGCAACATCCATCCACCCAACGCAAGGACCCAACCGAATCGGATGCGGTTGCGAACCCAAGCTCCAGCGAAGTCCGCGGCGAGAGGCCCACACACTGGGCCGGAATCGGCATCCAAGGGTTGTAGCATCCCGGTACGGGTGTAGGGTTCAAAAAGCATTTCTGTACTAGACTAACAATGTTTGCCAGAGTCGGCATCGGAGGGAGCCTTCACCGGCCGGCTACGCTGAAGAACTTCGAGCAGACGGATGGCTGAATTCGGTACATCGAGGAAAACAAGGAATGAGTTCGACCGAAAAGCCCATTTCCAAGATTATCCGCGAACGTCGCGCGACCCCAAGCTTCGACGGGGCACCAGTTCCGGAAAAGGACTTAAAGCAAATACTCAGCGCCGGCCTGCACGCTCCCAGCGGTTACAACATGCAGCCGTGGCGTTTTATCGTGGTACGCAATCCCGAGCAAAAGAAGCGTTTGCGTGGAGCAAGTTTTAATCAGGCGAAGGTGGAAGAGGCGTCAGTGATGATTGTCGCCTGCGGCGATGCGGATGGCTGGCGCAATGGCGATCTGGAAGAAATGTTGCGCATGGGCCGCGAAGGGGGAATGACCGAGAGCTATGCCGAGCAGGCGAAAGAGAAGATCCCGGTCTTCCTTTCCACCCATTCGAACATGCCGATGTGGCTGAACCGGCACGTGATGATTGCTTTTACCCACATGATGCTGATGGCCGAGGCGTTGGGCTACGACACGGCGCCGATGGAGGGTTTCGAGGAGGAGAAGGTTCGGGAAGTGCTAAAACTTCCGCTGAGCTATCATGTGGTGGCCCTACTGGGAATCGGCCACCTACATGGCCCCGATAAGCATAATGGCGGCCGTTTCGATATGGCGCGGACGGTGTTCGGAGAGGAATATGGCAAGCCGATGCGGCTATAAGGCCGGCAACGGAATCGAGAGAGAGGCGCGGCCAACAGCTGCGCCTTTTCTGTTGCAGGGAGGGTCGAGATGGCAGAGGGGTATCGCATTTGAACCGACAACGTGAATATCCCGTGGCGCCGATCGTGGGCGTGGGGGCGGTTGTCTTCGATGCGGACTGCGTGCTGCTGGTGCGTCGTGCGAAAGCGCCGCTGGCAGGCGAATGGTCGCTGCCGGGCGGTGCCGTCGAGTTGGGCGAAACGCTGGAGGAAGCGATTGTCCGCGAGGTGACCGAAGAGACGGGGCTACGCGTCACACCGCTGCGGGAGGTAAAGGCTTTCGACCACATTGATCGCGATGCCGAGGGGCGGATTCGATTCCATTACGTGCTGGTGGATTTTCTTTGTCGGATTGAAGCGGGGGGCACGAAGAGCGGGGCCCTGGAACTCGAACAGCCCGTAAAAAAGAGCGCGCTGCAGCATGGCAGCGATGTCTCCGATGCGCGGTGGGTTGCGGTGGAAGGGCTGCGAACGTCGAAAGAATTTCCATTGACGGAGCGAGCGCTGGAAGTGATCGCGACGGGATGGAATGCGTTCCGCGAAGGCAGTCTGGTCCGCTAGGACTTGCGCGCAGTGGCGGAGACGGGAATCGCGGGTTGCTGCTGCGTCATGCAATGCATGGCACCCAGCCCCCAAATAAAGTCCACACTGTGGATGCCAACGATACTGTGGAGAGGAAACAATTCCGCAAGGATATTGAGGGCCACGCGGTCGTTTGGGTCGTTGAAGGTGGGCACTAATACCAGGCCGTTGGCGATGTAGAAATTGGCATAGCTGGCGGGCAGACGTTGACCTTCAAAAATCACGGGAGAGGGAAGCGGTAACTCCACAATGCGATAGGGTCTATTTTCGCGGGTGCGCGCTACGGATAGCCGGTGCAGATTTTCCTGTAGCGGGGCGTGATTTTCATCGTCGCGATTGGGCTCGATAGCGGCCACGATGGTTTTGGAATCGACAAAGCGGGCGATGTCGTCGACGTGCCCGTGGGTGTCGTCGCCGGCGATGCCACGGTTGAGCCAGATCACTTGATCGACGCCGAGATAGTCGTGGAAGCAATGCTCCAGCTGCTCACGAGTGACTCCGGGGTTGCGCGCTTGCACATCGCTCAGCAGGCATTCCTCCGTCGTGAGCAGTGCTCCGGCTCCGTTGACGTCGATGCTGCCGCCTTCCAGAACGACGCGGCGGCGTTGACCGTTCGAGAGGTTGATCTCCGGGGTCCACATGGGAACGTTGAGCAGCTTGGTGACGTGGGCGGGAATCCGATCGTCATCGTGCCAGTTGTCATATTTCGCCCAGGCGTTGAATTTCCAATTGGTAAGCGCGAGCGGCGGCGCGGTACGACTGCCGGCAACGGGCGTTAGAAAGATGGGGCCGGAATCGCGCAGCCATACACGATCGGTGGGCTGCAGATGGAAGGCGACGCTGGCGAGATTTGCGCCACAACGAGCCAAAATTCTGCGGGCGCGCTTTTCCGCAGCCGGGTCGTTCACCAGAATGTGCACGCGTTCCACGGCGGCGAGATAACGGACAATCTCCCCATACACCCAGGGAATCGGCTGAAATTTCCCGGGCCAGTCTTCGGCATTATGAGGCCAGGCGATCCATGTAGCGGCGTGCGGCGTCCACTCCGCGGGCATGTGCAGGCCTGCGAGGCGGGGTGTTGTTTTGCGGGTGTCGATGGATGCGCGAGGCTTGCTCATGGAAATTTAGTTATCCAGAAAACGTTCGGTGATGGGCTGATAGGCATCGACGCGGCGATCGCGAAGAAAGGGCCAACTCCGCCGCGTCTCCTCAATCAGGTGCAGATCGATTTCCCCGATGAGAATATCTTCCTTGTCGTGCGCGGCCTGCAGGACCACGCGTCCAAACGGATCGGCGAGAAACGAGCCGCCCCAGAATTCCAGCCCCGGACCATCGACGCGTTCGCCGCAAACGTCGCCATGCTCGTGTCCTACGCGGTTGACGGCACCGACATACACGCCGTTGGCGATAGCGTGCGAGCGCTGCATAGTTTGCCAGGCGCTGTACTGGGCATCGCCATACTCCGCTTTCTCTGCCGGATGCCAGCCGATAGCCGTGGGATAGAAGAGAACATTCGCCCCTTGCAGTGCGGTGAGGCGGGCTGCTTCCGGATACCACTGGTCCCAGCAAACCAGGACGCCCACATCGCCAGCGTGCATAGGAAAATTTCGAAAGCCGAGATCGCCGGGAGTGAAATAGAACTTCTCGTAATAGAGGGGGTCATCCGGGATATGCATCTTGCGATATTTCCCGGCGAGTGAACCATCCTCTTCGATGACGGCGGCAGTATTGTGGTAGATGCCGGGGGCGCGCCGCTCAAACAGGGAAGCGACAACGGCGACGTGCTCTTCTTTCGCGATGCGAGACAGCTTCTCTGTCGAAGGTCCGGGGATCGGCTCGGCAAGATCGAAGAGCGCGTGGTCTTCCCGCTGGCAAAAATATTGGGTACGAAACAACTCCGGCAGGCAGACGACATTGGCGCCGGCGCGCGCGGCTTCTCGAACGCGGTCGGCGGCCTTATCGAGATTGGCGCCCGGGTCCGCCGAGCAGGACATCTGCACCAGGGCAACGCGAAAATCATTCCGAGTATTCGGCATGGGAATTTTCTAACACAGCAGGCAAAGGACTCGCCTCCACGGAGAGTCCTTCTTGGAAGAACGCTGATGGATGGAGAGGGCTATTCAAAAATCAAAATCGCCGCTGCGATGGTCGTGGTCCACAAGCCACGCTTGTCGCCTACCGCGGACTGCGTGACATTCGCGGTGCGAACAATCTGGTCGGAGATGCGGTAGAACTCTTTTTTTTCGTCCCAGCTCTTATCCGGATCGAAATCCATATTCAACGTGGTCGCGAGCATTTCCGCGGCGAGTTCTTCAGCATAATCGCCGGCCTGATCTTCGGTTTCGCCAAAGCTATGGTGCTCGCTGAGATAGCCGTACATATTTTTGTCCGAAGGAATGGCCACGCCGATGCTGGAAGCGATGAGTCGATGGGGTTCGCGTGACGAATTTTCTGCGACGACAGCAAAGACAACCTCACCGGGAGAAAGGAACTTCAAGCCTTCTTTCCGCGGGATGAGTTTTGCCTGTGGGGGAAAAATCGACGAGACGCGCACAAGATTTTGCGCGGCGATTCCGGCATCTCGAAGTGCCAGCTCGAATGAAGTAAGACGTTCTTTATGCTTCCCGACGCCCTTGGTAAAGAATAGACGTTTCGGGACCATCGTTTTGCCCAATTTTTGTTCCTCCGGTTGGTTGAATGGCGCGTTGCCACCCGCTTAAAAATATCACAGAACTGGGGCTGAAACCGGCATCGCCTGACAGAGCTTCATCATCTGTTCATGGAAATGAAATCTGAGGCAAACCGATAGACTGGAAAACAACTGCGATCCGGTGAATTGTGGAGGCTCGCTCCCATCCTCCTGCTGAAGAATTGGATGCGGCAGGGCTAGAAAAATCGGCAGAAACCTGGTGAGGAGTGGGCCGTCAGAAGGCCGATGCGGGGAGCTCCGGCGTGGCCGCCAGCAGGGCTTGGGTGTACTCCGACTGCGGGTTTTCGCAGATCTGCTGCCAGGCCCCTTGTTCGACGATGCGGCCCTGGCGCATGACGAGAATCCGATCTGCCATGTAGCGTGCCAGCGGCATAGAGTGGGTGATAAAGACATACGTTAACTGCAACTCTCGCTGCAATTGTCGAAGCAGATGAGTGATCTGCGCGGATACGCTGACATCAAGGGCGGAGGTTGGCTCGTCGAGGACAAGAAGCTCAGGACGCAGAATCAAAGCGCGGGCGAGATTGATGCGTTGCCGCTGACCCCCGGAAAATTCGTGCGGATAGCGGGCTAGGGCCGAGCTATCGAGGCCTGCGATGGAGAGGGCTTCGACAATCTGGGCGCGGCGGGAATCTTTGGTGGAGGAGTCGCCGAGGGTAGCGTCGTGGCGATAAATGAGCAGAGGCTCTCCGACGATTTCTTCAACGCGCATGCGCGGATTAAGCGCCGCGTAGGGGTCCTGGAAAACAATCTGCATGCGGCGCCGCAGCTGGCGCAGCTCCCGTGCAGGGACTGTCAGCAGATTGTGACCGTCGAGCAAAATTGTGCCGGCGTCGGGCTCGATTAGATGCAGCAGCAGGCGGGCGACTGTGCTTTTTCCGGAGCCTGATTCGCCGACGATGCCAAGAGTCTGACCTCGATCAATGCGGAAGGTGACATCATCGACCACACGGCGTGGCTGTCGACTGCCACGCACGGGGTAGGTCTTGACGAGATGTTCAACTTGAACGAGGGCCATAAGGGCAGCGCCGCCGCGCGACCTGCGCTACCAGCGAACACCGGTGGTAAGGGACACCAGGGAGAAGTTAGCTCCGGGAAGTTGATTCGCGGGCGTCATCATCCGGATATAGCGGCCTTGGCCAAACACGATGAAGCGACGATTGGGATACAGGCGGCCTTCCATGCCGATGCCGAAGTCGTACATTCCCTGATTGCTGGAATAGGAGGAGCCGGTAATGGTTCCATTGCAGTAGTTGGTGAAGTTGGCATAGCCCAGGCCGGAATACTTGCTGCAATTGATGGTCGATCCCACGGGCTTGTCGAAGTTTGTGCTGACGTGGGAATAGCCGCCTCCGCCCACGGCGAAAAAGCCGTAGCGCTGGCCGCGAACGAAATAGAATGTCGGATCGACGGAATAGGTGAGGATCGTGTAGTGGCCGCCGTGCTGCTGAATCGTCTGCGTCACCCAGGCGGGAAGTCCGCTGTGATAAAAGCTGATCTCGCCGGGGATCTCAATGCGCCGTGTCAAGCGATAACCGGCTCCGCCAAACGCGGCGGGGGAGGTATCGTACACCTGCCCGTTGGCCAGGCCGGGACCAAAGGCAGCGCCTGCTCCGCCCTCAATAAACCACTTGTTGAGCGGGGTAGCCGCAACCGCGGCGGGCGTAGCCACCTGGGCGGTGGAGGAACTGGACTGCTGTGCGCTCAGCGCGGTCGTGCCGCAAAGACCCACGAGGAGGAAAAGCGCGAACGCATACTTGTGCCAACTGAAATTCATTCGAACTCCTGATTTTTTTTCTTCTCTATTTGTATATCTTTTCTAGCGTTACGCACTACTTGGTCGAGCGATATGGTTGGGAACCAGGGCGAGAAAATCCTGAAACATGCGGATATGAAGAACTGACGGGTGAATTTTGCATTGGTGAGCAGCGGAGCTGTTCCATTTCACGGAGATCGAGGGAAGCACATGGCACAGCAAAGGCCCCGCAAAAATGCGGAGCCCTTGTCGTAGTATTTCAGAGTCGAAGTCACTGACTAATCCGCGATTGGATGCGTGAACCAGGCATTGACATGATTCCACCATGCATCGATTTTGGCGGAGGCACCCAGATGGTTCTTCGTGATGGTTTGCGATAAAGAATCGATCTGCTTGCTCAAACTTTTTGCTTCGAACGGACGATGCGCGGCGTGGCCGCTGGCGTACTGGTCCAGAGTGATGGAGGCTTCCTTCAGAGCTGCTGCCGCCTCTCTGTACCGTCCGTTCATGATCGCAACCTCGGCTAAACCCAGATTTTCTCGGGCGGCGAGAAGAGGATACTCGGCCTGGACCTTCATGATGACGAGTTCATCCCCGATGCGGCTCAGCGAGTTGGCAGCCGCCTGGGGATTGTTGCTGCTCAAGGCGGATCTTGCACTGTCCAAACGACTCCTTACCTTGTTCAGGTCAAGGCCGACAAACGTATACTGCGTTCCGGCCGCATCCACCGTGATGGGCGCTGATTTCGCTGGCTGGGGCTTGCCATCTTTACGCGCGGCGAGGGTCTGTCCAAGCACGGACGTGTCATCAAATTCCCAATATAACGGAACAATTACCGGTCCGCCGGTTGCATGTGGCAGAGCGGCGAGTTGATCGCGATAGGTCAATGCCTGGTTAATATGCTGCACAGCCGTTTGCGTCTGGTTGGCTGCCAGAGATTGTCTTGCCTGCTGGATTTGATCCAGCAGGCGAAGCCCCAGATGAGCCGCATGCCGATCGACTGGCGGGGACGATGCCTGGGCAGCGCCGCTCGTTCCATTGTTGATCGGTGCCGCCTTAAGAGCGGAAGTTGCCAGTGCTAGACAAACTACGGGCACAACAAACCTGAATCGCATGGAGGTTCCTCTCATTTGATCATTGATTTTGCGTTCAAAATGCTACCTAATCAATAGGATGCCGGGAAATGACTCGCAAGGCAACAGCAAGCAAAAGGCCCCGCATCGCTGCAGGGCCTTTGCAGTTGCTTTGCGCCGAAGGCGCAGTTTGCTGGACGCGAAGTCCTAGTACATGCCTTCCATGCCGCCGCCGTGTCCGCCGCCTGCCGGGGCTGCTTCCTTCTTCTCCGGAATGTCGGCCACCATGGCTTCGGTGGTCAACATCAGGCCGGCGATGGAAGCGGCGTTCTGCAGCGCGGTGCGCGTGACCTTGGTAGGATCGATGACGCCGGCTTTCACCAGGTCCTCGAACTTGTTGGTCGCGGCGTTGTAGCCGTAGTGGGCTTCCTTGTTTTCGAGGACCTTGCCGATGACCACAGCACCCTCTTCGCCGGCATTGCCGACGATCAGGCGGAGTGGCTCTTCGATAGCGCGGCGGATGATCTGGGCGCCGATCTTCTCGTCGCCTTCGAGGGACTTGATCAGATCCTCAACCTCCTTTGCGCTACGAACCAGGGCGACACCACCGCCCGGGACAATGCCTTCTTCGACAGCGGCGCGGGTTGCATGCATGGCATCTTCCACGCGCGCTTTCTTTTCCTTCATCTCGGTCTCAGTCGCTGCGCCGACCTTGATGACGGCAACGCCGCCGACCAGCTTGGCCAACCGCTCCTGCAGCTTCTCGCGGTCGTAGTCGGAGGTGGTTTTGTCGATCTGGTTGCGAATTTCCTTGACGCGGCCCTGGATATCCTCTGCCTTGCCGGCACCGTCGACGATGGTGGTGTTGTCCTTGTCGATGGTGACGCGCTTGGCGCGGCCCAGGTCTTCAAGCTTCACGTTCTCCAGCTTGATGCCGAGGTCTTCGGTGATGGCGCGACCGCCGGTCAGCTTGGCAATATCTTCCAGCATCGACTTGCGGCGATCGCCGAAGCCTGGCGCCTTGACGGCCGCAACGTTGAGCGTGCCGCGCAGCTTGTTGACGACCAGGGTTGCCAGCGCTTCACCATCGACATCTTCCGCGATGATGACGAGCGGTTTGGCGTTGCGAGCTACCTGCTCCAGCAAGGGAAGCAGATCCTTCATGGTGCTGATCTTCTTTTCGTGGATCAGGATGTAGGCGTCTTCGAGTGCCGCTTCCATGCGATCCGGATCGGTGACGAAGTAGGGGCTGAGGTAGCCGCGGTCAAACTGCATGCCGTCGACCGTCTCCAGGTGGGTCTGCATGGTCTTGGATTCTTCGACGGTGATGACGCCGTCCTTGCCAACCTTCTCCATCGCCTGGGCGATGATGGAACCGATTTCCTGATCGCCGTTGGCGGAGATGGTGCCCACCTGGGCAATCATTTCGCCGGAGACTGGCTTGGAGAATTTGCCGAGAGCGCCGGTGTGCTCAAAAACGCCGTCCTTGTCGCGCTTGCCGACAATCTTCTCGACAGCCTTGTCGATGCCGCGCTTCAAGGCCATCGGGTTGGCTCCTGCAGCCACAGTCTTGACGCCTTCGCGATAGATGGCCTGGGCCAGAACGGTGGCGGTGGTGGTACCGTCGCCGGCAACGTCCGAGGTCTTGGAGGCGACTTCGCGCACCATCTGGGCGCCCATGTTTTCCAGCGAATTGCTGAGCTCAATTTCCTTGGCTACGGTTACGCCATCCTTGGTGATGGTCGGGGAGCCGAATTTCTTTTCAATCACGACGTTGCGACCCTTGGGGCCGAGCGTCACCTTGACAGCATCTGCCAGCGTATTCACGCCGCGCAGAATTGCCTGCCGCGAATCTTCACCGTGCAAAATTTGCTTTGCCATAATCCTGTTTCTCCTGGTTCGTTTGTCATTGTCGCCGCGGCGACCCGGGGCGGTAAGAATTTATGTCGCTTGTGTTGCCTGCAACAGGGCACAAAAAAAAGCGGGCGATTAGGCCGCGCTTACTTCTTATGCAGGATGCCGAGAATTTCTTCTTCCCTCATAATGAGGAAATCTTCGCCATCGATTTTGATTTCCGTTCCGGAATACTTTCCGAACAGGACATGATCGCCGGCCTTGACGTCCAAGGGGAAAACTTTGCCTTCATCGTTTGATTTGCCTTTGCCGACGGCGATAATTTCGCCTTCCTGGGGCTTTTCTTTGGCGGAGTCGGGGATGATGATGCCACCGCGGACGGTTTCGCCTTCTTCAATGCGCCGGACTACGACACGATCATGCAGCGGCGTCAGGGACGTAGCTACCGTAGATTTTGTACCTGCCATAATACATTTCTCCTTATTCTTAACAGTTTGCGTTGCGATACTTCCGGATGGATCCGGTTCGATGGGGCAGATTGGATCCGTCTGGCGCGGGCAATTAGCACTCCTCGCCTTCGAGTGCTAGATTAGGCTGCGGGAGCGATGATTGTCAAGCGAATCTCATGAATATTAGTGTAAATCACTCAGATTTCTTTCGTGCCAGGCTGATATAGTCAAATAAATCGAGATTTGCAAGCCAGAGCGGTTTGGCGTCCAGATCGCCGGCCGTGGAATGGTAGACCTGGGACCGAATCGATGTACCGCCTAAAGTCAGTCTGTAAAAGGCGAACCGCAGCAAATATCAAAGGATCAGGCGCACCATTTTTCGTGCGCGCTCAACGGAGTTAGAATCAACGCATGCGCAGATTTCAGCATCGTTCCATCGCGGTCATGATGGTTTTGGCAGCGGCCTTGTTCGCAGCTCCTTCCAGCCATGCAGACCGTCACAGAAAATACAAGCCGCCACCGCCGATGTCGAAGGTAACCGTGACGGTGCTGCGGGCAGCGGACGGCAAGCCGTTGAAAAATGCTGCCGTGGTCTTTCATCCTGCTCTGGGGGATACGCAGGAAGGGAACATGGAGTTGAAGACCAACGATGAGGGAGTGGCGACGCTGAGCATCGTTCCTACTGGCTCGCAGGTGCTGGTGCAGGTGATTATGCAGGGTTATCGGACCTTCGGGCAAAAGTACGATGTCCCCGACAGCGAGAAGTCAATCACGGTCAAATTGCTGCCGCCGGATCAGCAATACTCCGTTTACACCAAAAACCATCCGAACGCCGACGTGCAGGATAACGTTCCGAAGGCACAAATGGGTCACGCCGAGCCAGCCGATAGCCCTCTGTTGGAGCCTGCTCCCAAGAAGAAAAATTAACTGGAAGACGGACCTGATTGCGAAACAACGGTGACGTTCGGATGAAATCATCATGCACGCATTAAATGGCAAAGTCGCGCTGGTTACGGGCGCGGCGCGGAAGATTGGCCGCGTGCTGGCCCGCACCCTGGCCGAGGCCGGAGCCGATGTTGCCATTACCTATCGCGAATCCGACACAGCGGCCCAGCAGACGCTGCGGGAATTAGGATTGACCGGTCAGCGGTCGATGGCGCTGCGCTGCGATGTGCGGGACCCTGCCTCGGTACGGGCCGCGGTGGCGGCGGTGGTCGATGAGTTTGGCCGTGTTGATCTACTGGTCAACAATGCAGGCATGTTTGCAACGGCCCCGCTGGAATCCATCTCGGTCGAGCAGTGGGACGAGATGTTTGAGACCAACACGCGCGGCGCATTCCTGATGGCGCAGGCGGCACATCCGCAATTGAAGGCGAGGCGTGGCCGTATCATCAACATCGGCTCGCTGGGCGGTTCGCATCCCTGGGCGACGCACGCGCACTACTCCACCTCGAAGGCGGCGCTGCATATGCTGACGCAGACGATGTCAAAAGCATTTGCGCCGGAGATCAGCGTGAATTGTGTCGCTCCGGGCATGATCACCAACGGAGAAGTCCATCCGGACTACGAGCATTTTGCCGCTAAAACTCCTATGGGTCGCAATGGAAAGCCAGAGGACGTGGCGGCCGCGGTACTGTTCTTCGCGACTGGACCCCACTTCATCACGGGACAGGTTCTCGGAGTCGACGGCGGACTAGGCCTGTAGCGCTCGCAGTCGGGGCGGCAGGCCTATTGCGGGGCCAGATCCAGATCCCTGGCATCTTCCAAATGTTGCTCAAACTTGGGGAGCAGTTCCTGCGCCATCCGCGTCAACTCCTCATTCGCGTCGGGCTGCTCGATGTAGTCCTGGTACATCCGGATGGTAGACGAATAGGACGACATGATTTCATTCCGAAACGTGGCATCGACGTTTTTCGAATTTTTAAGCGCGTTCAACTGGCGCTGCCCCGTGGGCGACAGACCGCTAGGAAGCTTCATTGTGGAATTCTGGTCCGCGACAGTGGATTGAAGCTGACCGGTTTCCTCTGTCTGAGCATTGGCAATTTCCGTCGCATATCGCCGACACTCTGGATTACTGCTGTATTCATTGGCGAGCAGAGCCGCTTCAATTTGAAAGTTGTTGGCTTGCGCGGCGTTCGTTATGAACGTTCTGTCGCGACTTGTAAGCTGTCCGAAAGCAGTTGGAATGAGTCCTGCAATACAAGCCACAACCAGAAAGAATCTACTTGCCATAATGTTCAATCTCCCTTGCTTCATTTGGAGCCGGGGCACAAATATACGGTCGCCCTGAAACTCGGAACGTTCGCTATGCTCAGGATATCGAACTGTTGGAATGTCGCCTAACCCATCGGGAGGCGCCAAGCGTATCTTGTTACAAACTAGGTGTCTTTTTTATTGTTTGGGAAGCTTCTTCGCGGCATCCCAGTGCTTCTGCACGACCGGCTGCAAGTTTGAAATGACCCCCTTGATGGAAGCATTGGAATTTGCTCCCTGCAAATAGTCCTGGAAAAAACTGTGCAGGGTTGCATGGCTCTGGATCATCTGCTTCCGATATTTCACGTCGAAGTAATTCTTTGCGTTCTTCAGCGTGTCGAGCTTCGTCTGATCCGCATGAGAGACGTTGGTAGGCAACTGAAAAGACGGATCAGCTTGGGAGGCTGCAGCCTCGAGTTGCTGCGCGGCCTGAGTATGGTCGTCAATCATCATCTGTGCATAGGTTTTGTAGGTATCGTTGGTGCTCATCGATTGAGCAAGTTTCGCGGCCTGTATCTCGTAGTTATTGGCTCTTGCGGTTTTGTTGAGAAACGACTTATCGGTGCCTGAGAGCTGAGCGAATGCCGCGGGGATCATTCCCGCGATCAGTGCTGCGACCATAAACGTTCTACGTACCATGTGGTTCTCCCTTGCTAACTATGAGCCGCGACGGGATACCTCGGTTGCCCGACCAGGGAGATTCCGTTTCAATCCGGTGCGGTTCACGCCGACAACTGCCCTATTCCGAAGCAAATAAAGGCGATAATCGATGTGAGGTATTTGATGCCCAAAACTGCTATTTTGCTGATCGACTGTCCGGACAGGAAAGGTCTGGTAGCTGCCATCGCGAATTTTCTTGTTCACGAATATGACGCCAATGTGCTGAATGCAGATCAACACCAGGATGTCGAGCTGGGACTGTTTTTTATGAGGGTGGAATTCAGCACCGAAAAAGCAGATTGTGATGCGGCCCAGTTCCAGCGCGCGTTCGGTCCGTTGGCGGAACAGTTGCGGCTGAATTGGAGTCTGCATTTCGCCGAGGCTGCTGAGAACGTGGCCATCTTTGTATCGCAGTATTTGCACTGCCTGGCGGATCTGCTCTATCGCCATCAGAATGGAGAATTTCACAGTCAGCTATCGATGATCGTGAGCAACCACGAGAAGGCGAGATCGCTGGCAGAGTTTTACCAGGTTCCGTTTCACTACCGGCCGACAAACGCCGGGATACGAGAACAGGTGGAAGAGCAGCAGATGAAACTGCTGGCAGTGAACAATGTGGATCTGGTGGTGCTGGCGCGCTACATGCAAGTGTTGTCGCCAAAGTTTGTTGCGGCGTACCCGCAGAAGATCATCAATGTGCATCACTCTTTTCTGCCGGCATTCACGGGTGCAAAACCGTACCATGCGGCGTTTGCGCGGGGAGTGAAACTGATTGGCGCTACCAGCCATTATGTGACGGAGATTCTGGACGACGGGCCGATTATTGAGCAGGATGTCGCGCGGGTGTCGCAGAACGATCAACTGCCTGGGTTAATCCAAAAGGGAAGAGACCTGGAGCGCATGGTTTTGTCTCGGGCGGTGCAGTGGCATCTGGCGCGGCGCATCCTTTGCTACGCCAACAAGACGGTCATTTTCGCTTAAATTGAAGTCGCGCCCGCATCGACGGCGCAGTTCGGCAGAATTGCGTTTCACCTACGGCAATAGTGGCACAATGCGGGGAGTGAGGCCGTCCTGGGCGCATTCCAGAATTCCGAGAGCGACGGGGAGAGTGAAGCGGCGTGGGCCTGCGCTTCCTGGATTGAAGTAGAGGACGCCGTTGGACCAGGAAATCTCCGGCTGGTGGGAGTGGCCGAAGATGACGGCAGCTATGCCGGCGGCATGTGGATGCAGGTCCAGATCCTCGCGTGCGTGAAGCATGTAAATCAGTTTCCCATCGAGCTCAATGGTTTCGGTGGCAGGCAGCTTGCCGCAGATTCCGCTGTGGTCCACGTTGCCGCGAATCGCGGTCAGTGGCGCGATGGTTTGTAGAGCGTCGAGAATGTCATCGTTGCCCACGTCCCCGGCATGAAGGATGTGGGCGCAACCGGCGAGAGCCTGGACAGCTTCCGGACGCAAGAGCCCGTGGGTATCGGAGATGACGCCGATGCGCATATCAGGGCCTAGTAGTTTGCGCCAACGCCGACGGCCACGCGGGTGCGTGGATCCAGCTGGTCGCGCAGGCTGTCGCCGATAAAATTGAAGGACAAAACCGCCAGCATGATGGCGATGGCCGGGAAGATGACCATGTGGGGCGCGTCAAATAAATGGGCTCGCGCATCGTTCAGCATGACTCCCCAACTAGGCATGGGCGGCGGCACTCCGAGGCCGAGGAAACTGAGAGTGGCCTCCGCCAGAATGGTTCCGGCCATGCCGATGGCGGCTTGCACCATGACAGGCTGGATGATATTCGGCAGAATGTGGCGGGTGATTATCCGCAGATTTGTCGCTCCTATGGCGCGGGCGGCTTCGACAAATTCTCGCTCGCGGACGGCTAATACCTGGGCGCGGACCAGGCGGGCGTAGCCCACCCAGCCAGTAATCGATAGGGCCAGAATCAAGTTGGTCATGCCGGGGCCGAGGAAGGCGACGAGCGCAATAGCGATCAGAATTCCGGGAAGCGCCATGAAGGTGTTCATAACAAGGACGTTTAAAAACGCATCGAGCCAGCCGCCGTAGAATCCGGCGATGGAACCGAAGATCACGCCGAAGAACAGTGCAATCGAGACGACTGAAGTTGCAACGAAGAGCGAAATGCGAGTGCCGTAAATGACGCGGGAGAGGATGTCCCGGCCCAGTTCATCAGTGCCAAACCAGTGGGGGGCAGAAGGGGATTGCAGGCGCGCATGCAGGTGGATCGCCGCAGGATCGAACGGAGCGATCCAAGGGGCAAAAATGGCCAGCGCGACAAAGATCGTTAGCAAAATGATGCCAAAGATCGCGAGTGGCTGGAAACGCAGGGACTGCATCCAAGTGATTGTAAATGACGGTTCCCACCTGTCGAAGATTTCCAGGTAACTGAATGGAAGCGGACGTATTCTTAAAGGAATAAGAAACGCGGAGTTTCGAGGTCGGGTGGTATCGTAGCAGTAGCTATTTCGTAAGTTGGATGGAGCCGCAAGAGGCAGCCAGAACGCCTCATGAAGGCATGAGTGTGTTTTCGCTACCCGCGCAGGTGGAGCAAGGCGCACCGCGCGGCGCTGAACTTCCGGATGGACCATACAGGACGCGCGTGTGATCGACTGGCAGCAACAGATTCTTATCGTCTCCCCCTTCTTTTACCCAGAATTGATTTCCACGGGAAAGGCGAATCAGCACCTGGCGGAGGCGTTTGTGTTGGAGGGCCACGGGGTCACCGTGATCTGCTCCCATCCGCTGTATCCAGCATGGATACCAGTGCGAAGCAAAGCGCGCATTCCAGGCATGACGATTGTGCGCGGCGGCGCTGCTATTCGCTATCCCAGGGCAATGCCGTTGCGGCGACTGAAGCTGGAAGCGTGGTTTGCATTCTTTGCCGCGCGCAGTGTTTGGCGACGGAGAAAAAAGATAGACGTGGTGGTCAGCGTTCTTCCCCCCAGCCTGTTCGTTTTGTTTTTGAATCGCATTTTTCCCAAGCGCGTGCGGCGGGTGGCGGTGGTGCACGATCTGCAAGGAATTTTGGCGGCGCAGGAAAAAGGGTTTGTGCGCCGCGCGATCATTCACTTGATTCATGCGGTCGAAAGCCGCGTGTTTAGGTCGCAGGATTTATGCATATTTTTTTCAGAGGATATGGCGAGGATTGCGCAGCAATCGTACGGCCTGGATACGGCGAAAATTGCGGTGCAATATCCATCGATCACGCTGACGGCAAGCCATAGCGCGATTGCGGCCGCTTCGACCGCCCACCATCTCGACGCGCTATTTCCACCGGACAAATTGCACGTGGTGTATTCGGGAGCGCTGGGTTACAAGCAGAATTCGCAGCAGTTGGTCGCGTTGATGCAGGCGGCTGCGGAGCGTCATCCGGAGGTGCAGTTTCATGTGCTTTCCGGCGGCCCATTTTATGAAAGTCTGCGAGCTGAATACGAACGGCGGCCCGGACCGCGAGTGCAGTTTCATCCGCTGGTTGCGGAGCAGGACCTGGCGGAGTTGTATGCGCGCTCGGCCATCCAGATTATTCCGCAGGCGGAGGGAACTGAAAGCGCGGCGTTGCCGTCGAAACTGCCAAACCTACTAGCTGCAGGCGTGCATTTGCTGGCCATCTGCAGTTCCGGCAGCGAAGTGGAACGGATTATTCAGCTGGCAGGCACAGGCTCCATTGCAACGCTATGGGACGAGAATTTGTTCCTGACGCGGTTGAATGAGGCACTGGAAATTGTGCGGCGGGAATCGGCTGCCGCGCGCCGTGCCCGGGTGGAACCGCTCCTAGAGCGGTTTTCCATTACGAATATGGTGCGGCTGGCGACCGGGGAAGAAAGATC
>JAJXZK010000117.1 GCA_021780095.1 Acidobacteriota bacterium | reverse complement strand
GGGGGTTTCCCTTGGTCAGTCGCCAGATCGGGCGGGGAATGGTTATGAGGTACTTCAACGCTTCTCTGAAAAGCGGCTCGCTGATTGTGAAGCCGTAGCGGTCGATGTCCAGAGCCTGCTGGCCGTTCATCTCTTCGCGGTCGATGGCCTTGGGCAGATACCAATCCTCGAGAAACGGAATGATCTTGCCGCGCTCGCCTGTGCCCGTCTCGTACTCAATCGTGATAGCCAGGCCAGAGAGACGGCGGAAGCTCTCGCGGGTCTTGCGATAATTGTTCGCCCCATCACTGGCCCCAATGTCACGGAGGTATTCGTAAGTGGAGTTCCACGTCACCGACCGGCTGGGCTTCTCGCCGCGGGCCTCGGCCTTGCGGCCGTCCTGCACCGCTCTGTCAATGAGCCAGTGCATAAAGCGTGTGTCCGCGCCATATGGCATCGCTACGTTGTCTCGTGCCGCCGTGTAAGTGACCTTCACCCATCGACCATCGAAGCGAGTCCGCTTCGTGATCTTGATTTCCTTCGTGGGCCTGTACGGCAACGGGCAGTCAGAGAGCGCCTTTGAAATCAGAATCCAGTCGGTGTCCGTGCGGCCTTTGGCTATCGCGGCAGCATTCTCGGTGATGGACACGACGCGGTTTATGAGGTTGAGTGAGCCTTTCAGCTTCTCAGCCTCGTAATCGCGGACCTGGGCAGACGCGCCCAGCTCGTCGCCCAACTCGGCCTTAACAATGTCGCCGATCGGCAGCAGCTCGCCGGTAGAGCGGGTCTTCTTCATGGCTGCACCTTCTCACAAAAAATCTTTCACTGATTTCCGTATTTGTTCAAAAGAAGCTCGCGTACTTCGTCGGCGATCTTGGTGCCGCGCATTGCGCATTGTGCCTTGATTCCCCGGTGCAGGCTATCCGGTATGTCGATTGTTAGGCGCTTCATCGGCTCGGGCGCGTCGGCGGCAGAACGATTTTCCACCCACGCATCTACGGCAGGAATTTCTGGTTTGGTGGTCGGCTTTGTACCAATCGAAACTTTCTTCGTCATCGTGCTACCTCCCTGAGTTCAGCCACCACGGCTTCAATTTCTGCCGCTGCTGGTCCTTCTGCATCGATTTCATGAACGGCTTTCCCCTGGGCTGCGGCCTCGGCAAAAACCACACGTTGGGTAACGGTCGCCACCAACACCGGCACAGGATAAGCGGCCAGGGCTTCGCCCACATCGCGCCCTATTGCCGTGTTTGCGATTTTGCGATTAACCACAAAGGCAGATTTCAGGTTGTCTTTGTAGACGCGGGCCTCATCGAGGAGCTTCACCACTTCATCAGCAGCCCAAATGTCGTATGGGCTGGGCTGTACGGGAATCAGCACTATGTCGCAAGCCATAATGGCCGACCTGGCTAAGTCAGTAACGCGAGGCGGAGCATCGATGATGATGTGGTCGTAACCAAGGCCGATCTGGCCGAGTTCCTTGTGGATGGTTGGTCTAGGCAGACCGACCACGGAGAAAAGCGGCTGGCCCTCGCGGGCCGCCGACCACTCCAAGGCGCTGCCCTGGGGATCTGCGTCGATCAACAGGACGCGCTCCCCGGTTCGCGCCAAGCTGGCCGCTAGGTTCACGCTGAGGGTAGTTTTTCCTACGCCACCCTTTTGATTGACAAGTCCGACTATCATTATTTGGGCCTTTCTGATTTTGTAGTTTTACAGAAAAGATCAAATAATGCAATGTAGATTATCGTCCTTGTCCTTTGGAATGGCCGCGACCCAGCTCTTGAGCTTTGCCTAGCGGAACTTTGAGGGTGCGGCCCTGGGCCGCGATCAGCAACCTGTTTTCGGTCTCCTTGGGGAACTTCTCCCGCAGCCGCCCAAGCCTCTGCGCGGTCAGGTGCTCGGCAACCGCCTTGCCGTGCTCAATCCAACCAGCCTTCTCGGCCTCGGTTTTCGCAACCTCCGCAAACTGCTTGCTGTGGAATTCGGCTACCCAGGGCTGCCGCTGATACTGGCCACTCTTCACCGGGTCTTCTTTGCCGTGCTTCACAAACCAGTCCACCGCAGCCTGGAGCTGCTGATCGACCGGTGCCGGCACGTCTGCCGCTGCGGACGGCTGGCGCGTGAACAGGGAACGGACGCCGGCACCGACCTCCCTGGCCGTTTTCTTCACGGCCTCGATGAGGCGGTCCAGCTTGGACAACTCCTGCGCCTCCCACGTCTCGATCTGTTCGACCGAGGTCTCCAGCTTCGCCTGGCTGACCTGGTCGGCCTTCTGGACCGACTCGAGATCCGGCGCGGCAATTTCGATTTTGGCTAGCACAGCCTTGGCCTCGCGGATTTCCGTGATCTCCTGGCGCCGTGCCTCTTTCTCTTCGGGGGTTCCCCTGCGGAGCATCTTCGGCTCAACCAATAGGGACTCGGCAACTTTGCCCTGGTCGGCGAGGGAACGCGGATCGACCCGCTGGTCGATCCCTGCGTTCTCCAGCGCCCGGTTCATCAGCTCGCACCACTTGGCCCGAATCACCTCGGCCTGGTTCTGATCGTTCCATTTCCGGTCTTTCTTCGCGCCATTGCGCTTGAAGAACCGCTCCGCAGGCAGGGTCCGGGTCGTGTCATCGATGGCACGCTCGGAGAACATCAGGTGCATGTGCGGCTGCTCGATTTTGTCGGCGGCTTCTGGGTTGTGGACGGCCAGCGTGTAAGCGAAGCGGGAGCCCATAAACTCCCGCGTTGCCTCACGCGCCAAGGCGATGCGCTGCTCATCGCTCAATTCACGAGGAAGAGCGATTTGCAGCTCAGTGTAGGTGCGGCCATTAGCCCGCTCCTGCGCGTCGGCTGCTTCCCAGAATCGCTGAGGTCTGTCTTTGGCGAAGTCCGGCATATTGCCGGGTTCGACATAGATAGCCTCGCCAATTTTTGCGTAAGCACCTTGGCGCGTTATGTATTCCGAGTGAGCCGCGCTTGGCGGCGCATCGGAATCGGATTTCAACGCTACGTGGACGATGGCCATGGAGCTGTGCCTTTGCTTTTGTTCTTGCCGTTGCGGTTGCTGTTGTCTCTGCCCGCCGCAGGCGCGCGTCGTTTGCGAAGCAAACGAGGTATCGCGCCTTCAGTACTTCTGCATTCTATCCAAACTGGATTCTGAAGGGAATATATTTATTCGTGCGCAGATGGTTTTGGATGCGCTGATTAGGTTATATGTAGGTACTTTCGTTTTAATATCGCTTCACCACTCTCGGAATCGCTCTATACTGTAGGCCATGGAAAAGACGAACGTAGGCTCCATCAACTCCATACAGGAACTCGAAGCCAGGAAGCAAGCAATTAGGGAAGAGGCGCGGAAGAAGATCGAGGCCGCTAAGAAGGCACGAGCGGACGAGATTAAAGCCCTTGGACGGCTGGAGAGACAGGTACGAGCGAAAGAGGCGGCGGCGAAGAAGAAGGCCGAGAACCACGCCAAAATTTTGCTTGGGATTGTGCTGATCGATCTGGCGAATCAGGATGCGTCTCTGAAGACTAGAGCAGAGGCACATGCTCGGGAGTTCTTCGTCAGTTCTCCTGGTCGTGTTGAGGCCGCTCTCAAGGGGCTGGCGTTGACGGTCACAAAACCGGAAAGCGACGCTTGGAAGGACGACCTGTAACCGTGCAGGGGAAAGAGAAAAAAACATGGCCAGGAAACGAAGTGACGATGTAGGTGCCCGGCTCGAAGCCATATGGGAGCTCTCGGAGTTGGCTTGGTCGCCCCTGATGGACGACGACCAGGTGAGCATCCAGACCGACGAAACGGGATTCGTAATGGAAACCCGGAATGGCCAATCGATCCCCTACACTCGCAACCCTCACGACTGGCCGTTTCACATTTACGCGGTGCTCGAACACATGGCAAAGCTCGAAATCTCAAGCTGGTCTGGGACAGGAAAAGAACTGAAGGCTATCGTGGCCGATGGACCGCCACTGTGCTGAATAGCTATGCGCAGCGTTTTTGAGCCTCAACATACGCCCTGAGAACTGCGTTCATGCGAGTGAGATGCCCCTTTCCGTTCGCCTTGAACCACTCGACAACATCGCTATCTAGGCGGATGTGAACGGAAGTTTTGCCACTGGGCATGACGACGCGGGCACTCTTCCAGAAGTCCATACCGAGAGATTCAGCTTCGGGGGCATCTGGGTTAGTCTTGTCCTCGCCGCGTTCCCGCATGGCTCTGACCTGGCTAAGGGAGTGTCGCACGATAGTAGATTTCTCGTTCATCTCTGCTCGCTTTCTGGGCGCTGATGATGCGGATGAGGCTTTCGCTACGCCAAGTGAACACAACCCGAAACACGTCTGCATCGACCCTGCCGAGAGCAATAAAGCGAATCTCTCCATAGTCTTCACGGTCGTCGATTCGCTCCATGATCTCGTTCCCGAAGATTTCGGCAGCGGTCAGGAATGAGACCCCGTGTTTTTCGAGGTTGACGCTGGCTTTCTTCTCGTCCCACTCGAATTCCAGTTCCACGAGTCGCACCACCTCTACATATAATACACATTTGTGTACACAAACGGAAGCCTAGAATCATTTTCCCCGCGAGCTGCGCGAAAATCCCAGTGCCGGGAAATTGCGCGCACCCCACTCTTCCCGGTTTTCTTTTCTCGTGCCCTTGCACGGCTCAAGAACCATCTGGACGATGGTTTCCTTGTCCCAGGTGCTCGTAGCGCCTCTGGGGTGGCGTTTTGTGCGTTCTAGTAGGACTCTAATCGAAGGCCGCAACAGCCAGACCCACCTCCACCATCCCCAGGCAGGTTTTTGTTTTTGTACTTGCGCGGGGTGGGTTCGGGAGGGGCGCTAGCGCCCTCCTGACCAGGGCGAGCGTTAGCTCGCAGGTCCGACCGAAGGGAGCACCGCATTCCTTTTCCACCGATGCACAAGATGCACAGGGACTTCTCCTGTTATTTAGTGAATCTCCTGTATCTCCTGTTCAATATAGAGCGGCCCGGAAGTACGGTAGTTT
>JAJXZK010000170.1 GCA_021780095.1 Acidobacteriota bacterium | reverse complement strand
GAAGACGTTGCTCTCGTCGTGGAAGTAGGCCTGAATGCGGTAATCGGCCGCCACCTGCGGAAGCGTGCCGGAACAGCACGGCCATGTGGCTCGATGGTAAACGCGCTCTCCGTTGAAGTTGTAGTCGGAGTAGTAGAACGTTTCACCATTATCCTGCAGCGCCTTGGCGCCGAGGACCGTGTTGTACATCATGCGCTCCATGCTATCTCCGTAGCGGGAGTCGCGAGTCACCCGCAGTAGATACCGGGTAAGTTTGAAGTGCGCGTAGCTTCCGCAAGGCGTTTCAAAGCCAGCGTGCGTCTTGCTGAGGCTGGCGAAGACATCATCGCTGCCAGGAGCGCGCAGTTTTTCGTCGGGTCCCCAACCGCCGGTGGCAAAGCTTTGTTCCTGCAACATCCCAAACGCGTTCTTGGCCGCTTGGAGGTGCATCTGGCTGCCTCCCACCATATAGGCCATCATGGCCGAGCTCAGGGAATTGACGTAGCTATAAGCGTGATGGCCGGCCAGCACATTTTCGCCGCGCGACAGCGGCTCAAACCAGGTTTTATCGTCGAGATATTGAAACCCGAGGTCATAGTAACGTTTGCCCGCTCCACGCTGGTAGGCAATCAACAGATTTTCCGGGATGGTGTACGACTCGTCCCAGTTCCAGGAGACGTCGTGCTTGTCGGGTCTCCAGGAAACATCGTGATCAATCGCATACGGCGGCAGGTGGGGCAATGCGGTGTCGGTGGTCCGCTGCAGGATGGCCATGGCATCCGGGTCATTCGCGAAACTGTGAGAGTCGAGTAACCCCAGCACGAGTTTGTCATAGCAGTAGGCGGGAAACCGGTTCTTGGTGTAGAAGTCGGGACTGATGGTTGCCGCATAAAGTCGATTCAGCCGCAAAACTTTCGCGCGGGTGGCGCCGTCCCCGGTGATGGCATAGACGCGAGCCAACGCCGACACCCACTGGCCAAATGTGCAGGCAGGCGCGAATCCGTAGTCGCCGGCAAAGTGATCCAGGTCAGGATCGTAGTGGTACCAGCCGCCCAGATCCTCTCCAGGAGCAGGCATCCCCGCCATTTGGCGAAATGGCTTCAGCAGGCTGTCATCGCTCAATTGCATCAGCACGGAGTGCGTGCGATGGAGCTGTGATTCGTGCAAATCGCTCGTGAGGATTACGTCGCCATAGCCGAATTGGGCTAGCAGGTTCGAACGGTGAAGATCGCTCGCAAAGGCGAGATCGCCCCAGAATCCTTTGGCGGCGACAGCTGCGGCCGCAGCCGTCGCCGACTGCACAAAGCTACGGCGTGAGAGATGGCACGACATGGGGAATAACCTCCACTCAGTAGTATGCCCCCGATATGACACAGCAGGCGCCTCGCAGCGAAACTGCGACTGTTTTCATGTGACGCACATCCTGCGGCTCCTTTTGATTGTAGGTAGATACGCCCAGCATTATTCCGTCATTCCAATTGGCACGTGGCGTATCCGACCTCCAACGATGGAGACAAAACTGTAGTTGTCATAGGCGCAGGCTTTGCGCGGCGAATGAATGAATCGTTGAGCTGATAGCGGATGAGATTTGCGCTTGTACGCACGAGCCGCCGTGCGTATCCTTCGCCCGCAGAAGACGGGCAGCACGTGGTTCTTATCCGATCGCGCTGTCATCTTATTTTGTCGTGTTTAGCCAGTGCTGTGGCGGCAACGTCTCGACAAGGCGGGGGCATGGAACAGACGTCAGTTGTGGAATTGATCGCGTTCAACGCATGCGGGGGGCTCGTGCTGCAGTTGGCCATCGCGTGGGGTATCGCTCAGTCAGGATTCTTCAACAGCCAGAAATGAAATCCATCCAGAATCGCCATGAGGGCCGCCTGGTTCAAATCGCTGCTGACGCCCGCAGTAGTCCATGGCTCACATCCATCAGCCTGGAAGCTGACCGTAACTCGGACGTGAGCCGCCGTGTCATGCGCGGAAATGTCGATGGCGGTGACGCTGAAGGTTTCCAGACGCATCTGTTTCATCGTCGGATACCAACGTTCCAATTCTTTCCGCATCGCTTTGCTCAGCGCGTCGACGGGGCCCGCACCTTCGGCCGTTGTCTCGATGATGGTGTCGTTGCCCAATTGCAACGACATGGTGGCGCGCACGGACCTGTTGCCGGCCTCGTCCGATTCATCGAGCACCTTCCAGCGCTTCACGCTAAAGCTGTTTCGCAGCGTCTTCAATATTCGGATGCAGGCCAAGCGAAACGAAATTTCGCTCGCCGTGAAGCCGCCGCCGTCGATCATCGATTGGTTGGCGTCGATCAGAGCCTGCGCTTGCACGGCATTCAGCGGAATGCCCATCGATTCCGAAAGCAGCATAATGTTGGCTTTTCCCGATTGACCATTCACTCCAATGACTGCACTAGCGCCTACTTTTTCCGGATTGCACCACAGGTAAGCACCGGGATTTTTTCGTTCGCTGCTGCCGTGCATTCCGGCCCAGGTGCCGAACGCTCCCTGGCCAACAATCGCAGCGCCGTGCGGTACTTCCAGTCCAAATGCGCCGTACACCGTATGTGCCAGGCCAGTCAGTCCCGTCAGCGATTCAGGCGAGACAAATTCCGCCTCGCCTCTCAATTGCATGCTTCCAATCACGGTCGTAAGGTTCACGTTGCCGCACCGCTCTCCGGTTCCGACCAGCGTGCCTTGAATTTGAGCGGCGCCGGCGAAAATCGCCGCGCGAGTATTGGCAACTCCAAGCCCGCGGTCGGTGTGACCATGAAATCCAAATTTGACGTTGGGATAGGCCCAGGTCAGGCAGCTCATCACCTGGGTCACTTCCTCCGGGCCCGCGCCGCCCGTGGTGTCACAAACAACCAGTCGGCTTACCTTCTGGCGCACACATTGCGCCGTGATCTGGTTGAAATAATCCAGGCTCCGTTTGCTGAACTCGGCATCGCAAGCAGCGCCGTTCTCCCGGCGACCACATGCCGCGTCCATTGCATGTTCAAGGTCTACGATCACTTCAAGGCCGTTGTCCTGCAGACACGCGATGGTCTCGTAGACCATGCGCAGGTTTTCTTCCGGTGTCGTTTCTAACGAGCGAACGACATCCAAAAGTCGGGATTTAACAACGACGACTGCAACCGAGACACGCTCCTTATGGCGCACCATGAATTGAACGTCCGGCCAATCCTCCACCCTGGTGCCGCGACCCCGGGTTCTGCCAAACAAAGCGAGTTTCGTGGCACGAGTATCGATCGAGCCTAGTGCGCGCGTCAGGTCTCCGACAAATTGGTTCGCGCCTGCGAATCCTATTTCCGCGTAATGCACACCAAAACCGCCCATGCGCTGCAGCAGGCTGGTCGCATTGGGGATAGAAATTTCCAGGTTCGGCTGCTGCATCCCGTCCCGAAGACTGGTGTCGAATAGTTCAACTTTTCTGGTACTTGTGTCCTGCATTTGGTTCCAATCTCATAGCATTTTCAGGCTTCTATATAAATTCTACTGTCTCGCGCGAGTTCGCTTCGCAAGGGGCGCATATCCCGGGGCGATCGATGACGAAAATGGCCACGCAACCGGTCAGCCACGCGAGAATGAATGGCCATCCGAAGTCCGAGGTTGCGGCGCCAACGCTTCAAGAGCTTTGAATAGTGGTGGCCAGGGAGGGAATTGAACCCCCGACGCCAGCCTTTTCAGGGCTGCGCTCTACCACTGAGCTACCTGGCCGTGTAGATTTTTCCAGAAGGGAACTCTGCACACGAGTGGAGGGAAATGAAGATTTCCGATTGCTGCTTCTTGGTGAGTATATCAACCACGGAGAAGACTGCCAAACCGGGTTGATCGATCATGTCGCGTCGAATACTCTGAAGTCAGCGAGGAAGCCATGACCGAGAACGCGCAAAAAACCGAGAAGGTCCAGAAGAGCGATAAAGAATGGCGTCAGCAGCTGACACCGGAACAGTATTACGTGACTCGCGAGAAGGGAACAGAGCCGCCGTTTTCCGGTGCGCTCTATAAGAACCACGAGGATGGAAGCTATCACTGCGTGGCCTGCGATGCGCCGCTGTTCAAGTCCGACACCAAGTTTGAATCGGGATCGGGCTGGCCAAGCTTCTGGCTCCCGGTTACGCCCGATGCGGTGGAGAACCATGAAGACGTGAGCCACGGGATGCGTCGCATCGAAGCGACGTGCGCCCGGTGCGGCGCGCATCTCGGCCACGTATTTCCAGACGGACCCAAGCCGACCGGGCTTCGCTACTGCATCAATTCCGCTGCCCTGAAATTCGAGAAGCAGTAGGGCAGCCCTGCGCACGGCTGTTATTGCAAGGTAGCGATCGCGCCATCATTGCTGGCCCATTTGCTGCTGCATTCCCGCCGGCATCGGAATCGAGATATCGAGCGATTTTACCGGTCCCAGTGTTGAAAGGGGGGTGCCGAATTGCGCCTCGTTGCCAACCACTAAAATGGCCAGCTTCGACGGATGAACGTATTTGTTCGCTACGCGCGTCACATCGGCGGCCGTCACCTTATCGATACCGTCGCGATACTTCTCAATAAAATCGGCGGGATAGCCGAAGAAGGCCAGCGTCGCCTGCTGCCGCAAGATTTTCTCCGGCGAATCGAAGTGGAAGACCCAGGAATTCAGCACCTGATCTTTCGCATTTCGCAACTCGACAGCGGTCGGCGGAACAGTTTTCAGTTGCCCGATCTGCTGCAGCATCGCCTGCGTCGCAGCAACGGTGCTGGCGCTTTTTGTTCCCGCGGCAACGTAGAAAAGCCCTGGATGATCGTAGCTGGCGCCATAAGCTCCATAGACGGAATATGCGAGACCAAGCCGGGTGCGTACATCCTGGAACAGGCGTGAGCCAAAACCGCCGCTGAACACCGTGTTCATGACGCTCAGCGCGTAATAATCCGGATTGCTGCGTTCCGTGCCCAGTCCCACGATCCACACATTGCTTTGGTTCACGTCGCTCTTCTGCGCGAGGTAAACGC
>JAJXZK010000362.1 GCA_021780095.1 Acidobacteriota bacterium | reverse complement strand
TACGTCACCTTCGCCGCACAAGCCTCAAATTCGTCCAGGATCGGCTCCAGCAGCGGCGAGTGAAAGGCATGCGTCACGTCCAGCGCTCGCGTCCGAATCCCCTCCGCTTCCAGCTCCTTTGCCACCCGCTCCACCGTCCCGGCCAACCCCGACAACACCACCGTCTCCGCGCCGTTGATCACTCCGATCCCGACTTCCGCTTCCAGTCCCGCGATCGCCTGCTGCACCCGCTCCGCTGTCGCCGCAATCGACCGCATCGCTCCTGCTTCTGTCAACGTGTCCATCAGCCGCGCCCGCGCACACACCAGGCGCATCCCATCCTCCACGCTGAACACCCCCGCAATCACCGCCGCAACATATTCTCCCAGGCTGTGCCCCAGCACCACGCTCGGCTCGATGCCCCAACTGCGCCATAGCTCCGAAAGCGCATATTCAAAGGCAAACAACGCCGCCTGCGCGTACCGCGCCCGCTTCATCCGGCTCCCTGCCTGACCGCTGCTCTCTTCTCTTTCCGCCGGATACAGCACTTCAATCAGCGACTCACCTGTCTCTTCTTTCCATGCCAGCGCGCATCGCTCGATTGCCAACCGAAATACCACTGACCCTTCATACAGCTCCCGCCCCATCCCCACATACTGGCTCCCCTGCCCCGTACATAGAAAACAGATCCCTTCAACTTCCGCGTTTTCCGCATCTCCGATAAAGACGCGCGCGGACGTGGCGCCACTCTCCTGATGTTCCAGCGCCGATGCCAGCTGTTCGGCAGTTTCTCCGACCACAGCAACGCGGTGGGAAAAGTCGGCACGCCCACAATTGGCGGTGTAACAAAAGTCCGGCAATGCAGCGGAGGAAATGGCGCGGAGTGCCGTAGCGTACCGTGCGCGAAGCTCGTCGAGAGCTGTCTTCGTTCTGGCAGAAATCGTGAGAATATGTCGGGGACGTTCGCTGGCACGGAGGGTACGTTCCATCGGCGGAGCTTCTTGCAATACAACGTGAGCATTGGTTCCACTGAATCCAAAGGAGCTGACGCCGGCATATCGATGTCCAGTCGGAGGATCCCATTCGACCACCTGAGTCGGCACCGTCACGGGGAGGCGATCCCAGTCGATGTGAGAACTTTTTTGCTTCAGGTGCAGGCTCGGCGGGACGGCGTGATGATGCAGCGTCAGCACAGCCTTCATCAGCCCGGCGATACCACTGGCTGCTTCCAGGTGTCCGATGTTTGTCTTCACCGAGCCGATGGCCAGGGGAGTATTCACGGCCCGTCCGCTGCCCATCACGGACGCGAGTGTTTCCACCTCAATGGGATCCCCAAGCGCTGTGCCGGTGCCATGCGTCTCCAGGTATCCAATCTCTGCAGCATTCACCTGCGCCTCTTGCAGCGCGGAGTGGATCACCGCCGCCTGCGCTGGACCATTCGGCGCGGTCAACCCTCCGCTGCGCCCATCGTGGTTCACGGCAGATCCTCGAATCACCGCAAGGATATGATCCCCATCGGCAATCGCTTCCGACAATTTTTTTAACACGACGATCCCGCACCCTTCGCTGCGCACATAGCCATCGGCACTTTCGTCGAAGGTTTTGCAATGTCCGTCGCGCGCCATCATGTGCGCCTTCGTCAGTGCGATATTCGAATCGGGGGAAAGAATGAGACTCACTCCACCCGCCAGCGCAGATTTGCATTCCCCTGCCCGCAGACTCTGGCAGGCTAGATGAACTGCAACCAGCGACGAGGAACAGGAGGTATCGATGGCCAGCGACGGCCCGTGCAAACCCAGAAAGTACGAGAGGCGTCCCGCGACCATGGCGGGAGAGTTGCCGGAGCCGGTATACGCATCAATGTGTTCAAGATCTGCCAATGCAAAACGGCCATAGTCGTGATTCCCGATACCGAGGAACACCCCTGTCGGCGTGTCCTGAAGCACGGTCCCCGCATACCCGGCGTTTTCCAGCGCTTCCCACCCTACTTCCAGAGCCACGCGATGCTGGGGATCCATGGCGACGGCTTCACGCGGCGAAATGCCGAAGAAGGCCGCATCGAAGAGATCGACTCCCGTCAAGAATCCACCGTGACGCGTGACCATCGAGCCGGGGGTGTCAGGATCTGCATTGAAGTATTCGCGCCAATCCCATCGTTCGCAGGGAATCTCGGTAATCGCGTCCCGCCCTTCGGCAAGAAGATTCCAAAATGAGGATTCGTCGTTCATACCACCCGGAAATTTCAAGCCCATGCCAATGATCGCAATCGGTTCATGCGGCGCGGCTTCAAGTTGGTCCACCCGGGCGCGTAGCCTGCGAATTTCATGCAGAGCTCGCTTGACGGGCGACAACTCGGGAGTAGGGTCGATGCGATCGGAAATGGAATCAGGCATGGGCTTTTTCCCTTCCGGCTCGATCGAGTTCCTGAATCAGCAGCAGCTCAGCCTCCTCATCGCTCATGGATTGCAATTCCATCGAAGTATCTTTGGCATCGCCCGACGCTCTGGCTTCCACGACGGGCTCGATCGATGGCGCCAGGATTCCAAGCAGATGCTGGGTGAGTTGTTCTACCGTTGGGTAGTCGAACAGCAGTCCAGCCGCCAGGGTTATCCCTAGCGACTGCGACAGATCATTCCTCATTTCAAGCGCCATCAAAGAGTCCATTCCGAGATCCTGCAGAGCGACGCTGTCCTGCACGGTTGCGGTTTCCTTCAGGCCCAACACGCGCCGCGCACTCGATCTGACGTGCGCCGACAAAACAGATTTCCGCTCGAACGCTGGAACAGAGCGCAAATTCTCCAGGATCGTTTCGACGGGTGAAACACTGTCGCTCGAAGGTTCTTCACGCGGTTCGCGCGCGAGCGGCTGCAATTCGGCGAAGAGAGGAGCATCTCTTCGCGCCCCGGCGCCACCGAGAAATTGTTCCCAGTCCACCTCCATCACGGTGACCTGCGACCGGCCCGCTTTGATGGCCAAATCGAGTGCCGCCAGTGCGGCGTGGGGTTCCATCGGCTTGATTCCCT
The DNA here is from genome assembly GCA_021780095.1 of Acidobacteriota bacterium. The sequence goes on along the minus strand of JAJXZK010000362.1, from coordinate 17,150 downwards.
GCCGAGTCCATCGGGCGGTTTGTTCTGCAGTCAGCCTGGCAGCCATTCCCGAGGACGCCCAAGCTCCCCAGTTCACGCTGAGCGTGGCCATCCCCCGGCTCGACCTGTGATGCGCCAGTGCGTCCAGAAATGCGTTCCCTGCAGCATAGCTGGCTTGCCCCGGCGAACCCACCACGGAAGCCGCAGAGGAAAAAAATACCATCAGCCGGATCGGGTCCTGCTGGGTTAGCCGATCGAGATTCCACGCTCCCAGAATTTTTGGCGCTGTGGTGTCGCAATAGGAACTCCATGAAACTTTACTCAGCACGGAATCGTGCAGCACACCCGCGGCATGAAACACCGCCTGCAGTGGCGCCCGGGTCGCACGCATACGATCCAGCAATTCCTGCAATGCGCTGGATGACGTCACATCGACAGACTCGACTCCAACATCCACACCTTGCTTACGCAGCTCCGCCACTATCGAGTTTTCTTCGCGATCGCTCGCACTTCTGCCGACGAGGACAATACTTCGCGCCCCTTGTTCCGCCAACCATCGCGCCAACTGTGAGCCTAAGGCTCCCAGCCCACCTGTAATCAATACTGTGCCATCGCGTACTGCATCGCGAACGCTCTGGCCTCGGTCGGTTTCGTCAAACCCCAGCACGATTTTGCCAATGTGGCGGGCCTGCGCCATGGTGCGGAAGGCCTGCGCCGAGTCGTCGAAGGAGTACAGCGTGGTTGGCAATGGCCACAATTCGCCGCTGGAAAAGCGTGTCATCAACGCGCTCAACATTTCGGCGATCAGTTTCGGACCTTCCATGGCTACGTCGCCCAGATCAAATGGGAAATATCGAATATGCTTCCCCAGTGCTGCTACCGCTTCGGCGCTCCACAAATCTCGTTTGCCCACCTCAAGAAAACAACCGCCGTTCGCCATGACATCGAAACTGGCGCCGATAAACTCTCCGGCAAGCGAATTCAGCACAACATCGACACCCGCTCCGCCGGTGGCCTGCAATATTTCGGAACGAAACGAGAGTGAACGCGAGTCAAAGATATGCTTCACTCCCTGCTTCGACAGAAACGCCCGCTTGTCTGGATGGCCAACCGTGGCAAAGACTTCGGCACCAGCTCTCTGAGCCAACTGAACCGCGGCCAGTCCCAATCCACCGGCAGCGGCATGAATCAGCACGCGTTGTCCCGCGCTTAGGTTGGCTAACCGATGCAGGCCATACTCGGCGGTCAGAAACGCTACCGGAATTCCTGCTGCGTCAGCGAATGTCACGGACGCCGGCTTTCTTGTCACAAAGTCTGCCGGTAGATTGACGAAGGTTTGCAGGCTGGCGGGCGCGAAAGCGACGACGGCATCCCCGACCCGCAAGTCGCGAACCTGAGAACCTACCCGAACAACCGTTCCGGCACACTCCGCGCCTGGCGTGGTGGTACGCAGCGGAAACATTCCCAGCGCTGTCAGCACATCGCGGAAGTTCAGGCCCGATGCGCGCACTTCGATTTCGACTTCGTGCGGTTGCGGATCTCTTCTTGCCGTGCCCTCGATCGCCAGGTCTTCGAGACGACCGGAAGAAAGGATATCGAGTCTTCGTGCCTTATCTGGCCGCGGAAGATTCTGAATCAGCCGAGCCGTGTAACGGTTTCCGTGGCGAAACGCGACTATCGGTTCCGGGCCGTTGGCGGCAATCTCGGTCAAGAGCATGTTCGCAATCTCTTGGCCCGCGCCGACTGTTGCAATCTCCGAACCAACGTCGATCAGCACCGGCGAAATCTCTGGATATTCCAACATCAGGGTGCGGCACAATCCCCAAAGCGGCGCTTGCGCAACAAGAACATCTTCCGATGGCAATACCGAGACAGCCGAGGAAGACAGAATCCAAAGCCTTGTGGCAGCCGCATCTTTCGAAGCTTCAAGATTTCTGACCAGCTGCAAAACAAGCTCTACGTCTTTCTTTTCTGGATGAGTCCACGGCGAAACGTTCCCAGAGTTTTCGCTCCCGCGCGAGTCATAAACGAGTCCCGTCCATGCACCGTTGCTGATCGCGGGATACGAAGTGCCAGGACCGTGAACAACAACCTCGCACTTGCCACCCTGTTGCTCCAGCAGATGCACCAGAGGTCCGCAACTTCCTGCCTTCGACTCAATCAGCAACCAGCGTTCACCGCTTCTGGAAGAAGCACCAGCCACCGTCAACTGCGCGGAGCGCCATGCCAGCTCATACATTGGGGCGACGTCACCGCTAGTCGCTGAGTTCAATAGGGCTATATTCGCGCGCTTTGCTTGAAAACCATTGAGCCGCGCCACCACGCCCCCGCCAGCATCCATCACGACAATATCGGCGGAAAATGCTGTTTCGCTGGAAGCGACAATCTTCGTATGAACCCAGACTTCGGACATGCCCGTCTGGAGCAACTCAAACCCGTCCACACTGATCGGCAAAAACAAATCGGAATTCGATTCTCCGCGCGCTGCGATCACGGCCTGCAAACATCCGTCGAGCAAGGTGGGATGCAGTCCATATTGCCTCGCCTCTCGCGCGGTCTCGTCGGACAAGCGCAGGTGCGCGAGGGACTCGCTTTCACCGGACCGCACTGCGGACATCGTTCGAAACCCGGCTCCATAGCGAAGCCCGGTGCGCTCCAGCCTATCGTAGATTGCGTTGGGAGAAATCTCGTTCTGGCAGCGCGCTTGCACGCTGGCCAGATCGTGAACCGTCGCATCGCTGTCAGATCGCTGAAACGAACCCTTCGCGTGCGCCGTCCAGCGAGTGCCGTTGATACTGGCAATCTCGACGGAGTTATCGCCCACCAGCGCCTGCAGCCTGTGACCCCGCGAAGTAAGAAAGAGCGGATCGCGGACCACAAAATTCCGAATCGAATTTTTTCCGGAATTGTCGACTTGCCGAATGGCTGCGGCGGCGATCTCCAGGAAGGCTGCGAAAGGAAGAATGGGACGCTGCCCCAAGCTGTGATCCGCCAGATATGAATCGGCCAGGGTGTCGAGTTCAGATTCAAAAAGCTTGCCTTGGAGGAAGCCCGTTTCAATCTGTTTTCCCAGTAAAGGATGGACAATCCCTGTTTCGGGAACATGCGCGCGGGGGGCGTCCTGATGGCTTGTCTTCGCTCTCGGAACGTCAACCAGCCAGAATCGTTCGCGCTTCCACGCATAGGCTGGCAGCGGAATGGTACGACCACTGGCGGCGTTCTGCGTTGGAAGCAGCGGAGCTTCTTCCAAAATCACATGACCATTCGTGCCGCCTAACCCAAACGAGCTGACACCCGCGGCGCGCGGCTGTTCGCTGCGGGCCCATGGCGTGTTTTCCGTTGGAATTTTCAGGCGCGTGCCGTGGAGAGAAATCTCCGGATTCAAGTGGTGGAAGTGCAAATTTTTTGGGATTTCGCCGTGCTCGAGGCAGAGAACTGTTTTGATCATTCCTGCGATCCCGGCCGCCGCCTCGAGATGGCCGAGATTTGTTTTGACCGCGCCTAACATGCAGGATGGCACTCCCAAACCCGGCTGCCCATACACGGAGCTGACCGCTTCGATCTCGATGGGATCGCCAAGCGAAGTGCCAGTGCCGTGGGTTTCGATGTAGCTGATGTCGCTGGGCGCAAGCATGGCGTTGTTCAACGCCGCACGAAGCAAAGCTTCCTGCGCCAATCCATTCGGAGCGGTCAGTACGGTCGTCTTCCCGTCGTGGTTCACCGCCGTTCCACGAATCACGGCGCGGACACGGTCCCCATCCTGCAGCGCGTCGGACAATCGTTTCAAAATGATGACGCCGCAACCTTCTCCCGGCACAAAACCATCAGCGCTGGCATCGAAGGTCTTGCACTTTCCGTCGCTCGACAACATGCCCCACTTTGAAAACACAATCACTTCATCGGAAAGCGTTTTGAGACTGCTCGCTCCGACAATGGCGAGCCCGCATTCTCGGCTGCGAAGACTTTGACAAGCGAGGTGAGTGGCAATCAGCGAGGAAGAACACGCGCTATCGACGGCCAGACATGGTCCTTTTAGATTCAGCAGAAACGATAGCCTTCCAGCCGCAACACTATGGGCGCTGCCAATACCTCCGTGCGCAGTCAGAGCGGAAGTATCGCGGAAATGGAGGCGAGCGTAGTCGTTGTTGTAGATCGCAATGAACGCCCCGGCATCCGTGCCGGCAAGGCTCCCGGGATCGATTCCAGCATTCCATAACGCTTCCCACGTGACTTCCAGCAGCAGTCGCTGCTGGGGGTCCATCAGCTGCGCCTCGCGCGGTGAAATGCCAAAAAACGCGGCGTCGAACCCGTCGATCTCTTCGATGTAAGCTCCCGTTCGGAGTTGTACAGGTAGGGCAGCAGCGTCTTTCCAACGTCCCTCGGGGATGGCGGTAACGCCGTCGCGTCCGTCCTTCAGCGCTGTCCAAAACTCTTCTGGAGAACTGGCTCCGCCGGGAAAGCGACATCCCATGCCGATCACGGCGATCGGATCGGAGCCGATCAGGTCGAGATCTCCCTTCTCCGCTCGCAGCCGCCGAATCGCGAGCGCCAACTTTGCGGGAGAGATGCGCGCCTTGGCGGAAGCAGCCATCAGGAACTCCTCTGCCCACTGCTCATCAGGGCGTGCAGCGCATCTTCTTCCGTCAAGCGATCCGACAGGCCGTCCACGCGGCCGTCTTTCAGCCCGGGCGCACTGTCCGGTTTCTCTGCGCCCGCACTCAGCTCCTCTGGAGAATTCAGCTGCAGTCGGCGCAAAAAATGAGAAGCCATTTGTTGAATCGTCGGGTAATTGAAGACAACAGTCGCCGGTACCGGGATTTCGAGCGTGTTGCTGAGCCGGCGAACAAATTCCAGGCCCATCAGCGAGTCCAGGCCCATGCTTCCTAGCGGACGCTCCCGATCGATCTTGCGCGTTGCTAACTTCAGCACTCGGCCCAGCACTTCCTGCAAATACAATTCAAGCATTTCCTGACGCTGCGGGATTGAATCGGCGTGAGTTAACCGATCCAAAATCTCCGAGCGACTGGATGAAGTTTCAGTCGCCGCGGAGCTGCGCGACAGCACAGAGAAAGCCGGTGCAGCGCCACTCGGCCCATGAAACGCCGCAAATTTCTCCCAGTCGAATGGAACCGCGACGACCTGCACGGGATTGGTTTCGAGCGCGCGTCCGAGAGCAATAAGCGCCTCTGATCTCGAAAAGTTCCTCATACCCTGCAGTTCGTACCCTTCAATGCTGCGTCCCGTTCCTGATGCCCGTGCCAGCCCGATTTGGTCCCACCCGCCCCAATTCACCGAGGTGGCTGGCAGGCCCAGAGCTCGCCGGTAGTGTGCAAACCCATCCAGAAATGCGTTCGCTGCCGCATAGCTTCCCATTCCAGGTTGTGGATGGACCGCCGCAACCGAGGAGAACATCACAAAGAAATCCAGATCGTCATGGAGAGTTGCTTGATGTAGATTCCACGTGCCGGTTATTTTGGGCGCCATCACCGGTAGAAATCGCTCCGCGGATAAATCCGCGACCAGCGCATCATCCACCACCGCCGCCGCATGCAGTACGCCCTTGAGAGGAGGCATCTCTGCGCGGATACGCTCCAGAACCTTCTTGAGATCCGGTTCCCGCGTAATATCGCCCTGCAGGGCAACCACTCTGGCTCCACGCTGCTCGATCCCTCGAATCGCTTCGGCGGATTCCGCAGACGGGCTCCGCCGCGACAGCAGAACCAGATGCCCAGCTCCGTTTTCTGCCATCCACTCCGCCACTGCGAGGGCCACCCCCCCGAGGCCTCCTGTGATCAAGTAGGTGGCGTTCGTGGAAAACAGCGGTTTGTCTTTTGCGGGCAGAACACGCACATCCCGATCCATGCGAATGGAAATTTTCCCAATGTGGCGCGCCTGCGCCATAAAGCGGAATGGATCGCTGGGATCGGCGGCGGAGAACGACTGTACGGGCAACGGTCGCCAGTCGCCGCATTCGATGTGGCCCACGACTTCTCGCAGCAATCCGACGACATAGTCAGGCCTCTCTCCGATGGCGGCTGCCAGATCCACAGCGTAAAACGAGATGTTCTTGCGGAATATCTTTAATCCAACTTGCCGGTCGTCATAGATGTCCCGTTTGCCCAGCTCAATGAATCTGCCATAAGGCGCCAGGACTTCCAGCCCCTTGGATTGGAATTCTCCGGTGAGCGAATTCAAGACGATATCGACGCCGCGGCCACCCGTTGCCTGCATCACGCCGGCCGCAAATGTCAGCGATCGAGAATTGAATACATGCGCGATCCCCAGCGACCGCACGTAGTCCTCTTTTTCTTTGGAGCCGACGGTGGCAATGACCCCGGCACCCGCCCATCGGGCGATTTCGATCGCCGCCAAACCAACCCCTCCGGCGGCAGCGTGAATTAAGACCCAATCTCCCTTTCGCACGCGGGCTAGTTCTACCAGGGAGTAGTAGGCAGTCAGAAAAGCGATGGGAGTCGTCGCCGCTTCGTCCACGCTCAGTTTTGCGGGCTTACGCAAAACCATCTGCGCGGGAACGGTCACTGCGGAAGCCAGCATGGCTGTGGCCTGCATTGCAGGCGTCACGGCGATGACCTGCTCTCCGATTTCAAATCCCTGTACACCTTCGCCGACTGCGGCGACCGTTCCGGCGCATTCAATGCCCAGCCGGATGGGCGCGTTCGGATCGAGTCCCGGATAAATGCCCATCACCTTGGTCACGTCAATGAAGTTCAGGCCAGCTGCCTGAACGTCGATTCTGACTTCTCCCGCACTGGGCAGAGGCGGCGTGTACTGTCGCAACTCCAAATGATCCAGAATGCCAGGCGATGGAATCTCGATGCGATACTGCTCTTCGCTCGCGAGCTGTTTGGGCTGCACTTTCGGCGCCTGCGGCGAGAAGGGTGCGATCCTGGCGACGTATGTTGCACTGCCCCTCAACGCAATGCGGTCTTCCTTGCCACGGGAGCAGATGAGGAACGCCAGTTCCCGAGCTTCATTCTCATCCGGCCTGGCGCTCAGATCGACCAGTGTGGCGTGTACCTCGGGATGTTCGCGCGCGATGGTGAGGCCGATGCCCCACATCGGTGCGCTCTCAATTCGGGGCAAACCGGCGCTCTTGTCCACCATCATCGCGCCTGCCGTCACGAGCCAGAGGCGCGGAGGATTCTCCCAGTTCGCAGCCGTTATTGCCTGCCCAACTTCGGGAATATGCTGGCTCCCTCTTGCTTGGTCCTGAAGAAGACCTTCCGCTCTATAGGGAGCGGTCGAAGCACGATCGAGCGACCACAGATGAACCACTGCGGTCGGCGCGTCCGTGCCGGTGCCCCATTCCTTGAAAAGCCGCTCCAGATCGTCGGGAGCATCGAGGCTGACCTCAAATTCCGAGTTGGCGATCTTTCTGAACTTCGAACCGGGTCTGATCAGCATGCAGCGTCCGCCGACAAATTCGAGCGAGGCTTTCATCGCTTCCGCGATCCCCGTGTTATCGGCGAAGATGATCCAGTTTTCAGCAAACGCCTTGGATAGCAGCAGGGCGCTCGCTTCGGCTTTCTGGCGTGCGTTTCCGAGCTGTTTCTCTTCCAGCCATTCCAGCATGTAGAGCGGCTCAGTGGCTGGCAAGCTATGCTGGGTAACCGCCTTGACTTCCAAGCCAGTGACATCCACCAATACGTTGCCCCGAAGGTCAAGCAAGCGCAAGTCCGTGCGGAACGTCCCCTGAAGGGGATCGGCGCTCACCAGTCTGGCCTGCGTAAAAAGGTCGCCCGTGGCGGGAATCCGAGCATAAACACGGAGCTTCTCGATCACGACGGGCAAATATGTGTCGTCCGCTTTAAATGCGTCTCCCTCTGGCCTCACATGAGCCATCGCCTGAAAACAGGCGTCGAGAATTGCGGGATGAATCGCATCCCGATCTCCATCCTGTGAGTCAGTGCGCAGCCGGCAGAGGCTCTCGCTATCGCCTACCCAGGCTTCCTGCACCAACTGGAATGCCGGTCCATATTGCAGACCGCTTCTGGCCGTTCTTTCATAGTGATCGTGGGCGTCCCGGTGCGTCGTGTATCTACCCTGTAAGGCCGTCACGGAGACACTTTCAGGAACCGTGGCATCGGGCTGAACTGGCTGGAGGATGCCGTGAGAGCGCACGGGCCATGCGACTTCCCCTTGATCCCCTCGACTTCGAATGGCAAACGAGTAGGCGCCGTTTCCATCCGGGGTCAGCGCCAACTGGAACGTCTTTGCTCCCCGCTCGGGAATGTAGGCAGCACTCGCGAACACTGCATTCCCTACTTCAAAAACCTGGTCGGCGAACATCTCCCTGGCGGCGGACAAAGCCATATCGATATGGCCGGAAGCCGGAAACACAGCGGAGCGCAGGACGCGGTGGTCGTTCAAATAGGGAAGGCTTGAGATTTGCAACTCGGTTTCCCACAGTGTTGCCTTCGGGTCCAGAGAAGACTCAAATTTGTGGCCGAGCAAAGGACTCGTTTGGCCGGTGCGATGGGCATACTGCGTCCGCGTCCCGTCGCCCGGCTCGGGCCAGCAGCGCTCGCGCTGAAATGGGTATTGCGGCAACCGTACACTGCGACCTCCATTCGGATAGAAGCGCCGCCAGTCGAATGGCCATCCAGCCGCATAGAGCGCCGCCAATCCTGCCAAAAGGGTTGCGCAGGCTGGTTTTTCGCGGCGCAGCGAAGCCACAGCCAATGCGCGCGGCTGTACCGATCGTGCCGAGGCTTCGATGGATGGAAGCAGAATTGGATGCGGACTCAGCTCAATAAACACTGCCTTACCGTCACCGCAGAGCCGCTCGATCGCTGGAGCAAACAGAACACTTCGACGCAGATTCTCCACCCAGTACGGCGCATCCATCCAGGTGGTCTCTTCAACCGATGAGTCGACGGCTGCCCGCGCGTACTTGCCAGTGACCGTCGACAGCAGTGGGACTTCGGCTGGCCTAGGACAAATGCCGGAGAGCGCTGCCAGAAGGTCCGGCAGGATCGGATCTACTTGGGCGCTATGCGACGCGACGTCCACTTTGATTTGCCTACAATAAATGTCTTTGGCAGTCAGATCCCGCAACAGCGACTCAATGGCGTTGGCGTCTCCGGAAATCACGGTAGTATGAGGACCGTTACTGGCTGCCACGGACACGCCCGCGACAGACTCGAGGAGTTGTTCGACGTCCGCCAAGGGAAGTTCGACCGTCGCCATACTGCCCGCGCTGCTGAGTGTCTTCATCAACCGACTGCGGCGGCAGATAACAGCCACAGCATCCTTCAAATCCAAAATCCCAGCGATGTGGGCCGCCGCAACCTCACCCATGCTATGACCGACGACAGCGCTCGGAAAGATTCCCCAGGATCTCCACACCGCAGCAAGAGCCACGCTCATGGCAAACAAGGCAGGTTGAATCACGTCAATTCGGGTCAGATAGGTGGCTGCATCCGGGCCGATCACGCGATCGATCAAGCTCCAGCCCGTTTCCCCGTGGATTGCTGCGTCGCATTGCTCGAAAGCCTGACGAAATACCGCATTGCGATCGAAAAGCTCACCCGCCATGCCCATCCATTGCGAACCTTGTCCCGGCGCGACAAATACGATGCCGTTCCGCGTTGGCTGCGAGGTGGAGCTTTCGCGACCGAAAACAACTCCATCACTGTCTTCCTTCGCAATGGCAGCGGCCAGCCTTGTCTCAAGTTCCGCCAGATCTTCCGCGACAATCGCGACGCGGTATTCATGGTGATCACGACGCACACTCGCCGTATAGCAGACGTCTCCAATTGGGTACTCAGACCCGGCGGCCCGCAGTTCGTTCAGGTGCGCGCACAACAATTCATCTAAAGCTTCGCTATTGCGCGCAGAAATTGTTAATAAATAAGGGCTTGACTGCCGAGGAATGTCCCGCGGCGCACCGACCTCTTCTAGCACCATGTGGGCATTGGTCCCACTCAAACCGAAGGCGCTGACCCCGACCAGGGCGCGCGCTGCCCGCTCCGGCAGTCGAACCGGCTCTGTCACAACCCGTACCGGAAACGCGTCCCACGCAACCTTTGGGTTTGGGGTAGAGAAATGGAGACTGGGCGGAATCGTGCGATGTTTCAGCGTAAGCGCAGCCTTGATCAGACCTGCCACTCCAGCCGCGGACTCGGTATGACCGATATTCGTTTTAATGGATCCAAGCGCACACGGCTCGGAGACTCCTGCCTCCGCCAGAGCGGCGCCAACGGCCGATATTTCCACCGGATCGCCGACAGAGGTTCCGGTGCCGTGCATTTCGATGTAGCAGATGTCTTTTGGCTGCACGCCGGCAGATTTCCATGCGATCCGCAACATCTCCTGCTGTCCGACGCGACTGGGCGTAACCAGAAACCCGCTGCTGCGTCCGTCATTGTTCACAGCACTCCCGCGAATGACGGCGTAGATCGGATCGTTGTCCGCAAGGGCCCGTGACAGGCGTTTCAACACGACGATCCCGGCGCCTTCGCTGCGCACAAATCCGTCTGCCGATTCATCTCCAAACCTGCAGCTCCCATGGGAGGAGAGCATGTTGGCTTTGGTAAACAATTCGGAAATCTCGGTGCCCAGGATCAGATTGGCTCCTCCGGCCAGTGCCATGTCAGTTTCCCCAGCCCACAGGCTTTGGCAAGCCATATGCGCCGCCACCAAGGAAGAAGAGCACGCCGTATCTATGGTGATGCTTGGCCCTTGAAAACCAAACGCGAACGACAGCCGCCCCGACGCCGAAGCGCGGCCGCAACCGGTGACAGAATAGAAATCTGCTTCGCTTCCGGACTCATAAAGTCGCGACTCATATTCGTTCGTCCAAAGGCCCAGGAAGACTCCAGTGGCGGAGTTTTCATAGGATTCCCGGGTCTGGCCAGCGTCTTCCAAAGCCTCCCAGGCAACTTCCAGCAGAACGCGATGCTGGGGATCGATATAGATCGACTCTCGCGGCGAAATCTCAAAGAATTGTGAATCGAATCCGGCAATGTCGGCGAGAAAACCGCCGCGATCCGTGCGCAAGCGGCCAGGTTTGACGCGGGCTTGTTCATAGAGGCGATCCAGCTCGGCGAACCGTCCCCCGGGATATGGCCCGACCGATTCCTCACCAGCCAGCAGATTCCGCCAAAGTTCGTCCGGATTGGAAGCGCCGGGATATCGGCATCCGATCCCGATAATCGCGATAGGCTCGTGATCGATCCCGATCTGCATCGAGTCCGTATGCTGTGTCTGTTGGGTTGTCTTATCGCGTTCCATCTACCTTTTGCACTCCATCCACACGCGACTGTCACTCTGTCCGGCCCGACAGGAGGTCAAGCGCATCTCGACTGTGCGGACCAGCTCTTGAGCGCTGGTCAGTAGAAAAAAATGGTCTCCGGGTAGAATGTTGATATCAAAACCAGCTTCCGTATGCAATTGCCATTCGCGCAGGCATGCAGCGTTGACTGCCTTGTCTTGCGCACCCCCGAATGCAGTAATGGGGATATCCAGGGGAACTCCCGGTTGATACCTGTATGACTCGTAAGCGGTAAAGTCCCCACGCATCGCCGGCAGAAACATCTTCATCACCTCTGTATCCTCAAGAATTACCGACGGGATACCCCCATATCGAGATTGCACACTTGCAATAAATTCCTTTTCTGACAGCCCATGGATGTTTGGAAACGGAGACTCCAGATGAGGGGGACGAGTGCCTCCCACATATAGGTGGCAGGGTCCGGGCCGTCCGGACCGTTGCAGTTGTCTGGCCAACTCAAACGCCACGATTCCTCCAAAGCTATGTCCATAAAACGCGAATGGTTTGTCGCACAGGGTGGACAGATCTGACCCAATCTCGCGAACAAATTCGTCGACCGAGGTCAATGGCGCCTCCCTCAGCCGCTGTGCTCTGCCTCGATACTGCAGACTCACGCATTCAATGTTTTCGCCGCACAAGTCCGCCCATGGAAAAAAGGCGATCGGTGCGCCGCCGGCGTGAGGAAAGCAAAACAACCGAAAGGCAGCGGCTGGTCTCGGCTTGAAAGTGATGAATTGCGATCTCTGTTTCTGCATGCGACGAACCTCGCAGAACCGCAACCACGGGACTGGTAGTAATCAACTATGCATGTTTGCGACCATTTATCGGCGGCGCGGGAATCCGACCAATCTGCTCTAAAATGCGCACGATCCATGTGCATCTGGGCTTTTGCAATGGTAAGCCGGCAATAGCGGAACCACACGATTGCGCAGACTTTTGCATAGTTTGAAACTTGTTTTCACCGAGAAAGCTAGCAGAATTCTGAGTTGAAACAATTGTCATCATTCTACTCAGCTGCGCCTGCGGAATGGATTCCATTCTGGACCCGCGCAGACGCCATCTCAATGCGCTAATAGGTGATTGGTTAATAACAGGGAAATGATAGGGGCGATGGGAATCGATGCACTTTCAGCAGGAGTTCGACGATGCCCCAACGAATAACTATGGGCGCTTCTAAGGATATTTCTTCTGCCTCCCAGGTCACTTCGCGCAGTTCGCTGCGCGAATCTGCATCGCCTATGTTTGATATGCTTGAGCGCGCTTCTCAGCCGGCCTGTTATTCTCGCTAACGATGGCATTTTGCAGGTGTCTCGCCACCCGGCGCGCCGTATAGTCAGAGCCATAGGCGAATCGCATCATCGGGCCAAAGTCATTGGCCGACGCGATGCCCAAAAAATATAGCCGGGGCACCGACGACTGAAAATCGGCCGACAGCATCGGTGCATTCATCAGGGACCGAATCTCGTTTCGAATCGCACCATCCAAAAACTCCAGCCGACGCAGGTCCGGCTTATATCCTGTCGCCGCAATTACGTGCTCGGTTTCATGTTCATGGAAATTGCCGTCTTCCGCCCGCAGGGACAGGCGAACGCCGCCATTCGACGCGACGGCCTGCGCGATGGAGTATCCCAGCAGCATTGGCACTTTCCCCTGCACACGCTCCTTCATCGGCCATCCCGGTGCAGGGCCCAGATGGTTCTTGACGATGCGCAGCCGAACATTCACCGGCAAATGTCGGAACATTCCCGGGGCATCCGTGTAGATTCTGGATTTCCATCCCGGTCCCAGCCCGGAAGATGGATTTCTCAACCGCTGCCAAAGCGACCGACGCCCGCTTGCCGGCTTATCGTGGAATCGAATGTTTGAAGCGCTCGCCACCAATGTAACGTCCACCCCGCTTTCGTGCATCAGCGCCGCCATGTCCACCGCTGACGCGCCCGCACCGATGATTGTCACCTTCTTGCCGCGGAATACGGAACAGTCACGGTGGGCTGAACTGTGCGTTAGCAATTCTTTCGGCAAGTGCGACAGCAATCCAGGGACGTAAGCGAAATGACTGATTCCAACCGCTATTACGACACGTCGCGCTTCGAAGCCCGCTCCATCCTCCACTTGCAGGTGGAAGCCGCCCGCTGTGCGTTCGATCTTTGTCACCCGTCGCGCATCTAGATGCGGGACGAGCCTCTCCTGAAAGGCTAGGCCGTAGTTGACAAAGGTCTCCAACGGCACAGGTATGCGAGTGTCGTCATAGGGGATTCCGCGCGCCTGGCAAAATTGCTTCAGCGTGAATCCGCCGTCGGGATCTGAAAGGTTGGACGCGAAGCCATCCGACTTCAGCAGCATTCCTTGCGGCATGTGCTGCCGCCACACTTCCATCGGTGGCCCGAAGATACCAAAATAGATTCCGCGTGCTTGCAGATGCGCCGCAAGGGATAATCCGTACGGGCCTGCTCCAACAATTGCAACTTCAAAGGCAGAATTCATGCCAAACCTCAATCGATGGGCGGAGATTTTCACGTTCAGCGACGGAAGCACTTATGTCCGGCTTCCATTCAGAGTCTTTCAGCGTGCAGGGTCTGGAGCCCCTATCGCTCGACAAACCATGAACCGTTAAACATTCCCTGGACTCGGAGCTTGTCTTCAGTAGAATTTGATGAGCGACTCGTTCTGTATCCCTATATTTATCACAATCTGTCCTGCAAAAGGCTGACCCAGAAGGTACCTCCATGGCACCCAAAGTTTTACTCGCGACGACGTGCCGATGGTTTTCCACTGCCCGTCTGGGGATGGCTTTCCGACGAGTCGACTGCGAGGTCGACATAGTCTGTCCGCCGAACCATCCCGTCTTTTCGACCCACGCCCTCCGCCACTGCTATAGATTTCGCGGTGTTAGCGCACAGTGGTCCTTCCGTAACGCAATCCTGAAGTCCGGGCCGGATATTGTGGTTCCGTGCGACGACGTCGCCATGCGGCAGATGCATCGTTTGTACTCGACGGCCTCACAGGGTGCCGATCAGGATTCGAAGGCGATTTGCAAATTGCTGCAGGTCTCCATGGGGAATCCAGCGAGTTATCCCATCATAGAGTCGAGAGAGAAATTTGCGGCCTTGGTTAATGAATTGGGCGTTCGCGTTCCCGAAACGAAAACAGTCAATTCCTCCGAGCAAGTCGAACAGTGGCTGACGCAATTCGGATTTCCCGCCGTACTTAAGGCCGACGGCACCTCCGGCGGAGAAGGGGTGAAGATTGTGCACACCGTGCGCCAAGCGCTCCGAGCCTACAAAACCCTGCACGCGCCGTTGGCCACCGTAGTGGCTGCGAAACGCACCCTGATCGATCGCGATTCCAATTGCATTGTCCCCTGGCTGATGCAACGTCCACGCCAAGTCAGCATCCAACGCTTCGTGGCTGGGCCCGATGCAACCATTGCCGTGGCCTGTTGGCAAGGCGAGGCGCTGGCCAGCATTGATGCCGAAGTGTTGCAAACTTCAAAACCGAAAGGCCCGGCAACCATCGTTCGACTCTGTCGGAATGATGAGCGCCTGCAGGCTGTTCAAAAGATCGTGCGCAAGTTGGGATTCACTGGACTGTGCGGTTTTGACTTTATGATCGACGCTGCGAATGGAGCTTCCTATCTGATTGAGATGAACGCCCGCGCAACCCAGACCTGTTCTCTGCCACTCGCTCCGCCCGGCAATCTGATTTCTTCTTTCTGCACGGCTCTGAGCGGGCAACCATCTGACAGAGAACCCTTGCACTTAGCAAGCGATACGATCGCCCTGTTCCCGATGGCCTGGCAGGGGGATACATCGAGCGACCTGTTTCAATCTTGCCACCTTGATGTGCCGATGGACGAACCGGATCTGGTCTCGCTCGGAATGCAACAGATTCAAATCACATTTCAGGACAAATTGAAGCAAAAGTGGGTCGACCTATTCTTCAGGTTAGGATTGCACCAACCGTGAAAACTTCCGCGAATCCTCGAAGCCGTAGTGATAAGTTTCAGGTACTCCATCTGATTGGCAGTAACCTCGTTGGCGGTCCGGAGAAACAAATCCTGCACCACGCGCAGGATATGCAAGACACGGAATATCAACTCTCGATAGGCTCCTTCCACGACCTCGGAGACAGGCCGGAAGTCCTGGTCGCGGCCGAGCAGCGCAACATTCCCACATTGTGCCTCCCGGGGGGCGTGCGTCTTGACCTGGTGCATCACTTATCTCGGATGCTGTCGGAGAGGAAGGGTTCGCTGCTCTGCACGCACGGCTTCAAAGCCAATGTTGTCGGCTATCTGGCGGCTCGTCGCACAGGTACACCGCACGTCGCTTTCGTGCGCGGCTTCACCGCCGAGAATCCACGTGTCAGGTTTTATGAAATGCTCGAGCGCCAGGCGCTGGAGCGCGCCGACCGCGTGGTGTGCGTGTCAGAAAGCCAGGCCCAACAGATCGCACCCAAACGCGGCAACAGGCGCGCACCCATTGTGGTGAAGAATGCGATGCTGCCACCCTATTCTCGCCTGCAGGATAGGCCACCTATTTCTCGCAACGATCTCAGTATTCCCAAGTCAGCGTTTGTTTTCGGTTCCGTCGGCCGGCTCAGTATAGAAAAAGGCCATCGCTTCATGGTCTCGGCATTCCACAAATTATGTGCGGAGGCGCCTGTCGGCGCTCAACTCTATCTCATCATCGTCGGAAACGGAAAAGAGGAACAGCCGCTTAAACAACAAGCCACTCAGCTGGGGATTCGCGAACATATCCATTTTGCGGGCTTCCAGGGCAGTTGCACAGAATGGATGCAAATGATGGATTGCCTGGTTCAGCCCTCTTTGACCGAAGGCACCCCAAACACGGTGCTGGAGGCGCTCTGTCTAAAATTGCCCGTGATTGCCAGCGCGGTTGGCGGCAACGCTTGCCGTCCTTCCCGCCTTTGTTGTGATCGTTTTCGTCTGGGTCCTGCAGTTCTGGATCTGGTAGACGCGTCCCATTCCGGGACTGTTTCGCATGGCACATGACTTGAAACGCCCGAAGCCTGAGTCCGGAATCGGGAGTTTCGAGCCATGGACAGACGCAGCTTCCTGGCCGGCGCGGTCGGCGCCGCATTGGCGACCCCTGCCGCTGCAGCCGCCGATCCCAATGGAGCAGTCCTGCGCGGGACACTCGACACGGCTGCGCTCGGGCTGAATGACCAGAAGGCCGTTGACCAGAGCCGCGTCCTGCAGCGCCTGCTAGACACGGCCTCCGGGGAGGACCGTCCCGTCTTCCTCCAGGCTGGGACCTACATGATCTCGGAGCTCAGGCTGCCGCCGCGCGTCCGCCTCTCCGGAGTCCCCGGCGCGACGCGCCTTGTCTTCGCCGGCGGCGACAGCATGATCACTGCCGCACACAGCGAGATCGTGGTGCTCTCCGGCCTGACGATCGACGGGGCCGGGCTACCCTTTGCCGATTACGTCGGCGGCCTCGTCCACCTGGCGGAGTGCCCCGACCTCACGATCGACTCCTGCACCGTCACCGGCAGTGCTGGCAACGGCATCGCCCTCGACCGCTCGGGCGGGCGCATCACGCGCACGACGGTCACCCGCGCTGCGCGCGCCGGCATCCGTGCAATCGAATCGACCGGCCTGTCGATCACCGACAACACGGTCACCGACTGCGGCAACGGCGGCATCCTGGTCTGGCGGTGGACGAAGGGCGAGGATGGGACGGTCGTCACCGGAAATCGCGTCGAGCGGATCGCGGCGAAGGCCGGGGGCACTGGCGAAAACGGCAACGGCATCAATATCTTCCGCGCGGGTGGCGTGATCGTTGCCAGCAACCGCGTCGTCGACACTGCCTTCTCGGCCATCCGCGCCAATAGCGCCGACAACGTCCAAATCACC
>JAJXZK010000261.1 GCA_021780095.1 Acidobacteriota bacterium | reverse complement strand
ATTCGATCCCGATATATATCTGAAAGAGAGTTGTTACCCGCACGAGTTTCGGGCAACGCTCAGGCCCTTGGTGTTCGGGAAGCGCGGTGCAACTCCGCCACTACCCCGTAACTGTAAGCGCGGAGAGCAAGGCAGGGCTGTATGCAGCCACTGGACGGTGATCGTCTGGGAAGGTGCGCCAAGCTCGATCGATGCGTAAGTCAGGAGACCGGCCAGGGTCATGTCTCAGCTGTCTTTCGGTCTCGATGGGAGGACCGAAGGGAGCGCGCTCCAGCCAAACCTCGGCTGGTCGGCGCATTCCCGGTTTTCGAGTTTGGTTGTACCTTTTCGCTAAGCGTGTTTCTTCGTTCCGCGGGGGATACGCGACGTCCGGCGTTGGGCTGCATGCTTTTGCGGCTGGCGCATTGTGTTCACCATCCATGAAGTGTCGGGAAGCGCGGTGCAATTCCGCCACTACCCCGTAACTGTAAACGCGAGAGCAGGGCAAGGCCCGCCGTGGCGGGCAACCACTGGACGGCAACGTCTGGGAAGGCGCCCAAGCTTGAAGAAGCGTGAGTCAGGAGACCGGCTTCATGCAACAATCCGAGGGGATATCGAATGACTGGCTTCATTTTTTTCTTTCGTGTTTTTCGACGCACACGGGCTATTCCACACGCGTCGCTGATTGCCGCGCTGACAGTTTGCTTTGTCTCTTTTCACTTGTCAACGATTTCTGCGATGGCCGCGCCCGTGCAGCAAAGAACGATTGCCGGAACCGTGACCGGAGTGGTGACCGATCCGCTCGGAGTTCCGGTCTACAACGCGCGTGTCGACATCATGACCCCCAACGGTGTGATGCTTCAGTCTCATGGACGCACGGACGGTCGCGGACGGTACATCGTTTACGTCTACAGGCCTGGACGCTATCACGTGCGCGTCATCGCCAGCGGCTACAACGTTACCCAGAGCCACGATATTTATGTTGCGATGAACCAGACCTCCTATGCGGACGTAGCCATGCAGTTTGGCAAGCTGGAACAGCAGGTCACGGTCACGGCGAACGGTACTCCAACTCCCGAAATGCAATCCGGCGCTTCGACGACCGTGATTGATCAGTCGTTATATCCATACAAGATCGACATGCAGGATACGCTGCGTCTGGTGAGCGGGCTGCAGTTCACCACCACCGGACAAAGAGGCGCTGCAACCTCACTCTTTGAAATGGGCGGTAATTCCAACGAGACCGATGTCTTGCTGGACGGCATCCCGATCAACGATATTGGCGGCGGTGTGAACTTTGCCTATCTGGCGTCAAACGGCATCAGCCAGGCGGAAGTCTATCGCGGGCCGGACAGCGCGCTCTACGGTGCCAACGCATCGTCTGGTGTCATCGCGCTGACGACTACGCGCGGAACCACGGCGAAGCCGCTGCTGCAATACGCCATCGATGCCGGCAATTTCGGGACGTACCATCAGGAAGCCTCGCTGGGCGGCGTGCACAACGCCTTCGATTATTTTGGGGATTTCGCCCGCATTGACACGTCAAATAGCTATCCGAACAGTACCTTCCACAACGTCTCATCGGTGGGCAATCTGGGGTATGCGTTGACGCCGCACATCCAAGTGCGGGCCACTGCCCATCGTATTGCAGCATCGACGGGTGAGCCGAACGCGATTCTGTTTTACGGAATTCCGGACGTGCAGTACTTGAAGGAACATGATCTATACGGCAGCGCCATCATTGAGGATCGTCCCAGCGACAAGCTGGATATGACGGCGCAGTATGGATTGGTGCGCCTGCGCTCGCTCAATACAGATCCAGGGCCGGTTGGCATCCTGACCGACAACCCGAACAACTTCAACTGTTATGACAGCAATTTCAATCCCGGCCAACCGGAATATCTGGGAGCGCCGGTCACAATTCGCGGAGCCAATGGAAACAGCGCCAGCGGACAGGCATTCTACAGTTGCCCGAGTTATACGTTTCCGGGAACCAATGGGACATTGACTAACCAAGACTATTTTTACGGGCAGACAAGCTATAAGAGCAGCGACAAACTCACCGCGTTTGCGGCATTTCGGTATCAGTCGGAACGCGGCTACACCGCCTATGATTATTTAACGCAAACGGCCCATCGCGGCAACTACGATACGATCGCGCAGGCATCTGGGAACCTTGCCAATCGACTGTATTACAGCGCCGGGGCAGATTTTGCAAACTATTCTGTTTTTGGCTTTCAGACGATTCCCCATGCAACAGCGGCCTACTACTTTTCCAAGCCTACGGCAGCGGGTCTTTTGAGCGGCACCAAGCTTCGATTCAACTACTCGCAAGGAATTCTGGAACCTACCATCGCCGAGCAGAATGGTTCCATTTATGACGTGTTGAATTCGCTACCGAACGGCCAGCAGTTGATCGCGCAGCATGGGATCAGGGAAGTGGGCGCACAGCAAACGAAGACCTATGAAGCGGGCGTCGACCAGCACATGTTTGGAACCCGTGCACTGCTGCGCGCCGGGTACTACCACAACAACTTTACGAATCAAATTGAGTTTGTTGCGGCGCCCGAGCTGCTACAACTTGGAGTGCCCCCGGCGGTAGAGCAAATTATCGCCAATACCTCCTACGGGGCGTACATCAACTCACTCAGTTTCAATGCCCAGGGAGTCGAAACCAGCGCCGAATATCGAATCACGGATCGATTGTTCGTCCGGGGCGGATACACGCTGTTGAACTCCACCGTGGAAAAGTCGTTCTCAAGTGACAATTCGGCTCCCTCCTACAACGCCAAGTACCCCAACACGCCGATTGGAGCCTACTCGCCGTTGGTCGGCAATCGCCCCTTTCGTCGCGCGAAGCATAGTGGCAGCTATGCGCTGATCTATGCGCGCAGCCGCTGGTATGCGGAGATGACGGGCAGCTTCGCCGGCAGGCGAGATGACAGCACGTTCCTGACCGACGCCGATGGCGGGACGACACTGCTGTTGCCGAATCAAAATCTCGATCCTGCGTACCAGATCCTTGGGCTGACAACGCATCTTCGGATCAACCGGCACATCTCCAGCTACACCGTGTTCGACAACCTGCTGAGTCAGCATTACCAGCAGGTGCTGGGCTACCCTGGGCTGCCTTTCAATTTTCGAACCGGGATGCAGTTTTCCTGGGGAGGCGATTCCACGCGCTGAGCGTATCTGTCGCTCTGAACGCTTCGCAGCTTTTGGGATCAGATGCAATTTCGGGGGCAACGCGTCGACACGTTGTCCCCATTTTCTTTTGGAGGTCTTCAGTCATCCCCGAGTCTGGCAACAAACAAACGTGAATCCGCATCTAGCAGAACAGGCATGATTGGCCTGCGCGGATCGATTGCCCATGGTCTCGGTGGTTGAGAAACGCGAAGCTATTTCGTCGAATTTTGACAATGACTGTCGAGCCAGCCCATACTCGTGTTACGGTTGTCGCGTTCGTAGGGCTTTGTTCCCTTCAGGTAAAGGACCTTTTCGATCTGGATGCGTTGCTCGGGCGGTCCACTCAATTCATTCGAAGATTATCCTTCGTGCGCGATATAGCCAACCAGAAGGAGATCCTCGCAAAGTGCACGTCCATCTAGTGAACCCCAGCGATTCCTCGTTTGGAATCGGCGTCATTACTCCTCGTTGGCTGTACGTTCTTGCTGCAGCTACGCCCGCGAAATACGGCGACCCTCTCATTACGGATGAAACCCTTGCCCCGTTCCTGCCGGAGCGTGTCGAACCCGGAGATGTCGTCGGAATCGGCATCCATACTGGGAATGCCTTACGTGGCATGGAACTGGGGAAAATCGCCCGCCAACGCGGAGCCTTCGTGGTCTATGGCGGCATCCACGCCACGCTCTATCCCCAGGAAGCCATCGAACTTGGCGGCGCCCACGTCATTGTAAAGGGCGATGGCGATGTGATCTGGGGGAAAGTGATCGCAGATCTGCTGGCGGGAACGGCCCAGACTATCTATGACGGTGGCCGCATCTCCGGCGACCAGTTCATCCCGGCGCGCTGGGACCTGGCTCCGCGCGACAAATATATGTGGGCCTCGGTGCAGACTGTTCGCGGTTGTCCGAAGCACTGCTCATTCTGCTCTGTCTGGCGCACCGATGGCCAGAAGCCGCGACCGCGCACCTCGGACGTGGTGTTGCGAGAGATCGTCGACCTGCGCCGCCGGGGATTTCGATTTATTGCGCTTGCCGACGACAATTTCTACCCCGTCAGCCTTGCCGATCTTCGCCTGGCTGCGCAGCAGGGAAATACCGCACGCGTCGCCGAGTTGCAGGGCATTCGTGCTGAACGATTTGAGTTGATGAAGAAACTGTCGCAGCTACCGAAGGACATGGTGTTCTTTACCCAGATCACGATGGAAGCCGGCGAGGACACCGAGTTTCTCGATGCCATGCGAAGAGCGAATATCAAAGGCGCGTTGGTTGGAGTCGAGTCGGCCACTGCGGAAGGGCTGAAGGCTGTCTTCAAAGATTTCAATCTCTCCGGCGACAACCTTGTGAAGCGGCTGCAGACGTTCAAGGAACACGGAGTACACGTTCTGGGCTCGTTTATTTTCGGGCTGTCTTCTGACCGTCGTGATACGTTTGACGCGACTGCGGAGCTGGCCAAGCGCGCCGACATCACCTTTGCCCAATTTGTGATGTTGACGCCATTTCCCGGCACCATCGATTTTGACCGTTGGGAGAAAAATCTCGGCGACAACGTCATGCAGGTCGGCGGAATTCCGATCACACGCTACTGGCTGATACCGGCGGCGAATCGTCCGAAGATGTTCACCCCGCACGAGACGATGTCGGCCGACGAAATCCGGGCGCGGGAATTCGGCGCTGACATCTGACCAGGAGCACCACCATGCAGAAGATTCCTCAGACCTCCACCCCGCTGTGGCCGTACGCCCTGCCGTCGTGGAACGCAGCACCCCGCAGACTGTTGTCCGCACGGGAGGTTCCCTTGACGATTCGGGTACCGCGCGCATCGAGCCACGCCGCGTTGG
>JAJXZK010000417.1 GCA_021780095.1 Acidobacteriota bacterium | reverse complement strand
AAGCCCACGCCGCCTCCACCTGCTCCGCCGGGCATCCTGACGCGACTCATGCGGCATGTCTACACTGGAACCCGGAGCTTGACGAACCGTCGCTCTGCTTTGCGGAAGGTCGTTCCGGACCTTGTTGCATTCCCTTGGGGCCGGCGCAATTCTCCCGCCTTTCAAGTTGGGAATCTCAGTTCTACCGGGCTATACCTCATGACGGAGGAACGCTGGCCTCGCGGCGCGGTGGTTACACTCGCGCTGCAAAGAGCAGGCGTGCGCGAGACTCGGCATGCTCATCGCGTGCTGGTGGAGGCGGGAACGATCCGCCTTGGCGCGCATGGACTCGGACTTATGTTTGTTCTTCCGGCTCCTGAGGACATTCGCTTATGGGAGGAGCTGCCGAACAGCCCGTGGTTCAGTGCGGGGCCTGAGACCGTGGTTCGTGAGTTTCGAGCCGCGCGCGCACTCACATTTCTGCGCCAGATAAGCCCAGGCGGATATGAAGACTTTCGGAATCTGTTGCAAAAGGAATTCAGCTTTCACCGGCTGTCAAGTGCGGTGGATATCGTATTTATGGCTGAAGAAATCATTGCACTCGAACCGGGAACCTTCAAGTATCGCGCCCATCCCAAGCTGATTCGGGAGATTCTGACTCTTGGGTCGTGGGCCGATGCGGAGATCGTGCAGGAATTGTGGGCAGGACTCCTCGCTACGGCATGCACAACCGAGGGTAATGAGGTCCTTAATCTCACCTTTGCGGAAAAGCTATCGCAGTTTACGGCCGTGCATGCTCAACTTCTCACCACAATTTGTGCAGGCATTGTTCACGCCAGTGAGACCCGCAAGAACGAAAAGCCGTCGGAGACTTCCAGCACAATACAGAAAATCATGGAAAATACAGGAATCCGAAATGCGCTCAAGATCCATCACACGATCGTACAGTTGTGCGAGTTTGGCTTGTTGGAAATGCAAACCGGCAATTCCTGGGCAGGGGAGATGCCACAAATCCGAGCGAACCCGACTATGCTTGGCCTGGAGTTCTACATGCGCTGCGCAAGAGTTGACAGCCGATTCCATCTCCTCCAATTCAAGTAGTCTGGCATTGCGAAGGGTTCTTAGCTTGGCCGGCCTGAAGGGAAAGACACCGCATTCTGCCTTTCTCCCGCCACTAATCCTGAGAACACGCCACCAAGGCGGCCTATCTCTGAGCCAGATCCGAACTGTGTCTGTCTAGACACACCCTGTCCTCATCCGTTGCCGTCAAGCCCGGAGTTGCATCAGACGATGGACAGGCCGCCTGCTCACTGTTTCCGATACCCTGACTCTCGTCCGAATTTCTCGAGATCCCTCGAATCTCACTAGATCAGTCCGCCCGAAGGTTACCTTTGGAGACGTCACTGCAGAAATGATTGAATTTCTTGGCGATCGGCTGCAAACTTAAGATGGAAGATTGTTACGCTGCCGACCGGCGGGTCCCAAAGATTGCAGAGTCCAGAACATCGGTAAATGTCTGCAACATGAAAATGGATTGCCGGGGAGGGGTTGTCATCGCGATTTTTTAGGCAGTCGGAATTGCAAGCGGCACTTTGAAGTCGAGTAGTGAAGGGTTGAACAGCATAACTCATGTACAAGTCGTTTTTCCATCTCTCGCAGGACCCCTTTGGCCTCACGCCGGATCCGGCATGCTTTGTTCCAACGGAACATCACAACGAAGCTCTCGCGGCACTCTATTACGGTGTGCGCCAGCGCAAGGGATTCATTGCTATCACGGGAGAAGTTGGAACAGGAAAGACTCTGGTCGTTCGGTGCCTTCTAAAACTGCTGGAAGAAAGCAAGGATATTGCCTACGCCTACATTTTCCATGGTAAGCTGACATCTTTTGAATTTCTCCAGTACATTCTTGCCGACTTCGGCCTGGATACAACGGGGAAGAACAAGACGGAGTTGCTGCTCGATCTGAGCCGTTTCCTTATCACTCGGCACGCCAAAAATCTGACCACTGTGCTAATTCTCGACGAAGCACAGAACCTCTCTGAGGAATTACTCGAGGAAGTCCGTCTTTTATCGAATCTGGAAACGACTAAAGAAAAGCTACTTCAAATCGTTCTGGTTGGACAGCCCGAACTTGATGACAAGTTGGACTCATACGGACTCAGACAACTTAAACAGCGAATCGTTTTCCGCACTCATCTTGAGCCGCTAACGTTGGAACAAACCACACATTACATTCACAGTCGCATGCAGATAGCCGGCTCCGGTGCATTGGAAGATCAGGTGTTTTCTCCAGAGGCTATCGCCGCTGTATTCTTCTTTTCAAAAGGCTCTCCTCGGATTATCAGTACGCTGTGCGAGAATGCACTGATTTCTGCCTATGCCCAAGAGGGGCAAAAAGTGACGCCGGAGACAATTGAAAGCGTGGCTCGTGATCTTCGCATACACCTGGTCAACCCAACGGATGAACCAGAACGTATCCGCCACCGCAGAAACTAATCAGATAATTTCCAAAGCAGCCGCACATCCAGTTGCAGGTCGCGCAATTTTTTGACCGCAATCCAGCAAATGCCTGGACTGATCCCCGCTTTCCGCACAGAATCGAGTACGATTTTCGCATTCAGGAAGGTGTGGAGCGATGCTGACGGCATCTCTTTCCTCCAGAAAGGGAAGAGATCGATGGACACATAAGGAAGGTAACGCTAAAATACGAAATAAAACGATAAAGAAAAGAATACGGCGAAACTATTTTGGCAAAAATCAGTACCGGGCAGAAGGGTAACTTGTTGAGATGTAAGCGGGGAAATGGTGAAGAGATTTGATGTAAGCATCGCCGGGGAGATCAATATGGACCTCGTGCTCTACGGACTCCCGGAGGAGATGCCGACCGAGCGTGAGTTGCTGGCCAGCAATTTTGTTCCAACCCTTGGCGGATCGTCGGCGATTGTGGCGCACAATCTGGCTGCGCTGGGCGCAAAGGTGGGCTTTGTTACCTATGTCGGCAGGGACGCTCTTGGCGAGATGGCTTTGCAGAGACTTGCCGCAAGCGGTGTTGACACCTCACGCGTGGCCTATGCGCCTTCATCAGTTTCAAGTGGTGTAACAATTCTCCTTCACCATGGTGAGCGCCGTCGCATCCTGACCTATCTTGGAACTATCAACGAACTTTCTCGCAAGGACCTTGACTTCGACTACCTGTCGGATGCGCAGCACTTCCACATCTCATCACTCTTTCTGCAGCGTGCGCTTGCGCCCGATTTGCCGCAGCTTTGCAAGGACTTGAAACGCGCCGGCCTGACGATTTCCCTGGACACCAATGATGATCCCGAAAACCGTTGGGATGGCGTGCTGCACGAACTACTGCCTCATGTAGACATACTTTTGCCCAATCGTGATGAAGCCTGCCGTATGGCAAAGCGTGCGGATGTGGAAGAAGCTCTCAAGGAACTTGCAAACAGGGTGCCATGCGTGGCGATCAAGTGTGGCGCGATGGGCGTAATGGTTCAGGCTGGAAGCACAGTGTGGCATGTGGATGGAGTACAGGTAACTCCGGTGGATGCGATAGGCGCAGGTGATAGCTTCGATGCGGGCTTTCTGGCAGCATTCCTGCGCGGTGCGAGTTGGGAGGAATGTGCGTATCAAGGCAACGTTGCAGGCGCACTTTCAACGTTGCGATCGGGCGGAACCGAAGCATTCAGGGATGCAGCCTTGCGCGAGGAGTTCCTGAGGAATCACACGCTAGGGACTGCTTGATCCGCTATGCGCTGCAAACGGGATCAGCAGGAGAGCTGAAGAGAACATATATTACGAAAGCACCTGGGATCTGGCAGGAAGTTCGGCGCAAAGATGAATGGCACTCGCTGTGGTAGCGAGTGATGATGCGAGAAACGACCGTCTGGAGATCACCGGACCTCTTTGTGCGGTGAGTAAGAAGAGGTTACATGCACCGGTGCATGACCGGTGCTGGTCAAGCATCCTCCGCGGGTATTTCAAAAGAAACCAGCGCGGATCGGAAGCCTCTGGTGCGCACTGCTCCGTAGCCTACACCCAGCACCAGCCAGATGGATCCAACGACAAATGCAGGGGAGCTCAGATGGAACCAGAGAAACGCACAGATGATAAAGCCCAATATGGGCGGTATAAGAACAATCGCTTTGCGAGATTGCTCTCCCCGCCAACTATTGACCAGGGACGCTGCGTTTACGCCCATGAAGGAGATCAGGGCACCGAAGTTAAGCGCCTGTGCACCGACTTCATAGGCTCCCCCGCCAAGCTTGTTTGCGAAGAATTCGAGGATACCTGCACCGAAAAGCGCGAGCCCGCCAATGAGCACGATGTTATTGCGTGGCACATGATGCTTCGGCTCTATTGCGCCGAAGAATCCCTTGGGAAGGGCATTGCTGCGCCCCATGCCATAAAGAAGACGTCCTGCGGCCAGTTGTGCCCCCATGGCGGAACCCATATTGGCGACGAGGAGCGTGAAGTTAATGATTTGGAAGAGGACCACACCGCCTACTTTGCGGGATACCAACGCAAAAGCGGATTCCACCTGGCCGGAGGGAAATGGGGCAGAGCCCCAGATGAGCTGGGCTGCGTAGACCTCGATGCCAGAGATTACGCCCGCAATGAGGCAGATAAATACGGTCGCCCGCATGATATTGCGCCGCGGGTCCTTGACCTCTTCAGAGAGAGTGGAGACAGCATCGAAGCCGATGTATGAAAGTACGGCGACAGAGGTGCCAGAGAACAGCCTGGACATGCTGAATGTTGAACGGTCATAAAACGGCGCAGTGAAGAAGCCGGGATCATGATGCACGCTCCAGATGAGCCGGACAACTGCGGCCAGGAAAAGTAGAACAACAAGAGTCATTCCAGCGCAGAGCACTTCATTGAAGCGGGCCGAAGTCTTGATCCCGCGCAAATTGGACCAGGTGAAGAAGGCTGCGAAGATAGTGATCCAAATGTAATAGGAAAGGCCAGGAAAGATGTTCATGGCTGCCTTTGCGCAGAAGGCAGTGCAAATAAGC
>JAJXZK010000251.1 GCA_021780095.1 Acidobacteriota bacterium | reverse complement strand
AGGATCAATACACCGGAACTGGATTTCCGCGGGTCTTTTATTTGTCGTACCACATGTACCGCAACTATTTTCCGCTGCTGGCGCTTACAACATATCGCAGGGCCAAGCAGGCTGAGATGCTGGGAATCAGAAGCTAATTGCAGGATGTCGGTCGGTCGTAGCGATCGCGCCCGACACCGAGACCTACTCGAACAGAAGCAAGAAGGAGAGTTTGAATGGCTGTGCCAATCTCACAAATGTGGACGGTTGCAACCTATGTGTTGCGCCAGCGGTGGAGTGGTCGCAAACGCTACCCCTTGGTTCTGATGCTGGAGCCGTTGTTTCGCTGCAACCTGGCGTGCGCCGGCTGCGGAAAGATCCAATATCCCGCACACATTTTGAAGAAGCAGTTATCGCCGGAAGAATGCTTCCGCGCTGTGGATGAATGCGGTACGCCGATGGTGTCGATCCCCGGTGGAGAACCCCTGCTTCATCCGCAGATAGGGGAAATTGTTGAAGGATTGGTTGCGAGAAAAAAATACATCTATCTGTGCACCAATGCCTTGCTGCTGAAAGAGAAACTGCATCTCTTCAGGCCGAGTAAGTACCTCTCCTTCTCAGTGCATATGGATGGGCAGCGCGAGCATCACGACTTCTCCGTCTGTCTTGAGGGCGGCTACGAGAAGGCAATTGAGGGCATTCGCGAAGCTGTTTCCAAGGGCTTCCGCGTGACGACGAATACGACGTTGTTCGATGGCGCCGATCCGAACAGCGTACGCGCCTTCTTTGACGAGATGATGCATGCGGGTGTCGAGTCGATGATGGTCGCTCCTGGATACACCTACGAAAAGGCTCCGGACCAGAAACATTTTCTAGGAAGGGCCCGCTCTCGCAGACTATTCCGCGCCATTCTTGCGAACCGCAAGAAGAGCTGGCGTTTCAATGCGTCGCCGATGTACATGGAATTCCTGATGGGCAAGCGCGACTTTACATGCACTCCCTGGGGAATGCCGACGTATAACATTTTCGGTTGGCAGAAGCCTTGCTACCTGCTGCAGGACGGCTATGCGGATAGTTTTGCTGAATTGATGGAAGCGACGGAATGGTCGCACTATGGGACCGAGTCCGGCAATCCGAAGTGTGCGAATTGCATGGTGCACTCCGGCTATGAAGCTTCCGGGGTGAACTTCACTTTTGGATCGCTGAAGGGATTGTTAGCGACAGCCAAGGCGATGATGACGTCGTACCCGGATCGTGGAGCGCTCGATCTTCTAAGCCAGCCGGTGAAGCCGGTACATGCGAAAAACCCTCTGGTGAATATCGAGACGCCGCAAACAACTCTGGAGGAAACCCGCGCATGACGGAAACTACGACGAAGCAGGACTCCGACCCGAATGCGATGGAAGTTGCGCCCGGAGCGGAGCGCGAAGTTCTGGAAGGCTGGATTCCGGCGTTGGCGACCGAGGAAGAAACGCGCGAGGCGCTGGAGCAGGCCTTCGGATATCGTGGCGATGTGACCATTACGCTGAAGACCGGTGTGCGCATTGAAGGGTATATCTTCGATCGCCGACCGTCACCGGCGCTGCATCGGGCGATTGTTCGCATCATGCCGAAAGATACGTCGGAGCGGGTGTCGATTCCTTACTCGGAAATTGCCGGGCTGGCGTTTACTGGACGGGATTCCGCAGCGGGCAAAAGCTGGGAAGCGTGGGTGCAGCGCTATTGGGAAAAGAAAGCCGCCGGCGAGAAGAATATCGGCATTCAGACCGAAGCGCTGGACTAAACTGGCCGCACCAGATTCATCCAATCTGTTTACCTCCTTCCTATGCGGATCTTTGTTACCGGAGCCACTGGATTTGTCGGCAGTCATGTTGCGCGGTCGCTGGGCGCGGTCGGAGCAGAGCTGCGTTTGTTAACGCGCAAGACCAGTCGCACCGAACATCTGGAAGGACTGCAGGCGGAACTTGTCACCGGGGATCTGCTGCAGCCGGAACATCTTCGCAGCGCTATTTCCGGCTGTGATGCGCTGGTCCACGTCGCCGCCGATTACCGACTGTGGGTTCCCGATCCAAAAATAATGTATGCAGCCAACGTCGAAGGGACCAAAGCCCTACTGCGGTTGGCGCGGGAAACCGGGGTGGGGCGGGTAGTCTACACCTCGAGCGTCGCGACGATGGGATTTCGCTCTGACGGGACCGTTGTTGATGAGGAAACTCCTGTGTCGATCGAAAACATGATTGGCCATTACAAGCGCTCCAAATTTTTGGCGGAACAAGAAGCTATCGCAGCCGCGCGGCTTGGCCAACGCGTTGTCATCCTGAATCCGACGACGCCCATTGGATCGGACGACGCGAAGCCAACACCGACGGGCCGCATCGTTGTGGACTTTCTGAATCGGAAATTTCCAGCGTATGTGGATACCGGGCTGAACCTCGTCGATGTGGAGGCTGTGGCCGCGATGCATGTGACGGCGCTGGATCGGGGGACATCGGGCGAGCGATACATATTAGGCGGAGAAAATCTTACGCTGAAGCAAATTCTGGATCGCATGGCAGCGATGACGGGGTTGCCATCTCCAACCATGAAGGTATCGCATGCGGTCGCCATGACATTCGCATTCTTTGATGAATGGGTCGAGGGTCGCATACTCGGCCGTGAACCGCGGGCAACGGTGGAAGCGGTGCGCATGGAAAAGAAGAAAATGTTTGCCAGTTCGGTAAAGGCCGAACGAGATTTGGGATTTCAGGTGGTGCCGGTGGACTCGGCATTGCAAGCTGCGATCGGCTGGTTTCGCTCGCACGGGTATGCTCCAGCATCATGAACGCTGCAGGTGTACGACCGAGAATCGCGATTCTCGCCGCGCTGCCGCGGGAGGTGGCGCCGCTGGTGCGCGATTGGGCCGCTCCCGTGGTGTCGCGCAGGGAAGGCACGAGCGTTTGGGAAAGCGAGCATGCAATTGTGGTGCGTGCGGGAATGGGCAGAGAGCGCGTTACTCGCGCGTTAATGTTGGCTGAATCCCGCGGTCCGCTGGGCTCGGTAATCTCTGTCGGATACGCTGGGGCGCTGCGGGAAGGGATGCGGATCGATGGAGTGCATTGGCCTGCGATTGTGATCGATGGACAGACCGGCGAGCGGTTTGCATGTGAGGATGGACAGGGCGTTTTGGTGACTGCGGACCATGTGGTTGGGCGCGATGAAAAGCCAAAGCTGGCAGCACAGTGGAATGCCGACCTGGTCGATATGGAGGCGGCGACGGTGGCGCGACTGGCGAAAATACGTGGACTACCGTTTCGAACCCTGCGTGCCATCAGCGATCCGGTCGATGATCATTTGCCCGATTTGAGTCGATTCACGGACGCACGCGGTGGATTCAAGAGCGCTTCGTTTGCAATGCATGTAGCATTGCACCCATGGCTGATGCCAACCACGGTCAAGCTCGGAAAACAATCAGCGCGCGCATCTGAGGCAATTGCAGCAGCACTTCTCCAAGTTTTGAGGCAAGCGGAATAAAATGGAAACAGTGACTACCCTCAACGGTTCAATTCCCTCAACAATGCGGGCAGCAGTTTATCGCGGCATTAATGACGTTCGCGTGGAAAACGTGCCTGTTCCTGAAATTGGCGCGGGTGAAATCCTGGTCAAAATTCATAGCTGCGGAATCTGCGGGACCGACCTGAAGAAGATTCACACCGGTTCGCATTCCGCACCACGCATTTTCGGCCATGAAATGGCGGGCGTGATTGCCGCAATCGGCGACAAGGTGAGTGGCTGGAAGGTGGGCGATAGGGTGATGTCATTCCATCACATTCCATGTGGCAAGGGATGCTACTACTGCAGGAAAAAAACATTTTCGCAGTGCGAAAGTTACAAGCGCGTGGGGTGTACCGCGGGATTTGAACCGTCAGGCG
This sequence comes from Acidobacteriota bacterium, assembly GCA_021780095.1. The sequence goes on along the minus strand of JAJXZK010000251.1, from coordinate 1,152 downwards.
GCGGGTTCGCCGAGTACATTCGAGTGATGGACTGGATTGTAGAGCGCGGACTTGTGCGGATTCCGGATCATGTTCCATTCGAACAGGCGCTGTGGATTGAGCCCGTCAACACCTGCTACAAAGCGATTCATAATCTCCACCTGGATGCAGATGAGACCGTGCTGGTGATCGGTCAGGGGCCGATTGGAATTTTGTTGGCATCTTTGGCTCGGCAGACCGGCGCGACCGTGCTCACTTCAGATCTTTATCCTTCGCGTCACGAAGTGGCGTCGCAATTCGATCTCCGTCATCCAATCTATGCCGACAAGCAAAATCCGATCGCAGTGGTGAAAGAATATACGGAAGGCCGCGGCGCGGATGTTGTGGTTGTGGCTGTCGGTGGCAATGCTTTAATTCGCCCGGCCATGGATGCCGTGCGTTTTGGCGGCCGCGTGCTGCTGTTTGCCGCGACGCAACACGGTGAAGTGGTCATCGATCCGGCTGCAATCTGCATGGACGAAAAAGCGCTGATCGGTTCCTACAGTTCTTCGGCGGATGTACAGCAGACGGCTTCGCAATTGGTGCTGGACGGATATCCCGATCGATTTAATTTGACTCGTCTCATCTCTCATACGTTTCCGCTGGAACAGGCGGCGGAAGCGATCGTCTTTGCCTCGGAACCTAAACCGGACTCCATGAAAATAGTGATTCAGCCGTAGGCAATTCCCGTTCCTTCATGTCAAGAGTGAAAGAAAATACAAGTCGATCGACCCACAGCGCAGTCTGCAAAACCATCGATATGGCCGCTGAAATGAATGCCGCTATTTTGTACGGCAAAGAAGATGTTCGGATTGAACGGCTGCCAGTCCCGGAAGCGGGTGCAGGGGAGATTATTGTTCGTGTCGTCGCTGCCCTGACATGCGGAACTGACCTGAAAGTATTTCGCCGCGGCTACCACGAGAAAATGCTGAGGCCGCCTGCGCCTTTTGGGCATGAGATGGCCGGCGTCGTGTCCCAGGTGGGTGAAGGGGTGACGAAGTTCCGGGAAGGGGATCGCGTGGTCGCGGTCAACTCCGCACCTTGTGGGGAGTGTTATTTCTGCCGCCGGCAACAGGAAAATCTTTGCGACGATCTGATTTTCAATAACGGCGCCTATGCCGAATATTTTCGGAT
>JAJXZK010000237.1 GCA_021780095.1 Acidobacteriota bacterium | reverse complement strand
CCCAGATGAACCGCTCCATATTGCCCGTAAGGTGCAGTTGAATTTCACGCGTTGGCGGCCTCGGGTCCACCCCTCGGTATCGGGCGCGCAGGTCGGCGTAGGTCAATACCCGCCTCCCATTGTTGTGCAGGCCATCTCCGGGATCGTTCAATCTCTCACTGACATGCATCGGAACCTGAACCACTTGCGGCCCGATGTGCATCTGTTTCGGGTTCGATGGTCTCAGGTCCACTTCCGCGTTCGCGGCCCCGGATGCCGTCATGATTGGCATGGTGTTCGGTCCCGGCTGGGGAAAAGGCGTCATCCCGCTGCTGCTGCCCATCGTCATTCCGGCCGTGCCGCCCTGGTGTTGCTCCTCAGTGGGAGGAGCCGGCATGCCATGCGCGGCCGAATGGGAACCCATGTCCATTCCCGTCATACCAGGTTGGTTCATCTTCATTCCGGGCATGGCTGGCTTGCTTTGGGCCGCCGCATCCTTGCCGGACGCGGGCATGTCCGCCTTGGTCATGCCGTCCACGCCTGACATATCCATGCCCCCCATCTTCATGCCGCCCATGCCCATGTCCATCATCGTGCGGACTGGCCGCGGGTCCATCGGCGGGACCGAAGCTGTCATACCCATCCGGGGAGCGAGCGTGCCGCGCGCATAACCGGTGCGATCTTCGGACTGGGCAAAGATGGTGTAAGCAGCATCGTCTTTCGGCTGCACGATCACATCGTAGATCTCGGCCACACCAATCCGGAATTCATCCACTGTAACCGGCTCAACGTCGTTTCCGTCGGCCTGCACCACTGTCATTCGCAGGCCAGGCACGCGAACATCAAAAAATGTCATCGCAGAGGCGTTGATGAAACGAAGGCGGATGCGTTCGCCAGGTTTGAACAGGCCAGTCCAGTTCGCTCTTGGTGTGATTCCATTCAGCAGGTAGGTATAGGTCGCGCCCGTTACATCCGCAATATCCGTTGGACTCATATTCATCCGCGCCCAGGCAAGGCGATCGGAGACCGTCGGCCCCAGGCCCTTCGCTTTCGCTTCGGAGATGAAGTTCGCCAGGGTGAGCCGATGATAGTTGTAATAGTCGCTTTGCTCCTTGAGATTGCTGAAGATAGTTTCGGGATTGGTATCCGTCCAGTCCGTCAGGAGCACGACATAGTCGCGGTCACACTCGATGGTGTCTTTGCCGATGGGATCGATGACAATCGCGCCACTCAGTCCCGTCTGCTCCTGGAACCGGCTGTGGCTGTGATACCAGTAGGTGCCGTTCTGCACCACCGGGAACTTGTATTGAAAGGTTTCGCCGGGCGCGATGCCGGGAAAGCTTAGGCCGGGAACTCCATCCATGTCACTCGGGAGGCGGATCGCATGCCAATGAATGGAAGTAGGCACTTTCAGCCGGTTGGTCACCGCCAGCGTGACCGTATCGCCCTCTTGCCATCTCAATATCGGTCCCGGTACGGAGCCATTTACCGCAGTGGCCACAGAGCGGCGGCCGGTGAAGTTTACTGGCAAGGAATCAATGGTCAAGGCGAAATGTTTCCCAGCGAGCGTTGGGGGTGTTTGTTGGCCGGTTTCGCCAAAGGCAGGCCATCCAACGGTATCGATAGCCGCGATGCTCGCACCCGCAGCCAATCCCTGCACAAAACGGCGGCGGCTGATGGGCAGAATACGCGCGCCTTCCGCAAGCTTGTCTTTGTTCATAATTCCTCCCGTGCCGTGCTGGTTTGAAAGGGCCGCGGGCGAACGTGAGATATCAAACATCGGAGAGATATACGCCCGAAGCTTGACAGCCGTCAATGTGATTGCCGCGAGTTAAAGTCTGATCGCGAGTCTGTTGAAGTTTGACGACGCTTCTCCGGGAAAGTGCATCCCCACTGGTTTGCTGGGCCAACGCGCCGTCCCGCTGGGGCTGACGATCTCCGGAAGTATTCGCGACCCCAGAAGCACACCATCAATGCAACCGTGCCAATGCCCACTGAGACTGCATACCAAAAGGTGGGGGCCGGGATAATGAACGGCAGCAGCCCCACCGCGAGTGCGGGTGGCATATGCACCTTGAGTATTCGCAGGATTGCAATCGAGCAAAGCATGGTCAGCATGACCCCGACAACACTCGATGTAAATGAGCGGCACATGGCGACTCCGACCGATGCGGTAAGCAGGCACACAACGGGGAACAGAGCAGGACGCGCCATCCAGCCGGGTACTTCAGGATGTCCAAAGATCTCATACGCCATGACGATAAGCGGCGGAAAGAGAATAAACCGCAGACCTGTGAGTTGGGCCGGGACGCCCAGGGCGACGACAAATGCAAGGAGAGTGACACCCCAGAAGCGATCGCGGGGATACGTCTCCAACGCATCGATCAGCTTCGAGTCGGCATCGCCGCTGCTGCTATCCATGGAAGGTCCGAAGCGCTGCCATATCCGCAGGATGGCTACCAGACCCACAAGCCCCGCGAGGATGGCAACCGGATACATCCAGCTTTTTTCGTCCAGTACCATTGGAAGAACGCCTGCGGAGAGCGCAGGCCCACTTGCTGATTTGAGCGCTTTGATGACGAAAAGGCTTACCAGCACTATCACGGCAATGCCTATTGCGCCGTAGCTCACGTGACGCGTAATGAAAAGGCCAACAACTGCCGCCAGGGTAGGAGTGAGAACCATTCGCCACGGCTGGCTCGCCCACTTTCCTCGAGGCCGGGTCATCACATCATGAGACAGGGCCGCAAGCTCAGGAAAGAGAAGTAGAGAAACGCCGGAAAGATGTGCGGCATAAGTGACGGTCCCCAAGTAGCTCACCGCCAGTAGTTCAGCGAGTAACATTGAAGCCCGTCTACCAAGCCTGGTTGGCACGCAGCCCAGCCTTCGAAATGGCTTGTCAGCGAGCATTTTTGTAGATCATCTCCAATAACTCGTCGTACATTGCCTGCCTTTCGTCTGTTGATCCGGTGCGAAGGGCGTGGGTGGCGCAGTGGGCGAGGTGGTTGCGCATGAGCGCCCGGGCGACCGCTCGGAGCGCTTCCTGCGCCGATGTAACCTGCGTGAGAATATCCGCGCAATACCGATCGTCCTCGACCATGCGTTGGATACCGCGAATCTGGCCTTCAATTCGGCTGAGCCGACGCAGGTTGGAAGCCTTGATCTCGGTATCGACACCAACCGCTTTGCGCCCGGTCGTACCCGGTTCACAAGCGCAGGAGTCTTCATTGAGGGTTTTGGGTTTGAGCAGATTTTTCTTTGTTGTCATATTTTTCCCCTATCAAAGCTTTAGCCCGCGCAGCCGCAAGCTGTTGGTGACGACGCTGAAAGAACTGAGGGCCATGGTTGCACTGGCAATCACTGGGCTTAGCAGTAGCCCAAAGACCGGATACAGCGCTCCTGCGGCGAGCGGAATACCAATCACGTTATAGATGAAGGCCCAGAACAGATTCTGCCGAATGACCCGCATGGTCCCGCGAGAGAGCGCGATTGCAGCTGCAACCCCGGTAAGTTCGCTGCGCATGAGGGTCACATCGCCGGCTTCCATCGCAACGTCGGAGCCGCTGGCCATCGTGATGCCCACTTGGGCCTGCGCCAATGCGGGAGCATCATTCACGCCATCGCCCACCATGGCGACCGTTCGGTGTTCCGCCTGCAGTCGCTTGATTGCATCGACTTTGCCCCTTGGAAGAACACCTGCGATAACGTCGTCTACGCCAACCTGTCGTGCAATGGCACGTGCCGTTCGTTCGTCGTCGCCGGTAAGCATGACGACCCGGAGACCTTCACGATGGAAATCACGAATCGCCTCGATAGAGGTGGGCTTCACCGTGTCAGCGACAGCGATGATTCCGGCGAGCGAACCGTTGATTGCGACCCAGAGCGGCGTCTTGCCTTCTTCCGCAAGACGTTCTGCGGCGGTAGTCAATGTCTGTACGGAGATGCTGTTGTTCTTCATCAATGCGGCATTGCCGATCACCGTCAGATTGCCTTCGACGATGCCGAAGACACCGTGACCCGTCTGCGATTCAAAGCTCCCTGGCTGCGGTAGGTTCAGACCGCGCTCTTGAGCGTAACGGACTACGGCCGCAGCCAGAGGATGTTCGCTGGCACGTTCGAGTGCAGCCGCAATGCGAAGTACACGGTCCTCAGTCGTATGCGAATGGCCGCCGATGACGTCAGTGATGCTCTCAGGCGAGAGGAGGAAGTCAGTGACCTCGGGTCGACCTGCCGTAATCGTGCCGGTTTTGTCGAGCACCACCGTGTCGATCTTTTCGAGCTTCTGGAGTGCCTCTCCCCCTTTGATGAGAAGTCCGAAGGTGGCTCCGCGTCCGGTCGCGACCATCACAGCGGTAGGAACGGCTAGCCCCATGGCGCATGGGCAGGCGATCACCAGCACAGTGACCGCTGCGGCAAAGCCCTGCATGATCCCCAAACCCGGAGCAAAGAAATGCCATGCAAAGAACGTAACGATTGCGATGCACAGCACGGTGGGCACGAAGATCGCACTGATGCGGTCGGCAAGCCACTGTATGGGCGCCCGCGATCCTTGCGCTTCACGCAACAGCCGGACGATCTGTGCAAGGGTGCTGTCCGCGCCGAGGGTCGTCGCATGATACTGGAAGGATCCAGTCTGGTTGAGAGTGCCTCCCATGACCCGGTCGCTGGCGGTCTTCTCGACCGGCAGGGACTCGCCCGTCAGCATCGACTCGTCCACACTGCTCTTTCCGGAGACAACCTCGCCATCCGTCGGAATGCGTTCTCCTGGACGTACCAGGATGAGGTCGTCACGCTGGATGGCATCCAGAGGCAGATCGTATTCCGTGCCCTCCCGTAGAACACGTGCAGTCTTTGGTTGCATTTGAACGAGCTTGCGCAATGCGACGGCAGTCTGGCCTTTGGCGCGGCTCTCGAGGGTGTTACCTGTCAGTACAAGCCCGATGATCAGTATGCCGGCTTCAAAGTAAGTATCAGGAGCGATGCCGTGTGCCAGGAAGAAGCCCGGTGCGATAGTCGTGGCAGCGGAGTAAAGGAACGCTGCTCCGGTGCCGAGCGCAACCAGCGTGTTCATATCGG
>JAJXZK010000087.1 GCA_021780095.1 Acidobacteriota bacterium | reverse complement strand
CACGGTGTGCTCGCCGGAGAAGCTGCCTGCCTCGGAGATGGTTGTCGACGGGTTAACAAATGCCGGCGGCCTGGGCTACATTTCATTTTGGACGCACAACTACAACTCCTTTCAGATTAACGACGACTTCTTCCACGTTACGGGGAATCATTCGCTGAAGTTCGGCTTTGCTTATGAGCGTCTTGACCTGAATACCCAGTCAGAGACGCTGGCCAACGGCGAGTTTGTCTTTACCTCACTTCCTGCTGCGCCGGGCGTATCAGGTCTGGAGAACTTCTTGACAGACCAGCCCGAGAAAGCCCTGGTACTTAGCCCGCTCGTACGAAAGCCGGTTCGATATCGCGACAACCTGTTTGGGGTTTATGCGCAGGACGACTGGCGTATTAACACGAGACTGACGCTGAACCTGGGTCTGCGCTACGAGATGCTTACCAATCCCACTGAAGCATCCAATAACTTTCAGCTCTTAACAAATTTCTTCACATCGACAGCTCCATCGCCGGTTAGCCATGAGTTTCAAACAAATCCCACCACGAAGAACTTCGATCCTCGCCTTGGATTTGCGTGGGATGTATTCGGAAATGGGAGGACTGCGCTGCGTGGGGGCATCGGTATTTTTGACCTGCTGCCGCTCCCGTATGTGTTTGAGATCGGCAATGCCGTCTCGCTGCCTTTCTCGCTTTCGACGAGCGTAGGCAGTGCGCGCGATCCTTTGCCACAAGGCGCATTCCCGGTGATACCTTCGACCGTGGAGTTCGGGAACACCAACGGCGTGCGGTATATCGATCGCAATCCCAAGCGCTCCTTCGCCACCAACTGGAATCTAAATGTGGAGCAGACACTGACCCAGCACCTGGGACTATTTGTAGGATATGTAGGGTCGCGTACATTGCACGCACCCTTCACGGCGGATGACAGCAACCAGGTTGTTCCGCAAAAAGTCAACGGTGTGTATACGTGGCCGTGCGCACCCTTAGGCAACAATCCCTGTGCTCCGGTAGCGGACGCTGTCGCGAATCCCAACGTTGGATTTATCCGCGCCATCTTCTTCGATGACGGGGCCAGTTATCAAGGACTCCAGACCCAGGTGAAAACTCACGATATCAAGTCCTTCCAAGCGCAGGTGTCGTACACCTACAGCTCCTGCAGAGACATGGGATCCGGGTCATCACTTGGAGATCCTTTCCTTAACTCGATTACGTCTCTCATGTTCTTTGACAAAGCGCATCGCCAGGGCCCCTGCGACTACGATCTGCGGCAACTATTTTCAGCCAACTATATCTGGAATCTACCCAGTGCCCATTGGGGGAAACCGGCAGAGGCGATCCTAGGCGGCTGGCAGACAGGAGCGATTGTGAGCGCCAGCAGCGGGGTTCCGTTCACTCTGGTCCTGGCAGGAGATGTCCTCGGACAGAACTACACGGATGCGGGATATGACTATCCGAACCGCGTTCAAGGATGCAACCCGATTCACGGCGGAATCAACTACGTGAACACGTCCTGCTTTGTTCCAGCTCCGATTACGAACGGCGGGCTGGTATTGGGAAACAATGGACGCAATTCGCTCACGGGGCCCAAGATGGTGAATGTTGATCTTTCCATGTTCAAGAATATTCAGCCTCGCGAGTGGCTCCATGCACAATTCCGTGCCGAATTCTTCAACGTCCTCAACCACACCAATCTTCAGGCTCCTGTTGACAATTACACGTTGGGCGTCAGCGGAGCAGGGCAGATCGATCAAACTGCAACAACCTCACGGCAGATCCAGTTTGGAGCCAAGCTGACCTTTTAATGTGAGTCCCATCGGAGAAGAACTCGGGCTCCTCTCCGATGGGATTCGCACGGCATTTGCGATCAGCAGAGCCAAAGATACAGGCCGGGAATGCAATGTCAGGCGATGCCGCAGCACTGCAGGTATCGCTTCCATGCTTCCGAACAGCAAAGCAGATATTCGAACATAGAAAGGAAATCATAAACATGATCAGACGTGACTTTCTCAGGGCGTCTGCAGGGTTGGGATCTTTCATGGGAGTCATTGCTTCGCCGCGTCGGGTATTTGGGCTGGGGGATTCGCTATCGTCGTGCGCCCCTCATTTTCCGGATGTTCAGGGGCTCACGAAGTATACGGCGGAGTTTATCGTCAACACTCAATTCGCAGACATTCCGCAGGATGTAATAGAACTGGGGAAGAAATCGATTCTGGATGGTTTGGGACTGGCATTGGCCGGTTCAAAAGCTCGGACGGCTCCGCTGGTAGAGCAGTACGTCGCGTCGTTGGGATGCACCAGGGAGGATGCCGTACTGATCGGCACCTCGAAGAAGTATCCTCTCAGGTTTGCGGCCTTCGCGAATGGAGTAGCCATTCATGCGGACGATTTCGACGACACGCAATTGGCGGTGCAGAAGGATCGCGTCTACGGATTGCTGGTTCATCCGACAGTGCCGGTTCTTCCGGCGGTGCTTGGCGCGGCGCAGATGACTCAGACCTCAGGGAAAGACTTTATGCTTGCCTACCACTTGGGGGTGGAGATTGAATGCAAGATCGCGGAAGCGATCTCTCCGCGCTCGTACGAGGATGGGTTTCATTCTACGGGGACCTGCGGCGTATTCGGCAGTACCGCGGGGCTAGCCAAATTGCGCAAGTTTGATGCAACTGCCATTACGAGAGCATTTGGAATCGCGGCCAGCAATTCCGCCGGCTTGCGGGAAAATTTCGGTACGATGACGAAACCATTTCAGGCTGGTCATGCAACCGAGAGCGGCGTTGTGGCGGCTGATCTTTCACAATTGGGCTGGAGTGCAGCGGAGGACATTCTGGAGGCATTGAGAGGGTTCTTTCATGCCTATGGTGGCGGATATAACCCTGAAATTTATATGAACGAGCTTGGGAAACCATGGACAATGGCTAACCCCGGCGTATCGATCAAGCCATTTCCATCCGGCTCTCTCACGCATCCCGGCATGACCGAGCTGCAGGCGCTGATCCGCAAGAACAAGATTCGTGCGGATGATGTTGAAAAAGTCACCGTCGGCACCAATCACAATAATTTGAACGCTCTGTATCGCCACCATCCGACAACAGGTTTAGAGGCCAAGTTCAGCATGGAATACTGCATGGCGGTCCTGTTGGTCCATGGCAAAGCAGGTTTAGGCGAATTTACCGATACGGCCGTCAATGAGCCTGTGGTGCAGGAGATGATCAAGCGCGTTCATTTCTACACGGATCCAGAGGCGGAAGCGGCAGGATACGACAAGATGACAACAATCATCAATATCTATTTGAAGGACGGGAAGACCATTAGCGGGAGGGCAGATTTCGGTAAGGGCAGCCCGGCCAATCCAATGAGTTATGAAGAAGTGGCCGATAAGTTTCGGCAGTGCGCCGATTATGCTAACTGGCCAGAAGACAAGGCAGTTTCAATTGTGAGCTTTGTCAAGTCTCTTGAAGATGCCGATGATATGAGGAAGCTGATCCCTTTCATCTCCCTATAGCTTCTTTTCAACGTGCAGGCTAAAGGTGTCCATGAAGCATTTCAACATTGCTGTGATTGAAGGCGACGGCATCGGTCGCGAGGTAGTTCCTGAGGGTCTGCGCGTGCTTGAGGCGATCGGGCGCAGATTTGATTTGCAGTTTTCGTGGACACACTTCGACTGGAGCTGTGAGGCCTTTGCCAAGACAGGACGCATGATGGCGACGGACGGGTTGGATCAGTTGAGAACCTTTGATTCTATCTTTCTTGGTGCGGTCGGCTACCCGGGTGTCCCCGATCATATTTCCCTATGGGGACTGCTGATTCCAATCCGTAGAGCATTTCGCCAGTACGTAAACCTACGGCCCGTTCGCTTGTTGGAAGGCGTCTATACGCCTGTCAAGGATCGTACTGCGGGCGAAATCGATTTCTGCATCGTGCGTGAGAATAACGAAGGCGAATACTCGGAAATAGGCGGTCGCATTTATCGCGACACTGACGACGAGGTTGTGATTCAGGATGCTGTATTTACGCGCCGGGGCTGCGATCGAGTGATGCGCTACGCCTTTGAGTTGGCGCAGAAGAGAAAGCGCCACGTCACCTCAGCAACCAAATCGAATGGCATTATCTACAGTATGCCTCTTTGGGACGATCGCTTTGCGGCAATTGGAAAGCAATTCCCGGATTGCAAAGCCGACCAGTATCATATCGACATTCTTGCGGCGCACTTTGTTCGTCATCCTGACTGGTTTGACGTCGTTGTGGGCTCGAACCTGTTTGGAGATATTCTCTCTGATCTGGGCGCCGCCGTGGTTGGGTCGATGGGACTTGCTCCTTCGGCTAATCTGAATCCTGAACGAGAGTATCCATCGATGTTTGAACCTGTTCATGGCTCTGCTCCTGACATCGCAGGCAAGGGAATCGCTAATCCAATCGCTCAAATCTGGTCCGGCGCAATGATGCTTGACCACCTGAATCAACCTGAGGCTGCGAGCGCCGTCGTGCGAGCCTTTACTGCATTGCTCGCAAATGGTGGGCCACGAACCCTGGATCTCGGCGGAACGGCAACCACGCGGGAGGTGGGAGAAGCAATAGCCTCGCAGGCAGGCTCGACAAACGGATAACTTCCAGAACGTTTGGCACGGATGGGTAAGCCCGGAAACACTGCCAAGGCAGTAATCAATAGGATGGTCCCATGGAGATAAGAACGAGACCGGACATTTGGTCGAGAATTGTTGCTCCTCCTATTACACGGCGTGAGGTCCTAGTGCGCGGCGGGTGGCTGATCGGCGGGACGATGCTCACTGCTCCTCGACTCCTCGGGCAAAGCTCAGGCCAGAGTGCAATTGCGACGAAAATAAGTCCAATGATGCAAAGGCTGAGCTCGTATATAGCCGATGCCTCAATCCGTGCTCTGCCCCCAGAGGTGATCGAGCAGGCCAAGCTTCACGTACTGGATACGTTCGCGGCCATGATTTCAGGTTCGCAGTTGCCACCGGGCCGTGCAGCCATTGAATTTGCGAGGTCTTATAGCGGCGATCCCGTGGCAACGGTTCTCGCCACAGACATTGTGTGTTCACCGTTCGAAGCCGC
>JAJXZK010000078.1 GCA_021780095.1 Acidobacteriota bacterium | reverse complement strand
CGATTGAATCTCCGCCCCGCATCGCGCCATCGGTCGGCTCAGGCGCTCCTGGAAGCGGCGACAGATCAGGCACCAGCGCCGGCGTCATCACAGCATGATCACTCAACGCTGTCAGAAAGCTGGCAGCCGGACGCGTTTTGACCATCGAATTACGAACCGCGTCACGAACGAAATCATGCACAAACGCCTGCTGGCGGAAGCGCACTTCCGTCTTGGCAGGATGGACATTCACGTCGACCTCCTGCGGCGGCATTTCCAGAAACAGCAGGACGACAGGAAACGAAGTAGGCGGAATTACGTTGCGGTAGGCCTCCGTCAGCGCATGCAGAATCATTCGGTCACGAATCAACCGCTGATTCACGAACACGTACATCGAATTGCGATTCAATTTCTGCAATTGCGGTCGCGATACAAACCCGTGCAGCCGCAGCGGCCCCGGGGGTTGCGGTTGCCAGTCGGCAGGACGTTTCCACGGCGGTGGTTCAGGAATGCCGGCACGCTCGAAGTTTGTCTCCGCAGCCACCGGCAGCAGTTGATCCAACACATCTCGTCCGAAAATCTGAAAAATGCGTTCGGAAACCTGCTGGACCGCCGGGGCCTCTAACAGCGCGTGGGTCGCACTATGCAGTTCAAAGTGCTTGGTCGGATTGGCCAGCGCGTAGTGGGTCGCCAGGGCGGCGATGTGCGATAACTCCGTCTGCTCCGCTTTCAGAAATTTCTTCCGCGCCGGCGTGTTGAAGAAAAGGTCGCGCACTTCTAGCGTTGTGCCCGGCGGAATGCCACAATCGGCGACGCGAAGAATCTTGCCGCCGGCGATTTCCACCTCCGTACCGACGGCTTCTTCCGCGGAGCGAGTGGTCAGATGGACCCTCGCAACCGATGCGATGGAGGGAAGCGCCTCCCCGCGAAAGCCTAGCGTCGTCAGCTCCAGCAGATCGTCACTGGAATGAATTTTCGACGTGGCATGCCGCTCAAAAGCCAGCAGCGCATCGTCTCGCACCATGCCGCGGCCGTCGTCGATGATGCGAATCAGTTTGCGTCCGCCCGCTTCCACATCAATGCGGATGCACTGGGCTCCGGCGTCGAGCGAATTTTCCAGGAGCTCTTTCACCACAGACGCAGGCCGCTCCACCACCTCGCCGGCAGCGATCTGGTTCGCGACCTGATCGGAAAGAACGCGGATATAGCCCATAAGGAACCAATTGTAGGACGTTTGCTGAATTTGAGCCGAAACGACGGGCCGGACTCGACCGCAGCCGACGCGAACCAGACTGCGGTGCAGCACCATGCAAGTGCGGGAAGCCTGAGAAACGAAGAAGGGATTCGCCAGTCATCCGAATTCCGCAGTAAACCGGCCGTGGTGATTTATTTGTGTGGAACTTGCGGAGCGGAGGCGGTCACACTGTTCTGTCGAGACGCATTCACCTTTTTCTTTTTCAGTTTGACCGAATTCGATTGCTTCCGTGTCAAACGGTCGCTATCTCCAACCGTGTGCAGTCGCAGGAAGTTGGTCGATCCGGACTTGGTGCGCGTTCCCGCTACCATTCCCAGAATCTGCCCGTACTGAACATCTCCGGATTCGGACAGCAGTCGCTCCGCGGTATCGACCATCTGATCCGTGTGCAACATTTTCTGGCACTGCAGCGGGTTTACTCCCCATAACAACGACATGCGGCGAATGGTTTTTTCCATGCTGCTCAAGGCAAAAATCGGTGGGACCGGGTGATACTTCGAGAGCAGACGAGCAGTATTTCCAGTTTCAGTAAAGACAGCAATAGCCGCTACATCGAGTTCTTCAGCAGCGTGCGCCATGGCTTCACAAATCGTTTCCGGAATCGATCCTCCGCGGTTGACGTGATACGGATATCGTTGCGCCTCGCTGCGGATCTGCATTTCGGTCTCCGCGACAATTTTGGCCATCATCGCCACAGACTCGATGGGATACTTCCCGGCCGCACTCTCCGCGGAAAGCATCACGGCGTCGGTGCCGTCGTAGATGGCGTTGGCAACGTCGCTGGCCTCAGCTCGTGTGGGCCGAGGATTTTCAATCATCGACTCCAGCATTTGCGTCGCCGTGATGACCGGCTTGCGCAACTCCGCAGCGCGGCGGATCACGCGCTTCTGTATGGCTGGTACTTTCTCGGGCGAAATTTCCACGCCCAGGTCGCCGCGCGCCACCATCACGCCGTCGGCCACCTCCAGAATGCTTTCCAGGTGCTCGATCGCCTGCGGTTTTTCCAGCTTGGCGATGATCCAGGTTTCAGCGCCCAGCGCCGCGATGCGGTGCCGAACCAGTCGCACATCTTCCGCCGTCCGCACAAAGGAGACGGCGATCATGTCCAGGTCTTGTTGAATGGCGAAGGCAAGATCAACTTCGTCTTTCGCGGTGAGGGAGGGCACGCGCACGGCAATTCCCGGCAGATTGATTCCCTTGTATTCGCCCAGTAGGCCGCCGTTGATCACCTCGCAGGCGACGTCGGCGCCGCGAATCCGCCGAACTCGTAATTCGATCAATCCGTCCGAAAGCAAAATCCGCGAACCTTCTTCCAGATTTTCTCCCAACGTTGGAAATGTCGTTCCAATCACCGACGAAGTTCCCGGAATATCGCGGGGCGTAATCGTCAGCTGCTGACCAGTTTTCAACGAAACCGGCAGGCGATTCTTCAGCCGTCCGGTGCGAATCTTGGGTCCTTGCAGATCCGCCAGAATACAGATGTTCTTACCCTCTTCCGCGGCCACTCGGCGGATCAACTGAATCAGTTTCACTTTCTCAGGGTGTGTGCCGTGCGAGAAATTTAACCGCGCCACGTCCATGCCAGCGCGCAGCAGGCCGCGAAACACCGTTTCAGTATTGCTGGCGGGCCCAATCGTGGCGACAATCTTTGCGCGCCGTGCGCTCGCCGGTGAACTCGGTGAGGTGAGCGAAGTGTGCATTCATGCTCCATGCAGGGGGATTTTGCTTGTCCCCTTCATTGTAATCGGTCGGATGTTGGAGTTCGATGAATGAAGCGGCAGGCAGCACCTACGAGTCTTGCGGGCGAGATTGCGTGGAAGTTCTTTGCAACTTGGGATAAACCTGCGCGTTGAACTCCGCACCGACCATCACGCTGACCAGAATGATGTAGAGCCACACCAGCAGCGCGACACCGGCTCCCAACGAGCCGTACACCTGCCGATAGTGCGCATGCCGGGTTACATACCATCCGAAGGCCAGCGTTGAAGGAAACCACAGCGCCGTCGCCAGGATGGAGCCGGGAAGTACTCTGCGCCACGACTGCGTGCGCGGCGTGCCCATGTGGTAAATCACCGCCAGCACCGCCACGCTTGTCGTCAGCGCCAATAACCAACGGACGATGCGCGCCAGAATGATCACATATGGGCGTACGTCGTAAAGCGATTGGTACAGCATCCAGCTTTCAATCTGGTGGCCAAACACGACGAACATGGAAGCCAGGGTTAAAGGAAGAAACGACAAGAACGTTAGCACGAGCGCGATGAAAATTTGCCGGGGAACGCTCCAGCCTCCTTCAGGAATTTTGTAGGCGCGTCGCATGGACTCCATCAAGGTGGTCATCACGCTGTTGGAGGCGATAAGAAATACCGTCGCAGCCGAAAGCAAAAGGCGAAACGAACGGTGCTGTCCTTGAAAATAGGCGAGCACCAGCGGCGGCACGTCGGACGGAAACATCTGGTACAACATGGCGCGAAGTTCTCCCCGAACCACTTCCGCCGCTGGAGATGCCGCGATCACGGCTGCGGTCAGCAAAACGATGGGAAAAACGCTGATAATAGCAGAGTAGGCTCCCGCCCGCGCCAGCATCAGAACGTCATTGCTGAGGCTGCGGAGGACCGCTCTTCGTAGATGTACCAGCCAGCGACGCATACGTGGAAAAGACTATAACGAAACAGGGAAGCAAGTCCCACTCGGCATCCCTTCAATGGAAGTCTGCCGAAAATTTTCGAACAGCATGACGCCTGCCCGTCACGTCATTCACTGCTAGCATAAAGGATGCTATGAATTCGATTCGAAGCGATTCAAGTTTTGTTGTTGCCGCCGTCTTCACCCTCCTCCTAATTGGATCCTCCTCGCAACGAAGTCACGCTCAGTTCCATTACCGGCGCTCCTCGGGTTCAACGGCTATGCCTCAAAATGCTGCCAGCACCTTCGTGCCCAATCCTCAACTGACCGACCCCTCGTTGAATAAAAAAGTAGACGCTCTGTTAGAGAAGATGACTTTGGAGGAGAAGGTCGGCCAGCTGGTGCAATTCTCCGTCGGCACACCAACCGGGCCTGGAACGGGGCGGCAGAGCTATAACGACATGATTGCCGCCGGACAGGTGGGCGCACTGCTGAACGTCGCCGACGCGAAAAAGGCGAACGAGTTTCAGCACACTGCCGTGGACAAGAGCCGCCTCCATATTCCACTGATGTACGGCTTCGACTCCATCCATGGCTACCGAACCGTCTTCCCGGTGCCCCTCGGACTCGCTTCAAGTTTCGATCCTGCCCTGGTAGAAGCTACGGCCCGGATGGCGGCCCAGGAAGCCAGCGCCGATGGAATTCGCTGGGTCTTTTCTCCCATGGTGGATATTGCCCGCGATGCACGCTGGGGACGCATTGTCGAGGGTTCGGGAGAAAGCCCATATCTCGGCTCCGCCATGGCGCGTGCGTATGTGCGCGGTTACCAGGGAACCAGCCTCAGCAATCCGGACTCCGTGGCTGCGTGCGTCAAGCATTTTGCCGCGTATGGCGCTGCGATTGCCGGGCGCGACTACAACGCCGTCGATATGTCGGACCTGATGCTGCGCCAGGTGTATCTGCCGCCGTATCAGGCTGCGGTCGATGCCGGCTCGGCGACCGTGATGAGCTCGTTCAATTCACTGAATAGCGTCCCCCAGACCGCGAATCCGTATACCCTCACGCAAATTCTGCGCAGGGAGTGGAACTTTGACGGATTTGTCGTCAGCGACTGGGGCGCGGTTGGCGAGCTGATTCCGCACGGCATTGCGCTGAACAACGCGACCGCCGCGCAAAAGGCGATCATGGCCGGCCTGGATATGGATA
>JAJXZK010000442.1 GCA_021780095.1 Acidobacteriota bacterium | reverse complement strand
GCGCCGAACCGCTCCGTCATAAGGCGATACCATAGCTTGCGTGCAGCACGGAACTTCGCGATCTCTTCAAAAAAATCATTGTGCGAATTAAAGAAGAAGCTTAGCCGTGGTGCAAAATCGTCGACGTTCAAGCCGCGGCGCAATGCCCACTCCACATACTCCACGCCGTCGTATATGGTAAAGGCTAACTCCTGCAACGCCGTCGAGCCAGCCTCGCGAATGTGGTACCCGGAAATCGAAATCGGGTTGAAGCGCGGAGTCTGCCGTGCGCCGAACTCAAAAGTGTCTACAACCAGCCGCATCGACGGCGCCGGCGGATACAAGTACTCCTTCTGCGCGATGTATTCCTTCAGGATGTCGTTCTGCAGAGTGCCGGAAACCCGTGTCCAGTCTGCCCCCTGCTTCTCCGCCGCTACCAGGTACATCGCCCACAGAATGCTCGCCGGCGAGTTGATGGTCATCGAGGTCGTCGTCTTCTCCAGATCGATGCCGGAGAAAAGAATCTCCATATCCTCAAGCGAGTCGATCGCAACGCCGCACTTGCCTACTTCGCCTTCGCTCTCCGGATCGTCCGAGTCGCGACCCATCAGCGTCGGCAAATCAAACGCTACAGAGAGCCCGCTGCCGCCATTCGCCAGCAAATACTTGTAGCGAAGGTTGGTCTCCTCCGGACTGGCAAAGCCCGAGAACTGGCGCATCGTCCAAAGCTTGCCGCGGTAGCCCGTGGGATGAATGCCGCGCGTGTACGGCGGCTCGCCGGGTAGCCCCAGTTCGCCCGCGGGCCAGTCCTCGGGCAGATCGGCCTCGGTGTACAGCCTTTCTACGGAATGTCCAGAAACGGTCGTGAAGCGCGCCTTGCCCTGTTCGTCCAGGTTCACGCCGGAAGCCTTCCCAATCGGCCGCTCGGGGGCCTTGGCCAGCGCGGGCGCAAGCGTATCCCGATTCCAGCGCTCTTCTTCTGCTGAGGGGTGCCGCTTCGGTATGGAATCGCCGCTGCTCATGAAACTCCTCAGCATAGCGGCGCGGATAGCCGCGAAGCAAGTTCCGCACTCACAGCCCTGGTCAGGAAAGCGTGACCGAATCTGTGCCCAGATGTTGGTTGATCAGTTTCGCCACGAGCGACTTCAGCGGCAGCGAGCCCTTTGGGAAGACAAAGTCTCCGAGTTCCTCTGACCAGTCCAGCTTGAAGCTGGTCGCCAGCGCCGAAATCCAGATCTGCCGGACCGGAGCGTTCGGAGTAATCACAAATTTCGCCGGAGGCTCTTCAAACACAATGTTCAGCACACCGTTCTGCTCTTCAGACTCGAAACCGCCATCCTCTTCGGCGTGGATCAGGCTTTTCTTCAGAGACTCAATGGCCTGGTCAGCATGGCGGCGGAAGGTAAGTTCATCGATCATGCTTCCAGTCTAATCAATTCCCGTGGCGCGGGGCTTCTCTCCATGCCGCACCTCGCCAGGTCCGACCTTCCTGAAACGCTCGTCGCCCGGACGCACACTCCGCGATCTTCGGTTCAGCTTGATCAGCATTGCCAGAACGGCGATCAAGAACAGAACGCCAACAATCTCGATTACGATGATCATGGAATCCCTCCAAGGCTCTCTCGAAATAGGAGCCTCGGAGGCGGAAATGGGTTAGCCAGCCAACCTAAAAAGGAATATCGTCATCGGTGATCTCGGTCGACTGCACAAGATCATCCGCTGGCCCCGCACTCCGCTGGTCATAAGACGAGCTGCTGCTGCGGTTGTAGCCGCCACCGTCGCCCTCTCCACGGCCGGAGAGCAGCGACAGATCGTTCACAATAATCTCCGTCCGGTACTTCTTCTCGCCGGAGTTCTTATCTTCCCAGGAGCGGGTCTGGATCTTACCCTCAATATAGAGCTTCGATCCTTTCTTCACGTAGTCGCGAATGATCTCCGCCGTCCGCTGGAAAGCTACGAGGTTGTGCCATTCCGTGCGGTCGGTCCAGTTCCCTGACTGGTCTTTAGATCGGTCCGTCGTAGCCAGGCTGAAGCTGGCGACCATCGTCCCGCCAGGGGTCGCACGAATCTCAGGGTCTTTGCCTACGTTGCCGAGGAGAATAACTTTATTGACGCTCTTTGCCATGGCTATCTAGCTCCCTTGAGTGTTCTGAGAAGGATATCAGGGTCTTCGTGTCGCGTGGTACAGCCTTCAGCGGCAGATCGGTTACTCCGGTTTGCGAAGCGGAAATCCGGCGATTGCGCAGCCATTTCAGGCCCCCCAGCAGGAAGGCCATTGATCCGAAGGGAAGGCAGCCCATCGCGATCAGCAGAAAGATCCACCCCAGATTGGTGTGCGGCCCCTGCCGACTGATGCCTCCAAAGACGGTCTCCGTCAGGGCAGCCGCAATGGCACCGGCGGCCAACGTCCAAATTCCGGTCAACAGAAGCTGCCGGGTTCCGTCATCTGGCTGAGACCATCGCATCTCGGCTCCTACTTTGCCCCCGCGTGCAGCATGGCGAAAACTATCACTCCCGTCACTGACACATAGAGCCAGATCGGCAGCGTATAGCGCGCAATCTTCTTGTGCTGTGGAAACCGCCCCGAAAGCGAGAAGAAGAAAGTGAGTAGCACCATGGGTAGCCCTACCGTGCACAGCACAATATGGCTGATCAGAATGGCGAAATAGACTGTGCGTATCGCGCCATGCCCCTGGTACAGCGTGTCGCCGTGCAGCGCGTGGTTCACCACGTAGCTGATGAGAAAGATTGTCGAAAATACGAACGCCGTCATCATCGATCGGCGATGCGCCTTGATGTTCCGCTTTCGGATGAAATAGAACCCCACCACCAGGCAGATCGCCGCCATTCCGTTCGTAAGCGCGTCGAGCGAGGGCAAAAACAACAGCCGATCGGCGTAGGCTTCCGGCGCTGTATGCACGTAAATCAGCCAGAACAGGAAAAGGGTCGCCGCCAGGCTGAGCGAAATGATGCCCGCGATCACGCCCTTGTTCGTTTGCGGAGCTGATTGTGCAACTGGCATTCCACTTACCCTACCTTGGCGTTCAGCATCAGAGCGGTGAGCAGCAGCGGCAAATAGATCACGCTCACCTTCAGCAGATCCCGCGCATACATCTTCGACTCAATTATGGAGCGTGCCCGTGTGATTCTTGCAAATCGAATGGTGTACCCCAGATAGACCAGCCCCAGAATCGCCGCCGTCACTCCGTAATACATCCCGGCAATGTGCAGATACACTGGAACCAAGCTCACCGGAATCATCAGGACCGCATAGGTCAGAGCCTCCAGTACGGTCGACCATCCGTCCGGCTGGATCACCGGCAGCATCCGGATGCCCGCGCGGGCATAATCTTCGCGGTACAGCCAGGAGATGGCCATGAAATGCGGAAATTGCCAGACAAAGAGGATTCCGAACAGCGCCACCGCCGGCCACTCAATGCGCCCCCGAGCGGCTGTCCAGCCAAGCAATGGCCCCATGGCGCCCGGAAATGCCCCGATAAACGTCGCCAGGCTCGTATATCGCTTCAATGGCGTATACACGGTGACATAGGTGAACGCCGTCGCCAGGGTCAGCGTCCCAGTCATCAGATTCGTCGTGTGCGTCAGCCAGATCGCGCCCGCCGCGATGAAGCCCAGCCCCAGCAGAATGCCATGAGGCAGGCTGATGCGCCCCGCCGCCATTGGCCGGTTTGCCGTCCGGATCATCTTAGCGTCCAGCTTGCGTTCCAGGCTCTCGTTCAGCGCTGCGGCACCGGCGGAAACCATCCCGATCCCCACCAGCGCTTCCACTAGTCCGGGCTGCACGCTGCTGATACCCGACTGCATCGACCCCAGATAGAAACCAGCCCACGCCGTCAGAATCACCAGAGCTGTGACCCGAACTTTGAAGAGTTCGCGATAATCCGCGATCCGCGAGGCCGTCTCGCCCGCGCGCGGAGCATGCAGATGGACGTGCTCGTGAGTCTCGGAGGTTCTGGCCGGAGTTGTCTCAGCGGCAGGCAGAACTGTGCTGGTCGATGCAGGGGTCATTCTTCTGTTGGACTCTTCATGATACCGTGCTCAGGCCCTGGGCTTCTTGTAGAGCACGGGATTCAGCGCGGGATCGTTATACATTTTGAGCTGACGATAAAGCTTGAAGCGCATTTGACCGTGAATCAATTGTTCCCATAGCCGGTCCAGGCATTGCGCCAGATCGCCGCGCTGCTCCTCAAGCATATGCAAACGCTCGCGATTCCTGCGAATATGTCCGGGAGAAGCATTCTCCCGCTCAGTCTCCTCGCGCGTGTGAAAAATCTTGAGTGCCAGAATGGAAAGTCGATCCACAATCAGCCCGGGCGTCTCAGAGTGCAGCGGCGCCACCGGTGCCGGAAGCCCATGCTGATTCAACTCTCCAAGCAGCATGGCGTCGAGCCGCTCCATCAAATCGTTGCGGGATTGGTTGACCCGGTCAATCATCCGCTTGACTGACGCAATCTCACGGTCCAGCGAATACGGCGAACGGGCCTCATCCTCCAGGTGCCACAGCTCGAAATTCGCCTGATGGTGCGTGCGCAGGAGCTTGTCCAGGCTTGCCGGCGGATCGAGCGTGATCAGGTTCGGCGGGGCCAACTTGTGCCAGTCGCGCGTGGCCGCATCGTGCATCGACGCGATTTCGTGAGCGTCAATCAGGGATGGGAGCTTTGTGCCGTCGTTTTGAGTCATTCGGAGCCCTGTTTTCATGGTAGCCGCAGATTCGCCCAAAGCGAAACAACCCTTTTGCGCGTTATCCTGAAAACGGCGGAGACGGCGCAGCAGCCTCCGCAATGATAGTCCCGATTGAAAGGAACGTCGATTGTCTTCTACACCGCAGTTTCCACATCGCCGCTATAACCCCTTGCGACGGCAGTGGGTGCTGGTATCGCCCCATCGCACGCAGCGCCCATGGCAGGGTGAAGTCAATCCTTCTTCCGGCTTCTCCAGCCTGAAATACGACCCCGCCTGCTACCTCTGCCCGGGCAATCAGCGTGCTGGAGGGCATCGCACGCCTCAATATGAAAACGTGTACATTTTTGACAACGACTTCGCCGCTTTGCTGCCGGACACCCCCGCCCCGGAGCCC
>JAJXZK010000022.1 GCA_021780095.1 Acidobacteriota bacterium | reverse complement strand
AATTTGCGCGATATCTGGTCGTGGGGGTATGGAACACCGTCTTCGGATACAGCTTGTACGCGCTGTTTACGGCGCTGCTGATGCCGAGAGTGCGTTTCGGATACATCTATGCCTCCGTGGCCTCAAACCTGCTGGCGATCACAGTTGCTTATTTCTGTTACAAAATTTTTATCTTCAAGACGCAGGGAAATTATCTGTTGGAGTGGTTCCGCTGCATTCTGGTGTATGGCAGCGGAATTCTGCCTGGGCTGGTGTTGCTGCCACTGCTGGTGGAAGGGCTGTCTTACGGATTTCATTTAGGGCGGAGCGCGCCTTACATTGCCGGCGCGCTGTGGACGGGGCTGACGGTGAGCTACAGCTTCTTCGGGCACAAGCATTTTTCCTTTCGTGTTCCCGACGATGCGGCGCATGACGCTGCCACCGAAGCGGAAGCGCCGATCGAGGATGTGGTGGAAGGTGTGATCGCGGAGTCGGCGAAGGCGGAGAACCGCGTTTAAAGATCTGCGGGAACCCTTACAATTCTGGTATCTGGCGGATGGGCGCAGCTGGAGTGCATCCAAATAACGCGAGGCGAAGTGAAGACGATCAGCATCATTACTCCCTGCTACAACGAAGAAGACAATGTCGTCGAACTGTACACGCGTGTGCATAGATCGCAAAGCGTGCGTGGTTTTCCGCGTGTGCGGAACATAAGTGGAAGCGGGAGGATTTTGTGCAATCCGTAAGTAACTGTGTGATTTGTCACGCGCCTATTTCGAAATCATCGACGGGGGTGATCGCACCGTTTCTGGCACGGCGGATCTGGAACGCGTCATGTTTTCCCGTGAAGCTGATGCGTTGCGAAAACTGCGGATTTCAATTTTTCAACCCCCGCCTGGAGGGCGATGAGGAGAAGCGGCTGTACGCCGACTACCGTTCCGGGGAGTATCAGAAACTGCGACAATCCTATGAGCCGTGGTATTCACCATCCTTCAACGAAGGACTGTCGGCCCCGACCGGGATGAAGGTTCGAAAGGACACGCTTCGGCGCGTTCTGAGCCCGTATCTCGCGGGCCTGCAAGTGCGTACGATTCTCGACTTTGGGGGCAACAGAGGCGAACTGATCGAAGATCTTTTACCGAATACCGAAAGGTACGTGTTCGATATATCAGACTTAGATACGCTGCCCGGCATCGGACATCTGCGAACGCAGGAGGATTGCAAAGGGCGCCAGTGGGATCTGGTAATTTGCAGCAATGTGCTGGAACATGTCGGCGATCCGCAAAAGACCATTGAGGAGATAAGCGAAATCAGCGGCAAAGGAACACTGATATTTGTCGAAGTGCCGCAGGAATCGCCAGCCGGCCCGAAGAACATCGCGAAAAGGTTGACCCAGTTGGCCATATTGATGGTAACGCGGCCTTCCGTCGGATTGCGATTGTTCAGGCCCTCACTGATCTATCTAATGCATGAACATGTGAATTTCTTTTGCCCGAAGGCGTTACGATATCTGGCAGATTCCATGCACTGGGAGGTTGTTGCCGAAGGCCAATATGACGTTAGCTCTTACAAATTCGGAATCTACAGAGTTACTTCCGGGACGATGACCTGGTGCCTAGCGAGGAAGCCGTGAAGACGATCAGCATCATTACTCCCTGCTACAACGAAGAAGACAATGTCGTTGAACTGTACACGCGGGTGCGCGCGGTGATTGCGGCGCTGGGGCGATATAAATACGAGCACATCTTTATCGACAACGCTTCTGAGGACAGCACGGTGGCGGTGCTGAAGGGGCTGGCGGCAGCCGATCCGAACGTCAAAATTATTGTGAACTCCCGTAACTTTGGGCATGTGCGCAGCCCGATGCACGCGTTTTGGCAGGCGCAGGGAGATGCGGTGATCGGCATTGTGGCTGATATGCAGGACCCGCCGGAAATGATTGCAGACCTGGTGCAGGGGTGGGAGGAAGGCTACTCCATGGTGCTGGCGATCAAGCGCACCAGCGGGGAGCATCCGCTGATGTTCTGGGCGCGTAAGAAATACTATGCGCTGGTGAATCGGCTGTCGTCGATTGAGACGTTCGAGAATTTTACCGGCTTTGGGCTGTATGACCGGCGCGTGGTGGACCTGGTGAAGTCGTTTGCCGATCCGTATCCGTATTTTCGCGG
The DNA here is from genome assembly GCA_021780095.1 of Acidobacteriota bacterium. The sequence goes on along the minus strand of JAJXZK010000022.1, from coordinate 2,942 downwards.
CATGATTGCGGAGATTGGTCTGCCGCACAAGAAGATTTATTACGATCAACCGGGACGGGCGCACGGCATCACGAAAAACAATTTTTATACGTTATATGACTACGGCATGCTGGGCATCATCAACCACTCGAAGGTGCCGCTGCGGCTGATGACGTTTGCCGGGTTTGCGGGCGCGCTGCTTTCCTTCCTGACGGGTATGACGTATCTGGTGTACAAGATTTTGTTCTGGCGAAGTTTTTCTGTCGGAATTGCGCCGGTGGTGATCGGGATGTTTTTCGTCAGCTCGATCCTGCTGGTATCGATGGGGGTGATGGGGGAATACATTGGCGCCATTCATACGCAGATTCAGCATCGACCGTTTGCGGTGGAACGGGAACGAGTGAATTTTGAGACGCCGCCGCAGCCGCCGTTGGGGACGGAAACGTTACTTTAGTTTGAGGGGAATGAAGCAAATCAGACATCACGGTCGAATTGCGGAGCATCATGGAGACGGGGAGGAATGCAGACTCGATCGACTGCCCCTGGGACTCGCTGCGTATTTCAGTTGTGGTGACCATGCTTCCTCTCCCATTCAAAGCAAAACGACATTCATCCCGCAGCGCGGCGGAGCCGAAACACAAGCCGGAGCTGGACGGAATTCGCGGCATTGCGTTGCTGGCCGTGATGCTGTCGCATGGTGGCGGACGCTACATCCTGCAAACGACCTTCGCCGCGAAGCTCTTCGCGTACGCAATGGTTCCGGGATGGTCCGGGGTTGAACTTTTCTTTGTGCTGTCCGGGTTCCTGATTACCGGAATTCTGCTGAAGTCCAAGACAGCGGAGAATTATTTCTCTTCTTTCTATGCGCGGCGTTTCCTGCGCATCTTTCCTATTTATTATTTTGTGGTCACAGCGGGCCTGGTGGCGGCGCATTACAACTTCTGGTGGAATACCATGATGCCGCCGGAACGGATGCGGATTTCTTACTATTTCTACGCGCAGAACTGGCCTATCTTTTGGAACCACGGGGCGTATCAGACGGTCAGTGCGTTTGGACATTTCTGGAGCCTGGCGGTGGAAGAGCAGTTCTATCTGGTTTGGCCGCTGGTGATTTGGCTATTGCCGGAAGGCTGGGTTCTTTGCCTATGTACGACAGGCCTGGTGATCGCGCTGCCCCTGCGCCTCTACATGGTCCACCGGTACGCCGAGAGCCTGGGAGCGATGGTGCTGACGACGAGCCGAATGGACGGATTGTTGGTGGGAGTGACGCTGGCCATTTTGTTGCGACGGGGGCAGATTCCGCGGCGATGGATTTATCTGGCCTTGGGTTTGGGCGGTGGGATCTTTTGCTATATCGCCCTGTTCCACCACCGGGAACTGATCGACACACGTATCTACATGCCCACGCTGGGAATCACGGCGTTTGCGTTGCTGGCGGGCGGCTTGCTGGCGCTATCGCAGCATCGCATCCCGCCGCTTCATCATGTTCTTTGCACAGGTTGGCTGCGAACGGTGGGGAAATACAGCTACGGAATGTATATCTATCACATTCCGATCTACTTGATTTTGGAACATATTTTGGAAGTGCGATACGGCGTGGTGTTCCCTTTGCCACTGCGGTGGGCGCTGCCGTATATCGCGCTTCTGATTGCGGTGACGTTTCTGGTGGCGAAGTTCAGCTATGACTTGTTCGAGTCGAAAATCCTGGCGCTGAAGGTTCATTTCCGGCCGAGATCCAGGCCTGCAACGCTAGCGCCTGCTAGTGTCGTTGGTGCGAGAGAAATCTTCAAGGGCCTGCCGATACGCGTCAAGCTGGGCTGAGCATTTTTGCCGCGCGTTCTCGCCGGCTTTTACATCTCGGTACCAGTCGAGGGTCATGTCGAGCGCCTGCGATAACGAGAGCACGGGCTGCCAGCCGAGATGCTGCGAGGCCCTAGTCCAATCCAGGGTGAGCATGTTGGCCTCGTGCGGGTGAACGCCGCTATCGATTTGCCAGCGGGGCGCGGCGGCGGCGGGCGTAGTGGCCCAGCGTGCGGCGACATATTCCACGATCCATTGGACAGGTTTGGCATCGTGGTAATGCGGGCCGAAGTTCCAGCCGCCGGAAAACTGCGGACCGTGATGATAAAGATGCTCGGCGAGAGTCAGGTAGCCGCGCAAGGGCTCCAAGACATGCTGCCAGGGCCGGGTCGCGTTGGGATTGCGGACGCGGAGAGTCTCGCCGGAATTGAAGGCGCGAACGATGTCGACGATGAGGCGATCGGAGGCCCAATCTCCGCCGCCGATGACGTTGCCCGCGCGGGCGGAGGCGATGGCGACTTTGTGTTGCGCATATTTGTCGGGCGGAAAAAAAGAATTTCTATAGGCGCTGGTGACAAATTCCGCACAGGCCTTGCTGTTGCTGTAGGGGTCGTGGCCGCCGAGGGGATCGTTCTCGCGATAGGCCCAGACCCACTCCTGATTTTCGTAGCACTTATCGGTGGTGACGATGACAACGGCGCGAACGGAGCCGCAGGCGCGCACGGCTTCCAGCAGGCGCGCGGTGCCGAGCACGTTGGTTTCGTAGGTGCGGATGGGATCCTGATAGGAGGCGCGGACGAGCGATTGCGCCGCGAGGTGAAACACGATTTCCGGCTGATGCTGCAGCAGGGCATCCTGCAGATGATCGAGCTCCGCGAGGTCGCCGATGACGGAGGTCATATCGCGGGCGACGTCCGCCACGGTAAACAAGCTGGGCGAAGTATGCGGCGGGAGCGCATAGCCCATCAATTCGGCACCGAGCTGCTGCAGCCAGAGCGACATCCAGCTGCCTTTAAAGCCGGTGTGTCCGGTAAGAAAAACTTTGCGGCCCTGCCAGAATGAGTTCACCATAGTTTCCACGGAGCGGAACCTGTGTCCCAAAGATCTTCAAGGAATTTGCGGTCGTGCAGCGTTTCCATGGGCTGCCAGAAGCCGTGATGCGT
>JAJXZK010000294.1:4082-5090 GCA_021780095.1 Acidobacteriota bacterium | reverse complement strand
TCTACCTCGACCTTGCCTACCACGAAGCGCTGAGCGCCGGCGGCATTCACTCCTGGGACGACTTGCGCGAAGCCATCGTTCACGGCGCTGTGAAGCGGCTGAGGCCCAAAATCATGACTGTTTCGTGCATGCTCTTCGGTCTGCTGCCGATTATGTGGTCGGTGGGTTCTGGAGCGGATGTCATGAAGCGTATCGCGGCTCCCATGATCGGTGGAATTATCACGTCGTTCCTCATGGAACTGGTCGTCTACCCCCCCATCTTTGGGATCTGGAAGTGGAACTGGGAGGTGAAGCCGGCCCTGAAGCGCGAAGCAGCGGCACAGGCCGCGGAGGCGCCCCATGCGTAAGGCCGCGAAACAACGGGTGAGGCACATCTGGAGGATGAGCCTCATCGCAACGGTTGCGTGCCTGCTTCCCTGGCTATCGCATGGGCAGACAACGCCCGCGGTTCACCAGCAGTTTGCCGGCATCGACGAGTCGCTGATGCAGAAGGCGGATGTTCTTCTCGCTGCTCCCGCTTTTGAGGGTAAGGTCGGGACGAGTACGCAGGCGGAAGAGGGGAAATCTCCGGGCCCAAGCGGCGTCAATGCTCGAAATCCCCAGCAGGCGGATGGCCGTAAAGGGAGTAGCGCGGCAGCGCGGTTGGATTACTGGCGGCCGCTGGTGACACCGATCATCGAGGAAGAAGGAGTGCCTGCTGAGCTCGCCGCGGTGATTCTTGTTGAGAGCGGCGGCGATCCGGCGGCGCTTTCCCCGAAGGGGGCGCGCGGCCTCTGGCAACTAATGCCCGACACCGCCCGCCGATACGGGCTGACCGTCGATGGCATGGTTGACGACCGGCTGAACGTAGAGAAGTCGACCCATGCGGCCGCCCGTTATTTAAGAGATTTGTATATCCAGTTCGGATCGTGGCCGCTGGCGCTTGCCGCCTATAACGCTGGCGAGCAGAACCTCCAGCGGGCCATCGATCGAAGCCGCAGCAACGAGTTCTCCGTTCTGAGTACTCTC
>JAJXZK010000294.1:0-4072 GCA_021780095.1 Acidobacteriota bacterium | reverse complement strand
GCTGCCCCTTGAAACCCGAAACTACGTTCCGGCGGTCTTGACCGCCATGCAATTGACCGGGCGGCGCTTCGTTCCCGACGGTCGCCGCTCACCGACAACAAACATCGTCTTTGCTCTTGATGGCAATTGAGGCGACTTATGGGACATTCCCGAATCAAACCGAAACATGCCGTGGCCCGGCAACTCCATTGGTACTCCCACTGGCCTCTATGGGCATTGTTTGGAGTGTTCGTGGCGTTGATCGGTATCAGCTTCATACAGATGTATCGCAGCGAAGGTCCGCAGAAGAGCGATACTCCGCCAGTTGTGCTTGCGGCAGGGCAGGACCTTCACTTCGATCCCGCGAAGCTGAAGCCAATGGAACTGCACCTGTTCGAGGGGAATGCTTCAGGGCAAAACGTGAAGTTCATCCTGCGGCGTACTCAGGACAATGTTGTTCACGTCTCCCTCGCCACCTGCCGTGTTTGCTACAAGTCGAAGAACCCTCATTATATCCAGAAGAACGAGATGATGTGCGGCGAATGCAATATGCCGATGAGATCCGAATCAGAGAAGGGAGCGCCCGGTGATACTCGCTGCACGCTCCCCGAGATTCCACACACCGAAACAGCCCGTGACATCACGGTGTTGATCCGCGATGTTCTCTCTCAGTCTCTAAAAGTCTCCGGTAAAGGATGAGGAGGCTGATTGTATCCCGGCGTGTTCCAAGGGACTCTCATTTCGATGTCGAGAAGGACAGGTCAATGATCGTCGAGGCACAAAGCAAGGGCGCAGGCATCAGCTGGTTACATGTGGGCGCGGCCAATGTGCGGCGGCATTTCCCGCGAGGCATGGCGACGATCGAGTTGCAGCTTGACCACCTTCGGATCCGGTGCGGACTCAAGCCTAACTTCTGGCAGGGAGAGCCCGAGATCTATGATCCGCGCCTTTGTGTCTGGCTCGAGACCAGGCACATGAGCAGAACCGGAAATCGAACCCCGGTTCGTCTGGCGATGATCCCTGAGGGGGAGAACTCGTTCCGTCTGGAAGAGGCGCCCATCAAACGACGGGTTCGCACGCGGGGTGAGCAGACTGGGCCATCAGGCCTGTCGTATCGCCGGGCTGAGGGCCTTTGTGGCTTCACAGTGTTGTAAGTGTGCCGGCGGTTTTTGCTGTGCGCAAGAAGGAAAAGGAGACTCTTGTGAAAAATGAACTCACACGCCGCTCGTTCGTCACCTTGGCAGTAGCCGCTGTCGCAGCGACGAGCTACGCCCAATGGACCAACCCGCAGGACGACGTGGCGGCCTACCATCCCAATGCTCCGCTCAAGATCAGTGCGCTGCCACCCATTAAGTCGGGCAAGGACCTAACCGGACCGAATTTCCGTTATCCGTGGCAGGTCCATGTCTACCGGCAGGCAGCCAAGGTGGGAAATGTGCTTTACCAGCTTCCCTGCAATTGCCGCTGCGATCGTTCTGTCGGCCATACCAGCCTCCGCAGCTGCTTCGAGACTCTCCACGGGACCGCGTGCGACATCTGCGCGAAAGAGGCGTTCTTCGCTTATCAACAGACGAGGTCGGGAAAGAGCCCCGCGCAGATCCGCGCCGCGATCGCTCGCCACGAGTACGAAAGCATCGATCTGGAGAAGCAGTAGCCCGATGAAGCCTGCCGAGTCCATTTTGCATTTTTCCGTCGCGGGCATCTTGCTTTCGGGCGCGATGCTCTACGCAAGCGAGATCTCCGGTGTGGTAACAAACCGCACCACCGGCAAGCCTGCCGCCGGAGATACAATCGCGGTGGTCGACGCGGAAGCCGGAATGCGCGAAATGGCTCGCACAACAACGGACACGAATGGGCGCTAAACGCTGAGTTTCCCGGGCAACGGTTCTCACCTGATTCGCGTCACGCGCCAGGGCGCAGGCTACTTTATAGCTGCTCCCCAGGGCGGCGCTTCCGGCGATATTCCCGTGTTCGACGTGGCCGCCAGAATTGGCAGCGTTTCGATCGAGGGGGACATATTGGAGATCGAGACCGAAAACGGCCAGCTCCACGTTACTGAAAGATACTTTGTGCACAACGCCAGTTCGCCGCCCCGCACGCAGTGGAGCCCGCGAAGCTTCGAAGTAATCCTGCCGCCGGAGGCAGTGATCGCAGGTGCGGCGGCGCAGCGGCCGAACGGCATATCGACTGGCATCGAACTCGACCGCCGCGGTGCGAAGGGGCTGTACAGTTTCAACTTTCCCATTCAACCCGATGAGGGCGAGAAGGTCACGCTGTTTCAGATCGAATACCTCTTGCCTTACACGGGCAATTCGTACACCTTCCATACTGACGTCTCACTGCCCGCCCAAAGCATCGGTGTGCTCTTGCCCAAGAGCATGAAATTTCAAGCAGCCTCCGGAACGGCTTTACAGTCTGTGCCTGAAGACCCAACCGTCCAGACATTTGTGGCTCGCAACGCCGTTCCCGGCAAAGCGCTGGCCTTCACCGTGTCGGGTTTCGGGTCGATGCCGCAAGAAACGCAGGCCGGCACCGGAGGGGAGCCAGACGCGGCTGCTGGCAGCCAGTCCGGCGGCGGTATTGGTGCGCCCATCGGCACACCCGACCCGCTGACCAAATACAAAGGGTGGATTCTTAGCGGACTGTTTTCGTTGATGGCTGTCGTCGCGGCTTTCCTGCTACGCAGATCTCCACGCGAAGCGTTTAACGGTAGGACTGGCGCCACCCAAGGTACTGACACCATGGTGCCGCCCAATTTGGCCTAAATCGACGCTTCGCTGGCCAGGAAAGTGGCTCTCCTCCGGGATCTGAGGGAGAAGATGTTCGTACTAGAAAACCGAAAACTGTCCGGCACGATCAGTTCTGAGGAGTACGTCGAAAAGAAGGCTGCGATAGAAACGGCCATGAGACAGACGTTGAACGGTGCAGAGGAATTGTTCCGATGAACGAAACAGACTTTTCAATGACCAAGGCCAGCGAATTGTGGCGGACAAGCGAATTCTTCGAATCGTTGCCGAGTACGGCGTTGAGAGATTTTGATTCGATCACCGAACTCTCTTCATGCCCTTCCAATACGCAGTTGTTTGCCGAACATCAGAGGCCTTCGAGCATCTTCATTGCTTACGAATGCCGGGTGAAGCTCTTCACGAATTCGAGCGACAGCAGGCGCTTCATTTTGCGCATCGCCAGGCCGGGTGAGATCCTCGGACTGTCCTCTGTCATCACCGGCAATCCATATCCAATGACAGCCGAGACGCTGTATCAGTGCACTGTCGCGTCGGTTCGCCGCTCGGACTTTCTAGACTTCTTGAATCGGTATCCGGAAGCCTACAAGGCAGTCGCGTGCGAGTTGAGCCTGGGCCAGGACGAGGCCTGCGCCCGGCTGCGGACCATCGGACTCACCCATGGCACTTCGGCGAAGATCAGCCGGTTACTGCTGGAGTGGTGCGCCACTGGACGAACGACGGACCATGGCGCCCGCATCCATCTCGCACTTACCCATGAGGAGATCGCCGAGTGTATCGGCGCGTCCCGCGAGACAGTGACCCGCGTGTTGAGCGACTTTCGGCGCCGGCGAATCGTGGACGTCCGCGGCGCGATCCTGACCGTCATGGACCGCGGGGCGCTGGAAAGCTGTTCCGATATCTAGCTAGGGTCACAGCCAAATGCAGAAGCCACGACTTGTCGTTACTTCAAGAGAATCTCGCCCGAAATGCGGCAACAGGTGCCGGATTTGCGGCACCGAGAAGGGTTTGCACAGGGATCGAAGGCCGAATTTCAGCGGGATACGCAGGGTTTATCGGCTTTCGGCTGCAGAAGTCGTTTGGCATCCGACGTGCCAAAGCATAGGTAAGGAACGGAACCGGATTTCCAGCATTCTTTGGTGAATGCCTCGGAAACAGGATATGCCGGTTGCGTGGGCCGGGATGGAGAAGGTACTCCTCACGGCTTCATCTGCTTTTGACAACTTGTCTAATGGAGAAAACTGTGAGAAAAACGCCTCTCTTCGTCCTCGCCCTCACCGCCGTCATGATTCCGGCAATCCAGCAGGTTCATGCCGCTTCCCACCCCGTTGAGGGAGTCATCAGCGACA
>JAJXZK010000131.1 GCA_021780095.1 Acidobacteriota bacterium | reverse complement strand
AGCAGCAAAGACGCATCAGCAAATGCGGCACCTACTCGCCGGTAAGATGACTCCGCTTGGCATGGCAGTCTCATTGCGGCAAGATGAAAATCCAAACGGCAGAATCTACCTGAGCGGGTACGGCAACTCGGTATCTTATTATGAAAACCTGCTTCGCCATCTTTGCGGCAAACAACCCATCGAGCCTTTCCGGCAATACACCCGGGTCATGCTAGGAAAAGATCTCGCGTATCCCACTCAGTCCGCGGTATTCTCCCTTGGGTTTGAACAGGGCACGGTGGCTCGTCCAGATGTGAAGATTGAGTTCTGCGGTCACTGTTTATTCCAGGGAGATCTAGAGGCCCGAGACCGTTGCCTGGAATGGCTGACGCTGCGCAACATCAATGCGAGTGCCTACACCGACCAATTGGAAGTTCTGGGCGGACACATGAGTTCCACCCGGGTGAACGCCCACGTCTACCTGGGATTGGGCTGGAAAAAACAACGAGAGTACACCACGATTTATCTGAAGCCTCAACCGGCTTCTGTAATCACAACCAATGCATAACACTCGCAAAAAGAGTCTGGAACGCGCGCTTGGTTTGTCCATCGACTACATCCTGAGCCAGCAGCACGATGACGGTAGTTGGGTCGATTGGGAACTGCCGCCGGGACAATCCTCGACATGGACAACCGCGTATGTCGGAGGCAAGTTGACGAGCCTCGACAGCCACTGCCGGGATCGCGCGTCCAACGCAACCGCCCGCGCATCGCAGTGGTTGACCGGGAAAATGTTTCACGACTGCGGATGGGGATATAACGAGCTGGTCGATTCGGACGCTGACTCGACAGCCCTGGCGATTTTATTCCTGGCATCCGAAGGCAGAATCGTCGCTGACTCCAGCTACTCTTGTCTGGAGCGATTCCAACGCGAAGACGGTGGCTTCGCCACCTTTCGGGGTCGACCCGATCTGGGAACCTGGGCCACATCTCACACAGACGTCACCCCTTCGGCGGTGCTGGCGATGACAACGAAATACTCTAAGACCAGTCAGTCCGTGAATCGGGGCCTGCAGTTTGTTCTGGACAAAAGAACCTCTGCCGGAATTTGGAAGTCATTCTGGTGGACAACCTTTCTGTACAGCACCGAAAGAAGCCTGTCGCTGTTTGAGGCGGTCCAGCTGGACATCGACCTGCGGGTGACTCGAAAAACTCTGCTGCGTACGCGTCCGCAAACTCCCTTTGAATCGGCGCTCCTGCTATCCAGTCTGCTGTGGCTTCCCGATATTGCCAAAGATCAGGATGTATGGCCGCTGGTCGATCAGCTCGTCGAAGATCAAGCGCCCGATGGAAGCTGGAGCAGTCCTCCCATGTTGCGGGTGACGCGGCGCGATTGCGCGGAGCCATGGAAGCCGGGAGATCCGGATCCACTCTTCCGCGATCAGAACCGCCTGTTCACCAGCGCAACGGTGATGGAGGCCTTCTCAAACCTTCACAAGCTGGTTTGACGTAGCAATCTGGACCTTCTCCCTCGATGCATGAAGGCACACGTACAGGCGCGGTGGTGCATCTGCGCAAAGAAAAAGGCAGAGCGTAGTACGGAGCTGGGATTTTGGAGGCAAATCCGCGAAGTTCCCGGTTAACTTCCCTGTTAGCAGGGAATTTTGTCCGGAGCTTGGCTGTCGGCAGACTACCTGCACCGCCCAAATTAAAACGGAAGAATGCCCGGAAAACTGCGGGTTTTGCGACATCTCCTATTTATTGTCCGCGTAGTCTGGAATGCGCCAACCGTCGGCCCAGAGCGACATCGATCACCGTCTGGTCAAGCCGAAGCATCCATGCACCATGGCCAGTCGAAAGCATGAACCGAACGCTATAAAACGCAACCATCAAACGGTTTCATTACCCGACCTCCAACCAGCTACGACAACACCTAGACAAATAGACAAATTCCTCGCCACTTACAACTTCGTCCCCAGACTCAAAATCTTCGAAGATTTCACACTCTGCGAGTTCATCTGCAAAACCTGGATAACGGCCCCCAGCGGTTCAGCATGAATCCAACGCATCAAGCTCCGTGCCAAACTACTGTAGTCGCCGACGAGGCAAGACGGAGGTGCAGAGAAAAAGACTGTGAGGGGTACAATGCTGAATTGAGCAATCCAGTTCGACTTTGCGGACTAAAGCGCAGGAGTGAATCCATTGGGGACGAATCATCCCAAACCCGCGATTTCAAAGAGGGTAGTTCGATCCAAACCGTCTCATCCTGGCTGGGCGACATCGCTGTGCCTTGCAGGAGCCATGCTGGCGACCTCGGTTGGCTGTCGCGACCCACAGCCGCGTGCGACGACCGCCCAAGGTGCGCAGCGGCTTGATTTCAACCAGGATGTGCAGCCCATTCTGGCCAGCAACTGCTTCGCCTGTCATGGGCCGGACCCGGAGATGCGCAAGGCTGGATTGCGGCTGGACTTGAAGGAATCGGCCTTCGCGAAGCGCCCGCACCACCCCGATGCGATTGTTCCCGGACACCCGGAGCGTAGCGAGCTGATCAAGCGGATCGAGTCCAAAGATCCTCACTACCTTATGCCCCAGTCGGCGCAAGGCGAAGCGAAACCGATGAAGGCCGCGGACATTGCCATCCTCAGGGAGTGGATTAAGGAGGGCGCTGTCTATCGTCCGCATTGGGCGTTTGAGAAGCCTGCCAGGCCGCCACTCCCCTCTGCGCTCCAGACCAATGGTTGGGCCAAAACGCCGATTGACGCATTTGTCCTCGCGCGGCTCAGGAAGGAGGGTCTGCATCCCTCTCCGGAAGCGGACAAGGACACTTTGATCCGGCGTGTGACACTCGACCTGACAGGTTTACTGCCAACCCCGGCGGAGGTCAGGGCGTTCGCAAACGATAAGTCGCCACAAGCCTATGAACACGTAGTGGACAGACTCCTCGCAAGCAATAAATATGGAGAAGCGCGGGCGCGTTACTGGATGGATTATGCGCGCTATGCCGATACCTACGGCCTACACTACGACAACAGCCGGGACATCTGGCCCTATCGCGACTACGTCATTCGGTCCTTCAACAGCAACAAGCGCTTTGATCAGTTTGCAATGGAGCAGATTGCCGGAGATCTTCTGCCGGCAAAAAATCTTGACCCCTTGATCGCCAGCGGCTACGTCCGCCTGGGAGTGAGCAGCAACGAAGGTGGAACCATTCCCGAAGAACTTCGCGTCAACATGGCCCGGGAGCGCACCGAGGCTTACGGCGCAACCTTCATGGGCCTCACGGTGGGTTGCGCTGTCTGCCACGATCACAAGTACGATCCGACCACACAGAAGGACTTTTACTCGCTCAGTGCCTTCTTCAACAATATCGATGAGCTGCCGTTCAACGGAGACAGGCCGGTATGGACACCAGTCGCCCGCGTTCCCCGGCCGCAGAATGCTGAAGCCTACGACCGGGTGCTCGCGAAGCGGTCCGAGCTCGCCGCCCAGCTGAACGCCGCGCAATTGCAGGCGCACGACCTGGTACAGCGCTGGCTCGCGTCGAAGCAGAACCCTCCCCAGCCCGTCTCGCCCGATAAGCTGATGCTTCGTCTGCGCCTGGATGAAAGCGGTGGCGAGGTGCTGAAAAACAGCGCCCCCAATGCCCGTCCCGCAAGTTTCCCCATCGGCAAATCGAAGCCGCAATGGGGCGAGACGACATGGCTCTGGCCTGACTTTCGCATCGATGCCAGCACCCACATCATGCTGGGCCAGACGGGCGATCAGGAGTGGAACCAGCCCTTCTCCCTGGGTGGATGGTTCATGTTGCGTGCCGCGCCGAACTACACCGTAGAGAGCACGTCCGGCGCTCTGATCTCGAAGATGGATACCACCCAGCACAATCGCGGCTGGGATCTTTCCGTAAAAAAGGGAATCCTCAGCGTCGATCTGGTAAATCAAGAACCCGCAGAAAAGGCGAAGCCCAAAAAGGCAGTAACGGAAAAGAAGCTCCTTTACAAGGAGCCGTTCAATTACCCCACTCCCACGGACTTGACCGCCAAGGACCTGGCGCCCAACAAGCCGCCGCACAAAACAGACGCTCACAAAAAGGAAGTCGCCAAAAAGAAGGAGCCCAAAAAGCCGGGTCCCAAAGATCCCCTGGACACCACGCCGGTGGTCGCCATCAAGGTTTCCGCCGTCGCTCCTCTGCCTCTCGACGGCAAGTGGAGACATGTGTCCTTCACCTACGATGGATCCGGCAAAGCGTCGGGCGTCAAACTCTATGTGAACGGCGTGGCCATTGCCACCCGCGTAGTTTCCGATACGCTCAGCCGCTCAACGATACGGACGCAGGCTCCCATGCAGTTGGGATGGAGATATCCTGACGCTACTCCGGCACAGGACACCCGCTACCAAGACATCCGGCTCTATGGGCGCGCACTTACCGCGCAGGAAGCCAGGCGGCTCCCCTACGAAGACTATGTGGCGGAGATAACCCACACGCCGCAGGCCAGGTGGAATCAGGACCAGTGGCATGTAGTCAGCCAGTTTTACCTCAACGACGTCGATACCGATTACAGGGCGATCCAGAGCCAGATCGACCAGCTGGATGCACAGCTCGTCAAGCTGTCCGAGGGCGGCCCGCTCACGCTTGTGGCCTGGGAGAAGTCTTCCATCCCCTATGCCGACGTGCTGACGCGGGGAGTGTACACCGCGCGCACCCAGAGGGTGGAGGCGAACACGCCGCACTTCCTTCCGCCGTTGCCTGCGGGCATGCCTCACAACCGGCTGGCTCTGGCCAAGTGGACGGTCAGCCCGGAAAATCCGTTGACCGCGCGCGTGACCGTGAACCGGATGTGGAATGAATTGTTCGGAACCGGCCTGGTGGAGACCACGGAAGATTTCGGCATTATGGGCCAGCGCCCTTCGAACCCCGAGCTGCTGGACTGGCTGGCGGTCGAGTTTCGCCAGAGCGGATGGGACATGAAGCACATGTACAAGTTGATGGCGATGTCGGCAACGTATCGGCAGAGTGCGAAGTCCACCCCGGAGCAGCTTGCCAAAGACCCGAAGAACCTGCTGCTGGCGCATGGCCCACGGTTCCGCATGGACGCCGAAATGTTGCGGGATGTCGCACTGGAGTCGGGAGGCCTGCTGCAGAACACAATCGGCGGCCCCAGCGTCAAGCCCTATCAGCCTGCAAACGTGTGGGAGCAGGTGAGCATCGGCGGAAGCGACACATTGGCGTATGTTCAGCAGCATGGTGACGCGCTCTACCGGCGCAGCATGTACACCTACTGGAAACGTATGGCGATGATGCCCGACATGGAGGCCTTTGACGCCCCCATGCGCGACGCGGCATGCACGCGCCGGCAGCGCACGGATACGCCATTGCAGGCGCTGGTTACCATGAACGATGTGCAGTGGGTTGAAGCCGCGCGGGCCCTGGCCCAGCGGGTCATCAAGACGGGCGGTAAACAGCCCGCGCAGCGTCTCGACTTGATGGGCGACATTCTGTTGTCGCACGATCCGCCACCACAGATGGCCTCCGTGTTGGAGGGTTCGCTGGCGCAGATGGAAAAACATTATGCGGCAGATCCCGGGGCTGCGCGTAAGCTGATCGAAGTGGGCGAAAAGAAGAGCGATCCGTCCATCCCGGCGCCGGAATTAGCTGCCTGGACCATGGTGGCCAGCGAGATGCTGAACCTGGACGAGACAGTGACGAAGTAGTTGAGGGAGACATTATGAAGCAACATCGGCTATGTACCGATACCGAGCGCGTCCCGGATGTAATGGATCTGCCCATTCCGGCCGGATTGAAACAGGAGTGGGCTGCGCTCGAGACGCGCCGCCGTTTTCTCGGGCGCACAGGCAAGGTGCTCGGGTGGGCAGCTCTGGCCAGTCTGATGGGAGACCGTGCTCTCAGCCCCGATGCGCAGGCGGCGAGCGCGCAGATCTCGCCCGCGGCGTCGGCCATCAATCGCAAGCTGCCTTATTTCGCCCCAAAGGCGAAGCGCGCAATTTACCTGTTCATGTCAGGCGGCCCGCCGCAGATGGACCTTCTGGATTACAAGCCAAACCTTGCTGCCCTCTATGACAAGGACATTCCCGACTCAGTACGAGGTGCGCAGCAGTTGACGGGGATGACGGCCGGCCAGGCGCGGTTTCCCATCGCGCCGTCCCACTGGGCCTTCCAGCGGTATGGCAAGTCGGGGACATGGGTCAGCGAACTGCTCCCGTATACCGGGCGCATGGTCGACGACCTCACGATCATCAAAACCATGAACACCGACGCCATCAATCACGAGCCCGCGATCATGCTGATGAACACGGGAAACATGAACGCAGGCAAGCCTTGCCTCGGTTCATGGCTGGCCTACGGTCTGGGCAGCATGAACGACAATCTGCCGACGTTCATGGTGCTGCAGACCAAGGTCAACCCGAAGGAAAACAACCAGCCAGTCTCTTCGCGGCTGTGGAGCAGCGGATTTCTTTCCTCCGAGTACGCTGGCGTGGGACTGCGTTCCTCCGGCGATCCCGTGCTCTATCTCACGGACCCCAACGGCGTCAGCCGCGAGGTGCGCCGCAGAATGCTCGATGCGGTGAATGCCATCAATCGGCAGAACTTTGAGGAACTGGGCGATCCCGAGACGAATTCACGAATCTCGCAGTACGAAATGGCGTATCGGATGCAAGCATCCGTCCCGGAGCTCGCCGACCTGAGCAAGGAGCCGCAGTCCACATGGGATCTCTACGGGCCGGAGGCAAAGGAGCCCGGCACGTTTGCCTATAACTGCTTAATGGCGCGGCGAATGGCGGAGCGAGACGTCCGCTTTACCCAGGTCTACAAACGCGGGTGGGATGTACACGGGGATGTGACCGGGGTGCTTCCTGTTCTTTGCCGGGAGACGGACCGCGGATGTTATGCCCTGGTCACTGACCTCAAGCAGCGAGGACTGCTGGACGACACGCTTGTAATCTGGGCGGGCGAGTTTGGGCGCACCGTCTACAGTCAGGGCGGGCTCACCCATGAAAATTATGGACGCGATCATCATCCGCGCTGCTTTACAACGTGGATGGCGGGAGGCGGCGTGCGGCCCGGAATTACGTACGGGGAAACGGATGAGTACAGCTACAACGTCGCCAAGGACCCTGTGCCGGTTCGCGATTTCAACGCGACCATTTTGCACTGTCTGGGCATCGACCATAACAAGCTGACCTATAAAATCCAGGGGCTCGATCAAAAGCTGACTGGGACGACGCCCGCCAGCGTCGTGCCCGGA
The DNA here is from genome assembly GCA_021780095.1 of Acidobacteriota bacterium. Next base: position 13,516 of record JAJXZK010000131.1, on the reverse strand, counting down.
CTGCTCGCGTGAAGGCCGCACAAATCGCCGATTTGTTCTCTGGCAGGCTGCTCGCAAACCGCAGGTTGACGCGGGCAGTCTGGCTCGTCGCCACTGCAATCAGCGTGGCGCTGCTGTTGCTGCCCTGGCTCGTCAAACTCGATGGAAAGCAACATGCCGACTGGCAGCAGTTTCTGGGGCGGTTTCATCCCCTCGTTGTGCATCTTCCGATCGGCCTGCTCCTCCTCGTTCCCCTGCTTGAAATTGCCGGAGCACGCCAGCCAGCGTTGCGCGAGGCCGCCGGATTCGTACTGGGTGTGGCCTTCATCGGTTGTGTCTGCGCACTCACGTTGGGATTTCTGCTGGCCTACGGCAGCGGAGATGCCGGCCTTGGCGTGACCCGCCACATGTGGGGAGGAATCACGCTGACCATCGGGGTGCTCGTCTGTATGCTCGTCCGGCCCTGGTGGACCTCCGGATCTGTCCCTCGCGTGTACCCGATGCTCCTGGCCGCTGTCCTATTGCTGCTGTCGTGGGCGGCGCACCTGGGCGGCTCCTTGACGCACGGAAGCAACTATCTCACGGAATACATGCCCGCACGCATGAAGCGCTTTCTCGTCCTTGGAAAGGTGCAGGCAGACACCGTCCCTGGCTCCTTCTATGCCAAACATCTCAATCCCATCTTCGACGCCAATTGCGTGACCTGTCATGGTCAGCAGAAAGTGAAGGGCGGTTTAAGGCTCGACTCGTATACCGCGCTCATGGAAGGCGGCAAGCAGGGCGCTGTCATCATCCCTGGCAAGCCCGACCAAAGCCTGCTGTTGAAAAGGGTGACGCTTCCGCCCAGCCAAAAGCACTTCATGCCCGCGGAAGGTAAGCCCCCTCTGAAGCCGGAGGAGATCGCGTGGATTCGAGCATGGATCCTCGACGGAGCCTCCCCCGCAGCCGCCAAAGTGGCCGGCGTCTCCATCCGCGAGCAGACAGAAGCGCCGCTCGTTCCGGTAGGGGACTACAGCCGATGGATGCCGGAAATCCTCGATATGGAGAACCGCCAGGGAGCCAAACTCACGCCAGTCTCAAGCAAGGCCTCCGATGGATTGATACTCAACACGGAAGATGTGGCCGCAACCTTCAACGACGCCCAGCTTGCACAATTCCAGAAATTCGCGCCCTACATTGTCGAAGTGGAACTGGGAGGCACGGCGGTGACAGACGCAAGCTTCGACACGCTCAGTCAATTCACACACCTGCGCGCTCTCCATCTCGAAAGAACCGCCGTCACGGGCAATGGACTCTCGAAATTGGCTCCGCTCTCGCAGTTGACTTATCTCAACCTGAGTGGGACGAAAGTAACAAAGACCGCCGTGGCTCCGCTACATTCAATGAAGAATCTGCGCCACGTGTACCTTTACAACACGCCCGCACAACCCGCGCCTGTCGCGGAGTTGACGCATGCCGTCGCCAGGAGTGTGCCATGAACCGGACACGGAACCAAGCCGCCACAGCAGTATTCGATAGACGCCATTTCTGCGCCGCCACCGGAGCCGCTGCACTGGCCGCTCTCGCAGGAAAAGGTGCGGAAGCAGAGGTCTGCCACCCTGGCGAAAGCTCTGCGGACGTGACCCTGCAGACAGGCAACGGTCAGTGGACCTACCAGGTTGTGCCGGGATGGGGACAACTACCCTCCGGGACCGCCTTTGGTGGCACTCACGGCGGCATCGCCACCGACAAAGCCGGCCATATCTACGTCAGCACGCAGAGCCAGACAGGAATTCTGGTCTACGGCCCCGATGGACGTCTCTTGAAAACGATTGCCCGCGAATATCCTGAGGTCCACTCCATGTTCTATGCCCAGGAAGGCGGCGTCGAGTACCTCTACACCACCGTGCAGAAGGGCACTCCCAAGGAGAACTGGCTTTTCGTCAAGATGAAGACCGATGGCACGGTCGTGCAGAAAATCACCGCTCCGCCGGAGGCCGGCTTTAAAGCACCCAACGAGTGGCGGCTCACAGCGGCCGTCCCGGGTCCGGACGGCGACATCTTCATCGCCAATGGCTATGGCGACTCACGCCTCTTCAGGTTCGATAAGAACGGTGCCTATCGCGCGAGCTATGCCGGCAAGGGTAAGTCGAACGGCTTATTCGACTGCAGCCACGGTTTAGCCGTCGATACACGCTATGACCAGCCGTTGTTGCTGATCTGCGATCGTGAGAACCGTCGCCTGGTTCATTTCGATTTCGACGGAAAGTTTGTGCAGACGATCACGCTGCATCTGCGGCGGCCATGCCAGGTAAGCTTCTTTGGAGACTATGCAGTAGTTTCTGAACTGGAAGGACGCGTCACGATCCTGGACCGGGACAACGTTCCGGTAGCTTTCCTCGGAGATAATCCGCACCTGGCTCAGTGGGCGGACTACCAGGTCCAGCCGCGTCAGGTCGCTCCTGCATCGTTCAGCGCAGCTCACGGATGTTTCATCGACGAAGACGCCAATATCTATGTCTCCGACTGGAATCGAATTGGCCGAGTGACTAAGCTCGCCCGGATTCACGCCTAAACCATCTTTGGCAGGGTATCAGGGGAAATGCTGTTCCCTGATAGAGGGGTGATAATTCCCTGTTCGGTTGCGCAGGAACATTGACACGCGTGACGGCGATCGCTATACATTCCTTAAGATAGACGCGTCCGAAGCGAGTTTCTTCAGCCGAATTCGCGAAATCCCCTGGTAATTTCCCTATCAGCAGGGAAATTGGTTCGGAGCTTGGCTGTCAATCGACTACCTACACCGCCATCTAGTCAGCAGTGTCGGCTTCTCCCCTGCTACCAGCAGAGAAAACCGCGAATTTCAGCCAATTGCTATGATCGTTGTGCATAGTCTTCGCGAAGTCCTGCAGGATTTTGAAGGTCCTTGGCTTCGCTTGTTTCAAAGGAAATTCGCCCAGATGCACCGGGCTGTCACGTTGGGAGCTTGCTGATGGATCGACGAGATTTCGTCAAGACCGCGGGGCTGGGAACCGCGGCGCTGATGCTTAACTCAGGTGTTGGGAGAGGCGAGGCAAATGCAGCCCGGCCAGCCACGCCTCTGATCGAGGCACACGGGATCGCTACTAGTAAGCCGTCGCCACTGGGAATCCCGGGCCTGTTCCCCGGACGGGTGGTAGAAGTCTTCCACAAGGATTCCATTTCAGGCAACCGTGTTTCCCAGCCGATTATTGGCCGTATGCTGAATGAGGGGATGAAGGAGCTGACTGGCGAAAGTTCGTCGGCGGCGGCGTGGCAAAAGTTCATTGAACCCCACGACGTGGTGGGAATCAAGATCAACCCCTCTGGGGCTCCGGTTTGCTATTCCTCCCCCGAGATCGTACGGGAGATCGTCGCGGCGCTGCGTTCGATTGGCGTTCCCGCCCAGAACATCGTGGTTTTTGACCGCTACGCTTACGAGATCGAAATGGGTTCCTACCAGGCTCTTATCCCTGTCGGAACTCGATTGGTGGGCATTGAATGCGGTGCCTTCGATGCTTCGCGCTACGATCTTGATGTGTATTGCGATGCGAATTTCTTCGGAGAGTCGGAAACGCGGTCCTTCCTCGCGAAAGTTGTCACCCAGGATCTAACCAAAATCATCAATGTTCCGACGATGAAGGATCACTCGGCCGCCGGAGTGACGGGTTGCCTGAAGAACCTCGGCTATGGTTGCTTCAACAATGTGGCGCGCACCCACCAGGCACCTTATACATTTACCGATCCCTTCATCGGTTACCTTTGCTCCACAGAGCCTTTGCGATCCAAGGCGGTGTTGAACATCATGGACGGAATGCGCGAAGTTTGGCACGGGGGTCCTCTGACCACGAATTGGGATTTCGTCTATGAAGCGAAGACCCTTTTCATTGGCACCGATCCGGTGGGGATGGATACCATCGAGCTGGAGGCCATCGACAAAAAGAGGCACGAGGAGGGGGCGATTTCGGTCTGGGATAACGATCCAAAAACTTTGACTACGGACAGCGGGGAGTTCTACCGAAATCCCGATAAGAACCTATTCTTTCGTCAGCCGGGACACATCGCGGCGGCTGGCAAACTGGGATTGGGCGTCTCCGACCGGAAACTGATCGATCATCGTCAACTCCGGCTTACGTAAACACCATGATGGGCAATCCCGCAAGCACAGATCGCGATTGGGTCACCTTACTGAGCGATAACTCCCGCACGGGTGGAGGGCGCGATGCCTCATGGCGAAGGCCCAAAGGTGTGCGGTGGCAGTTTCGCGCAGGCAGGGCTATTCTTTCGGCGCCTGTGCTGCGCGACAAGCTTTTGTACGTGGCAGAGATTCATGGAGCTGTCTATGCCCTGGATGCTGAGACCGGGCGCCCCAGGTGGACCCGCCAGTTTCCCAACTGGATTCACTCCACCCCGTCGATTTCCGGCAACAGTCTCCTTTTTGGCTGCGACAGCGGGATCGTATATAGCTTAGCCCGGGATACGGGCAAAACAATTTGGGAGACCGCCACGCGGGGACAAGTGTGGGGCTCGCCCGTGGTCCGCGATGAAACCGTCTTCTTCGGTAGCGCCGACGGAAGTTTCTACGCGGTCGAACACAAGACCGGAAAGCCGCGTTGGACACAAAATATCGGAGGGCGAATCTCTGCTTCTGCCTACGCTGCGGAGAAGCATGTTTATTTTGGTTGTGGTGATGGGAAAGTATACGCTCTGGCTGCCTCGTCCGGAAGAATCGAGTGGAGTACGCCAACCGGAGATGGCATCGATTCCACGCCGGCTGTGGTGGACGATCTGGTTCTGGTCGGCTCGGAGGACTTCTTCTTCTATGCGCTGGATGCTGGCACTGGAGCCGTGCGTTGGAAATGCGAGACGAAGCTTGGAATATCCTCGTCTCCCGCGGCTTCTAAAAATGTCGTCTTCTTTGGCAGCAAAGACAAAAATATTTATGCGTTGGACATTCGGACCGGCAAGCTGATGTGGAAAACCTTCGCCGGCAGTGCGATCACATCGCCCCCCGTGATCAGCGAGGCCGTGGTTGCCGTGAACGCGCAGGGCCCCGTTCTGTGCCTCGATACTGCTTCAGGCCAGGTGCTATGGAGGGCAGGATTGGGCGGTGGTCTTCAGTCCGCTCCGGTCCTGGCTGGCGGCCGCATATACCTGGCAAGCGAGAATGGTATGGTCTATGCGCTGGAGTAGCCGCCTCCCAACCAGACCGGCTCAACGTCCCGTCCTGACGCCACCCGTTCTTTCGCCAGACCTGCCCGTCGCCCAGGCCCCGGTTTTCAGAAAACACTTCGCCATGGGCACGGTTTTTGAGATCGCCACGTACGGAACCAATCCCACGAAGGCGTCCTTGGCGATGGATCGCGCGTTTCAGGAGATGGATCGCCTGGAACTGGTGATGAGCATTTACAAACCCGCGAGCGAACTGAGCCGCTTAAACCGCACAGCGCATCTCCAGACGCAAACGGTAAGCCAGGATCTATATCAGGTGATCCAGGAATCGTTGCATTTTTCCAATCTCTCGAATGGAGCCTTCGACGTCACGGTGGGGCCGCTGGCTAAGCGGTGGAAAGCCGTGGGTTGCGGCCAGCCGGTTCCGAGTCCGACCGAGGGAAAAAGGCTTTTACACGGTGTGGGGTATCGCCAGGTTGAATTGATTCCTCCCAATCGGATTCGCTTTCACTCTTCGCGCCTGGAGATAGATTTGGGCGCGATTGGAAAAGGGTACGCGGTAGATCGCGCCGCCGCCGTGTTGCGTTCCTTCGGCATCGGGTGTGCGCTGATGAATTCGGGAGGGAGTACGTTTTACGCAATCGGCTACCCTCCTGGAGAATCCGGTTGGCAGGTGCACCTGTGCGATCCGACCACACCATTTGATCCTTACGTCCTATTGAATGAAAACAGCGTTTCGACATCGCAGCAGACTCCATCCAGCTTGCTCGGGCTGCCCGAATTCGGACACATCATCGACCCCGTCGCGGGTGAGCCGCTCGAATCGGCCACCGCCGTCAGCGTCGTCGCAGAATCCGCAACGGCCTCCGACGCTCTTTCTACCGTCCTGTTGCTGATGGGTCCTGCCAAGGGACGGGATCTGGTGAAAAGATTACCTAATGTGGCTGCCGTCTGGATTTCACCGGAAGGGCTGCGGCAGACTGTGACAAGTGGCCCGGAAATTCTGATGACAAACGTAGCGCGGATGAGCCATGTAAAAGATGTGGCGCCAAGTCTGCTCTAGCCTGGAGTGAAACTCATGGATCGACGTCGATTCGTTAAAAGTGCGGGCTTGGGAACGGCGGGATTGTTGCTAAATCCCGTCATCTCAAGCGGCCAGGACGATGGAACACGGACCGAGTCACCAGTCATTCCCCAGACCGCCTGGGGCAGAGTCTGGATTCGCTGGACTGAGCCAACGCTGCCTCCCAGAACTCTGCTCGCGCATGGTCTGGTAATTCCCTGGGGTGCTTCCCCGACCTTGCTGGAAAGCGCTCGACAACAGGGCTATCGCGTGTACGCCGCAGTGACTCTCGATCAGGCATCGGTGGCGGCGAACAGCAGCCGCGCCATGGGAATTTCAGGAATCATTCTGGAAACGACTGATTCTGAGCAAGAAAAGGCAGAGGCATCCGCCAGGGACCTTCGCTCGTCACATCCCAACCTTGCCGTGCTATCTCCCAATCCCAACGCCAAGCAGCCGGAGATGATGGGAAGCACTGTCATTACCCAGCAAGGCATCCTACGCGTCTCAAGCGCCACCGAACAGCCCTGGATTAATTCCAACCTGGCTCTTATTGGGTATGACCGCGCGTTTCATCCCACTCAAACTCCCTTGATCGATTTCAAGTGGGATCTTTCCGATGCGTTGCAGCAACAGTTAGGCCCCAGCAGGGAGGACTATTCACTCGCTGTGGCCGAAGCTGGCGCTCTTCATTCCGACTTGGTCCTGCATCTGCACCCCAGCCTCCAGAAAGCACTCGTGAGCGGAAGCGACGAAGGGTGGGCCACCTGGCAATGCATCGCGAAGTACATCGAGTTTTACCTCAGAGCGGCCGAATCGCCCGTCGCTTTTCCGGCTACCGTGGGCGTGGTAACCAACAACTATGATGCGTCGTATGAACCCATGAACTTAATGGCTCGACACAACATTCCCTGTCGCGTGCTTCCTCCTGGCGAGCTGACACCGAAGACTCTACAAGGCCTGGACCTCATTGTCGTATTCGCCCCGTCGGATGAGGCTGCGACCCGACAGCTGGCACGGTTTGTAGAGGATGGAGGGGTGGCGATTCTGGTGAGTGTATCCAGCCCATTCTCCGCCCAATTGAGTGTAGCCCGCCGAGTCAGTGGCGATTCGGTGATCTATATGATCGGAAACGGCAAAGTGATCGAAATCGCCAAAGGCATTGCCGATCCCGAAACATTTTCAAAGGAAGTTCGTCGGCTATTGGGCGAAAAGAAATTGCCCATCTCTCTCTGGAATGCGTCCACGATCATCGCGATGCCTTATAAGCTTCCAGGCACCTCCAGTGCTATCGTCGAACTACTGAATTACTCTGCGGATCCGATGCCGGTACAGGTACGCATCAAGGGCTCTTACTCAGTGATTCGCTATGAAACCCCAGAGCGCGGCCACGAGATCCTCAAGCCAAGCCATCAAGATGGATTCACACAATTCGATGTTCCCTGGCTGAAAATCGGAGGACGTGTCCATCTGGGCGCGATGCCCCACCCTCAAAGAAGGATGTCGTAACCTCTGAGGACGAAGCTCATACGGCTCACGAGATTGTTCGCCTGGTTGAAGACGACTTCTCGACCGCAGGAATTTTGGCTTCCCGCTCCATCATTCTGAAGTTCACCAATGAAATGCTCCGCACCGATAGTGATTCCGCTTCTCAGGTGCGAGCGTATTGTGATTCGGCGGACGGGCGATAATTTATCGCCAACTGGGGAGTCTCCAACCGCTGGTTCAAGCGATGCCTCGAACTCAGGCATGCCTCCAGCAGGCCCGTGGTCAGCAAGGTGCGCTGTACTGGATAGGGCGCCTTCCGGGTCTGATACATCTGCTCGATCTTCGTTGCCAGGCAAGCCGAGTAGGTTTGGTTTGGCGCTGGCGGCATAAAGAACTGGGTCGACACCAAGCCGTGGCCAGCTATCCGCGCTGAGATATTGAAATCTCTGATAGCGCCGTTGAGCATGAGCAGTGTGGCGCGCGTCCCATCTGTGTACTCGATGCAATATGCAGCCGGATCTTTTACCAGTTGCTGCAAGACGCCGGGGGCGGCCAGGTCTTGAGTGCGGCCGTCCAGCACGGTCAGGCCCAACGGCGTGTCGCTGCGGGATAGGGCAGAACTCATCAGGTCTTCGGACCAGCGCCCTGCTTTCCTGGCCGCCCACACCTCGTCGCCTTCTAGCAACTGCACCGCCTTTACGCCCGTTTCTCCACCTTTGCGTCGCTCTAGCATGCTCTGCATGGCGTCGAGCGCATCGAAATCCATGCTGTCGAAGCTGCCCACGCCTACCATCACGGCCTCTTGTACCGGCGCGCCCAGCGGTATGTCCACATCCGGCAAGCGCCAGGTTACAGGCATCGAAGAGCCAGCCAGCAGCGGGAATTTCAGCCGCTCTGCGGTTTTCACCATGTTCTGCGCTTCCGGGAAGCTGAAGGAGAGCTGCTCGTGATTGAAGTAAGGGAGAGCGTGGTTCTCCGCTTCGAAGACGTGGACGCACTGCTGGAACCAATCGTAGGTTGGCAGCAGGATTTGTCCCATGTCATTGCTGGAGTACGGATAATCTCCGCCTTGTTCGGCTATGGCCAGCACGGCGTCAACGGCGATCCGGCTGCCGCCACAGCGCAGCGCTTCTGGGATATTGCGGCACAGTCGAAAGCCAAACTGCTGGGAACGCGATTCGCTCAAATCGGCCGCGGGCTCCAGTTTCTCGGGCTCCACAGGCTGCGCCGCTCGTTTCCCCGACGGACTGGATTCTTGCGCGCTTTGCGCGATCGGAGGGTGCCCGGACCGTGACTTGGTGAAGTCTTTGACCTTGCCGTTCATCATGCGCTGAAACTCTGTGGGCGCGGCATTGGTCTTCCGCACTCGCTGATCGACGTACACGGAAACCACCTGCACATTTGGCATGTGCCAGTCACCTTCAAGCGGATACCCAACCAAAAAGCGGTCTCCAATGGTCTGCAGATTCGATCCGAAGTGGTAAACACTGCCGAGGATGGCCAGGCGCAGCGGACGCTGGGCTGCCCTTGGGGTCTGGCCGAAGCCGGAACGCAGCCATGAGGGACACGCCAACATAGCGGACGACAGTGCGGAATAGCCTACAAAGCGGCGGCGGGTCAGCATTAGCTCCTCCAGAAGGTGGACTCAGGATTAGGTTGGTAATGTACGGCCGCGAGGTTCGGCGTCTCGACGCGCTGCAGTCCCTTATTATTGCTCTCGACGCCAGCGATCAGCAGGCCACTTGTCAGCAGTGTCCGTTCGACCGGATACTGCGCTTTACCGGTCAGGAACATAAGCTCCGCGTTATGCACAAGCGGGCTGAAGAAACTTGCCAGTGTGGTGCGCCCATCGGGCATGGGCAGGTACATTTGCGTAGAAAATGGCTTGGGTTGTCCATCAATGGTTGCAGCAAACGTGAAGTCGCGCACCAGCCCGTTCAGCAGCAGCATCGTCGCACGCAAACCATCGCGATACTGATAGTGATAGGCAACCGGATCGGGAACCATCGCCTGCAACTGATCCACGGTTGGGAAGACATCGGTAAATGTAGGACTTCCAGACTTCAAGGTATCGCTGCGGCTCAGTGCCGCCTTGAACAGGGCCTGCGACCACAATCCCTCCCGATGCGCTTTCCAGAAGCTGTCACCGCGATAGGTTTGCAGCCACTCGACGCCGGTTTCTCCGCCCTTGCGCCGCTCCACCATGCACTGAATCGTTTCCAGTGCATGGAAGTCATAGCTGGCGATACCACCATAACCGATCGAGATGGCCTCGCGAATGGTTGTGTCCAGCGGCATCTCAACCGACGGAACTCGCCAGGTGACTGCGAGGCTTGATCCCCCCTGAAGCGGAAAGCCCAGTTCATGGGAGGTGTCGACCATCTGCTTGCACCAATCCCACTTCCAAGAAAGCTCTTTATCGTTGAAGTAGGGAACGGATCGACCGCTATCGCGGAAAACCTGGGTGATTGCCTCGAAGAACCTGAAATGCGGATGCATCGGTATCCCCGTGGGGCTGAGCGGATACTCGCCGTGCTCGCCGACCACGACCACTCCGTCGACTGCCAGTTTGCTGGTACCACGGGTGACCGCCTCCGCGATGGTGGGGTAGAGTTTCAACGATGGATGTCGATCCAGGCGATCCTGGAATACATCGCCCTCACCCTTTTGGTCGACATACAGCGCGACCACATCCATCTGCGGATGATGGTACGTCCCGCCCCATCCATAACCATCCAGAAACCGGTCCACGACATGCTGGGGGTGCAAATACTTTCTATAGGCCGTAACCACAGCCGCAAGTTGCGGACGTTTGGCAGATTTCAGATTTTGAGCCATATCCAACCTTTAGATGTAGGCGATGCAGTCGATTTCAAACAGCGGATTGTAGGGGATACCGGCAGGAGCAATTACGGTGCGTGCCGGAGGAATGGGACCCCAGTTGCGGGCCTTATAAATTACGTTCATTCTGTCGTAGTCGTCAATATTCTTCAGGAAAACGCTCACTTTCAATACCTTTTGCAGCGATGAGCCTGCGGCAATCAGATTCTTCTCAAGAGCATCGATTGCGAACTTCGTGTGCTCCTCAATCGTGCCTGCCGCATGGTCGCCGACACTGGAAAAGAAAAGCAGGTTGCCGTACGCCACTACGTTGGAAATGGGTACCGGTGGCGAGGGCGGCACAATCCCCGCCGGAAGCCTCTTCTCCATGCGTCCGGAGGGTTGCGAGGCAGGAATTCCCGCGAGGGCTGATGATTTTTCATGGATCATGACTCCGCTGATGGCAACCATCGCAGCTTTTGCTGCGTTCCTGAGGAGATTTCTCCTCGATTGCTTTTCCATATCCGTTGTTCCTTCCGTGGGTTGACGTTTCGCAAGCCAGTGTAGCAAGAACAACTGGTGAATGCTCCTATATACTGCCCGCAGACGTCTTCTCTGCAACGAGAAAGAAGGACGCCATAAAGGGATCGCCCTTGCTGACGAATGGCATTCTCATTGCTGGAATTGATTCTTTGTTTCAGGGACAATTCCGAGTGTCGACGCCGAATCTGGACGTCCATTACCGGCCCAATCCGCAGTCCACCTTCTGGAGAAGCTAATGCTGACCCGCCGCCGATTTCTTGGCTATACCGCGTTAGCGCCCGCTGCGCTGATGCCTGCCTTTTGGGGTCAATCCAGCTCGCAAGGGTCCCTCGTCGATCAACCGGCTCCTCGAATCTCTGCGCATGCTCTGGCGGTGCATCGACGCACGTTTGTGTTCGACGGGCATGTGCACGCATTAGACCGCGAGTTCTACCATGGCGGTAGCATGGGCACGCGCACAACCAAGGGCCAATGGGATTTGCAGCGCGCCAAGGAAGGCGGAGTCGGCGCGTTCTTCCTGTCAGTATTTGTTCCCGAGGAGTATTATCCCGGACGATTTGAGACCAAGCAGGCATTTCGCCGCATTGATCACGCGCTGCAACAGATGCAGATGAACCGCGATCAGGTGGAGTTGGCGCTGAACGAAGACGACATCAAGCGCATCCGTGCCCAGGGCAAGATGGCTGCGGTGTTGGATATTGAGGGCAGCTATGATCTGGATGGGGACCTTGGAATTCTGCGCGACCTTCACCAACTGGGATTGCGCTCCGCCCAGCTTTCGGCGCACAACTGGGATCAAAACTACGCAGATGCCTGCTGCTCGCCGCCCAAATGGGGCGGTCTTACCGCGCATGGTCGCGATGTCATCCGCGAAATGAACCGATTGGGCATGGTGATCAACGTGTCTCATTCTTCCGACGAAACGACTTCCCAGGCGATCGACGTCAGCGACGGTCCCATCATCGCCACTCACCAGGGACTGCGCAGCGTCAACGACATCCCCAGAAATATGCCGGACTGGCTGCTGAAAAAGATGGCGGCCAAGGGCGGTATCATCGGCTTCCAGATCGGCAGCGAGTTCAACTACCCCAAGGAGTACGCGTGGGTCACGGCCCACAAGCATAAGACGTTCTGGAACACGGCTGACATTCCGGAAGAGGTGAAAGGCAAGACGATCTATGAGATCGACAAGCTGGTGGCGCCGCAGTTTCCCATGCCGGGCGCAGACGTGCCGGACTCTGTCATGATGTCGGCCGACGATTGGGTGGCAGTGGTGGACAAAGCTATCCAGATGGTGGGCGAAGACCATGTGGCCTTCGGGTCTGACTTCGACGGCGGTCCCACCCTGGCCCGCGGGATGCGCGACGTGCGCGATCTTCCTATGATCACCGATGCCATGTTGCGTCGCGGCTACTCGGAAGAGCGCATCGACAAGTTCTGGAGTGGCAACCTGCTGCGGTTTTTTGGCCAAGTGACACAGAAACGGGCCTGAACCGTGAAATTCAGGAGCGGACAGATTCCAGCCATGCTCCGCAACGGAGTTCCAGCGCTTCGCGTGCTGGGCGCGGCATCGCCGAAGCGGTACCGCTTGCCAGATTCGCGTGATCGTGACTCGTCACCCTGCCTTCGAGTAAACGTGAAGCGTTACTGCTTAACGGCTATGGCAGAGATCTCTATCTTCGCGCCACCAATCAAGCCGGCAACCTGGACCGTAGCCCGAGCTGGTTTTGGATCGGGCATCAGCTCTTTGTAAACATCATTCATTTTTGCGACATCGTTGAGATCGGTGACATAGACCGTTACCGAAACGAGGTCCGTCATTTTGAAGCCAGCCTCTTCCACCACCTTTTTCACCGCCGCGATCGCATTCGTGGTTTGAGTAGTGATGTCGGTACCTGTCACCTTGCCGTGTGAATCAGGACCTTGCTGTCCCGCAACATACAGCGTGCTACCCGCCACAAAGCCATCACTAAATGGCATGCCCTTGGTAAAACCTATGGCCTTATTTTGTGCAGAAGCACTGCCCAGAGTCACGAGAGCCATAACTACGGTGGCCAATAGGCACCGCTGCGCTTTTTCCAAACGTCTCTTTTTCATCGCCTCTCCTGTAAACATGATGATCTTCCGATTGTAAGTGTCGGCGATGTTTTGAAGACGTATTTTTTCGTAACCACCGCAGAGCATCTCAGATATGCTGTTCCCTTCTCTATCGAGGATCAGCTCATGTGCTGCGGCAGAAAGCTCTCCTCGATGGGCGATCCCACCTATATAGGTGCGGTGCGGCTATTCAAGAGTCGGCAGACTCTCGCGGGTGCCGCGATTAGGCAATTTCGGTCATAGCTTTGCTGGAGGCACGTAGATCCGGCTCCGGTATGACGCCGTTCTTTTAGAGCATTTTCTGTTTTACCGTAGACCATTGAGAGCCAGCCTGAACCAAGCTTGTGCATTGTCAGC
>JAJXZK010000245.1 GCA_021780095.1 Acidobacteriota bacterium | reverse complement strand
TGGCAGAAAGACACATGGATTCGTTACGCGAACCAGGTATATCGCGGATTTGATTGCGGCGACCGGCGGTGCGGAACATTGGTCAGCAACAGAAATCCTTGGGGACAGTGGGACAAGCCTGCTCCGGACGCGTGGTTTAACGCCTGGTTTCAGACGCTGCGTTCCGCGTACGGATGGTATTTATATGGCCGCAGCATTGGAAATAAGGAAATTGAAAACAAGGCGGAAAGTGTCTTAAATCTGGCGCTCTCAAGTCCTCAGCATGGCGGCGCATTCCCGACTATTTACCTGCTCAACGGCAAGCGTTGGATTCGTGACGACGGGTGGGCGGGGTACTCCGACGATTACCATACTTTCGACATGTCTTGGACTGCGTACTGGATGCTTCAATGGGCTGAGAACCTTACTCCGGACAGGAAAGCAGAGATTATCGCTTTCGTTCGTCCTTATGGCGATTTCTTAGTCAAGCATCAATTGGCTAGCGGCGTAATCCCCTCGTGGTATGACACGAACTTGCAGCCTATAAAGGTGTTTCGCGATTTCAACGCAGAGACAGCGGCTTCAGGACTGTTTCTCGCCTCGCTGGCTCAGATTACTCGAGATCGGGCTTATTTGAATGCCGCAACCCTTGCAATGGCGTTCATCACGCGAGAGGTACTACCCAGAGAGCGCTGGTTCGATTTCGAAACCTTTCTGTCCTGCGCTCGAAAACTATTTGGATTTTACGATCCGTGGACGGCCCAATATCCGCAGAACAACCTCTCCCAAATCCAAGCAGCGAAGGCTTATCTTGAGCTATTCCACGTAACCAAAGACCGCGAATATCTTGAAATTGGAACCCATGTATTGGACTATCTGCTTCTGACGCAACAAGTTTGGAATAACCCGGCATTTTCACCTAAACTGGTCGGGGGCTTCACGACTCAAAATACAGATGCGGAGTGGAGCGATGCGCGCGAAGCCTATGCGGCCATTTTGCTGTGGGACTATTACAAGGAAACGGGCAGTCAAGAATATCTGGAACGCGCCGTCGCGGCGGCGCGCTCGACGTTTGCTATCGCGCCATGGGAAAATTGGGCGCACACCGGTTATCTTGACGAACCAGGCTCGCTGACCGGATTCAATTGGGGCGCGGGAAGCGGTATGACTTCCATCGAAATGATGTACCCAGTACTAGGCGACGCATTCATCGACCTCCAAAGGAAAGTGGGCATCGGCTTCAATGCCTGCTCACTGCGCAATGTAAGGGTCGGCCCCGATTCGATTTCCTTCGACATTTCTAAATTCCCAACGTTGCACACGGTAACTGTGAGGTTTTCCGGCGTGAATCCGCACTCCAACTACCGAATTTCCTGGAACAGAAACCATGCCCGAACAATTCGAGGCGACGTATTGGCGCGAAACGGCTTCGTGTTTCCCCAATAGCGCCCAATAGGTACTTCCGATAATATCGGCCAGTTTATCGAAGCCTTCCCAACTCCTTGGTTATGTTGTAGCCTTCGAGCCGAAGCCACGGCTGCTTTCCGGAAAGCTCCGCTGTGCGGAAATGTCCTCGCATGATGGTGGTTTCGCCAGGGAAAAGTGTCACATAGTTGTCGCTATAGATGACCGGCAGGATCTCATCGCCGTCTTTCCCCGCTGTTACTGCGGCGCGCTCAAAGAACGCAATATGTTTCGACGGATTTCGCAAGGTGATCGCAAAGCTGTCCTCGCCGCCGACTGCGTGCAACGTGCCGGTGATTTTTACAGAAACTTTCGTCATGGCGTTGAGGGCTGTGAAATTTGCCCAGCTCACCTGCTTCAGCGAAAATGCTGAATCGTTGGAGAGAGGGCCCAGATCATCGAGCGTGGTGGACTGCCAGTACTCATTGTCCACAATCTTTGTATTGATAGGGCCGCACAATTCGCAACGTACAAAGTAGGAGGACGTCAGATCCTGCACCCTCGGCATGGTCAGGGCAACCGCAAAACCCTGGGCTTGCACTGGTGATCTGATGTATCTGCTCGGCCAACTGCTCGACCTGCGTGCGGTCCTGTTCGTGGGTCGCAGTGACATGCAGGGCCAGCAGATGTCCCAGTGAGTCCGCCCCGCATCACCTTCGAACCTCTGGGTCGCCTGCCCCATCCTACCTGGCCCGTGGTCCCGACTCTGGCATGGACGGTATCGTGCGGCTGTCGACGATCATCGCAGTTGTGCCGACATCATGATTCCTACTTTCGTGATGAAACGAACGAATCCAGTATCAAACTTATGTGGTCATCAGCCAAGGGCGAGCCGTATGAGAAAGGGTTCTTATGAAGCGTAACAACATAACTGATATCTACACATATATGCGTTTATGTTGAATACGACATAATACGAAATAGCAGTTTGTTGTGTCCTGTCCGTTTTGGACAATCGTGGCAACTGCCAGCCTGCGGGTTGAGGGTCGCGTCACTCTTTGAAAACGGCGCGTCGTTCAGAATGAGCAGGATGTTGTGCTCAATCCAGTCTTTGAGGTTGCGCACGGGCAACAGGATGCGTTTGCTCTTGCTACCGCCTCCCCAATCTTCACGGAAGCAAGCTGCGAGTGCCTGTTCCTGCTCGGCTGGCTGGAGTTTCGCCAGCAGCAGGGCATGACCCACGCCGATCTCGTCTTTGTAGAACGCCTCGACCACTGCGGGAGCGAGTTCCGTCAGTCTGATGCGCTGGGCGACATAAGCCGGAGATTTGCCCGTCTTGGCGGCGATTTGTTCGATGGAGTATTTCGGCTCCTCCAGATTCAGCAACGCGCGAAAGCCCTGCGCCTCCTCCAGCGGGTGAACGTCGCGGCGTTGCAGGTTCTCAATCAGTTGAGCCTCCAACACTTCGGCATCGGTGAGATTGACGATGCGGACAGGAACGGTTTCGGATTCGGCCATCTGTGCGGCGCGGTAACGCCGTGCTCCGGCAACGATTTCAAAGCTGCGTTCATTCAAAGGCCGCACAAGCAAAGGCGAGAGAACGCCCTGGCTGCGGATGCTGTCGGCAAGTTCTTTCAAGGCTGCATCCTCGAATATGCGACGCGGGTTGGACTTGGATTCGGTGAGAATCGAAAGCGGTAAGTTGCGGTATTCGGTGGCTGCGATTGTGGTAGACATGATGCGTTTCTCCTTTGGTTGAGAGTGCGTGGATGGAGAGAGCGGACAGCCGCTTGCCGTCCGCTCGTTGATTGCAGCGGACTAGCTGGCGACTGCCATTGCATCTTGTGTTTCTGTTTCCTGCTCCTCTATCTCCGGCTTCGTCTCTAGTGCCGCCAGAATGACGGCTGAAGCTTTCTGGATGACTTCAAGGCTTTCGGCCAATAGCGATGCGTTGCCGTGATAAAGCTGGATGTAGTCGGCGGACGCGGTTCCCGTCTGGAGACCTACAGCCTTGCCGACTACAAAAGCGATGGCTTCGGCCTCGGTTTCGCGGACAACTTTCGTGGTGGTGGTGCGACGGTCGGCCTTGTGCAACATCTCGTGCGCCAGTTCATGCACGAGGGTTGAGAACTCCTCCGCGTTCGATTGACCGGGCAGCAGAACGATCTTGCCGCCGTAGCTCATGCCCATTGCGGGCGCAATGCGCTCATTAAACTCAAGCTCGATGCCCTGAGCGTTGATGAAATCAATCAGCCGCTCGCGGTTCTCTCCGGCATCGCCCTGTACGTTGGCGTGTTCGGGAAGCTCTGCACCGTCGGTCTGCGATACATCGAAGACATAGGCGTTGCGGAAGCCAACCAAAACAGCGACATTTTGCTTGGTAATGTCTTTTTCGGCCTCTTCTGTCAATAACAAAGTAAAACCAGGCCAGAGTTTCAGAGGAAAAGTCGGCCAGTGAAGATGGCCGCGCAGTATGGATATGCGGGGAGGATGGCGTCTGGAGCGTAGCGAAAGACGGCATCCTCCCCGCGGCGTGTGGCCGATGGGCTGGGATGGTGATTTATGCGGTGGCGGGTTGGGGTTTCTGCTTGCGTTTACTCTGCTTGAGCCGGTAGCTGTCGCCGTTCATCTCCAGGATGTGGACGTGGTGGGTGAGCCGATCCAGCAGAGCGCCGGTCAGCCGTTCCGAGCCGAGGACTTCAGTCCACTCCTGAAACGGCAGATTGGATGTGACCAGGGTGGAACTGCGTTCGTAGCGCTGGCTAAAGACTTCGAAGAGCAACTCGGCTCCGGTCTTGGACAGCGGAACAAAACCCAGTTCATCGACGATCAGCAGTTCGTAGCTGGCCAGTTGCTTTTGCAAGCGCAGCACCTTCTTCTCGTCGCGGGCCTCGATCAGTTCACTGACCAGGGCCGCGGCAGTGGTGAAGCGCACGCGATGGCCATGCTGACAGGCGGCCAGCCCGAGAGCCAGCGCGATGTGGGTTTTGCCGGTGCCGCTGTTGCCCAGGATCAGCGCATTTTCCCGGCGACTGAGAAACTCCGATCGCGCCAGCTCCAGCACCATGGTCTTGTTCAAGGACGGAATGGCGAGGAAGTCGAAGCTGTCCAGGCTCTTGAGGACCGGAAACTTGGCCTGCCGGATACGACGTTCGGTGGCACGGCGTTCGCGATCCAGCAACTCCAGTTCGGTGAGACGCAGCAGGTAACGCGGATAGTCGGCACTTTCAGCGGCGCACTGCCGCGCCACCTTGTCGTACTCCCGCAGGATGGTCGGCAACCGGAGATGTTTGAGGTGATGTTCCAACAGCAGTTGCGGCGTGGCGTCGGTCGGCGAAGAATCGGTTGTGCTCATGCTTCCACTTCCACCAGCAACAGACTGTAATCGGAGGCTTGCGTTGTGCGCACCTCGGCCAGCGGCAGATGCGGATAGTTTTCCATGTCCAGCCGCGGCGGCCTGCGCTCGATGCGACACAGCAGCAGGTGCTTGACCGCATCGAAGCCGATCGTGCCCAGATGCAAGGCATCTTCGATGGCGCGCGTGACTTCTTCGATGGCGAAGGTCTCCATCAATCGCAGTACCTGCACATACTCGCGGCTGCCATGCTTCTTGAGTCTTGCTTCGAGCCGTCGCCGTAGTTGCGCGAAGCACTCCGGCAACTGCCAGCCTGCCAGCGGCGCCGCCTGGTCGAGGGCACGCGTCTTTTGTTCCAGCAGCGCCAGATAATGCAGCGGAACGAAGATGACCACTTCGCGTTCGTAACTTCTTGGGTGACGCGCGATGACCTCGCTGCCGCAGGCGATCACCACTTCCTGCACGTACCCCTTCACCAGAACTTCCCGATGGCCGTAGCAGGTGGGCACGGAATAATCGTTGGAACGATACCGCACCAGCGACAGTGAACTGACCCGCGCGGAGATTTTTTCGCAGGCATCATAGGGCGCAGCGGGCAAGCTCAGCATCGCTGCCCGGTCGCGCTGGAAGCGTTCGCCGATGGTCTCGGAATGTCCGCGCAGTCTTCGTTCGCGCCGCTGGCGGCACTGCTGTTCCAGGTGCGCGTTCAACTCTTCCCAGCTCGATACGCGGGGAATCGGCACCATGAAGTTGCGTCGCGCATAACCGACCAGGCCTTCCACTTTGCCCTTATCGTTGCCCTTGGCCGGGCGTCCGAACTTGCTGACAAACAGGTAATAGCTTTCCAGTTCGGAAAAGGCCCGCGTCTTCTGCCGATCTTCGCCGCCCAGAATCCGGGCCACTGCGATCCTGGTGTTGTCGTAGAGAATGCCTGTGGGGACGCCGCCGAAATACGCGAAGGCGCGGACGTGGCCTTCGATAAATGCCTCCGTCGTCTCCGCCGGAAACGCAATCACGAAGCAGTCGTCGGAGTGCGGTAAATCCATCGCCAGGTAATGCGCCTTCTGTTCCACTCCACCGACGACCACCAGCGCTTCGCCAAAGTCCGCCTGCGCCTCCCCGGCCGCATGCGCCAGCGGCACGAACATCTCCCGGCCCCGCAGTCGCTCTCCGCGCACATACTGGCTCACGATGCCGTAGCCGCCCCTGAACCCATGCTCTTCTCGCAATCGGTCGAAGATCCGCTTGGCCGTGTGCCGCTGCTTGGCCGGTCGCCTCTTGTCGTCTTCCAGAATAGTGTCGATCACGCCCAGCCACGGCCCCAGCCTGGGCCGCTTCACCGCTTGCTGCCGCTGATACCCCGGCGGTACCGCATAGCGCAGCATCTTCCGCACCATGTCGCGCGAAATCCCGAACTCCCGCGCGACCGCCCGTTGACTCCGCCCCTCCACCAAGACCGCACGTCGCACACGCCCGTATATCTCCACCCTGTACATCCCTCCGGTGTCCCATGGATCCGGCTGCATCAGCAACCCGGTCCACAAAACCAAAATCCGGCGGTGGCCTACTTTTTCACCGCCACTGCACCCCACTCTCGCGGCGCACTGTGGCCTATTTTTACGCTGACATTCTCAAGCCTGCCGTGAACACGCCAACCGGCAGACTAGCTACCTCTCCGAGTGACCCCAGGTGGCGCAGCTGTGCCTCTGTCTGAACCCGTTCCGCACAATGACCGAGATCGATATGCTCGACTTCATGTCCCAGGACCGCTGCCAGTGTGTCTTCACTGTGCATCAAGTTGAGCAGACCTTCGCCGACAAAGACGTGGCCGCCTGGCAATGCGAACGCATTTACAAATTTCGGCTCGGGAACGTAGTGAAACTGATACGGGAATTTACGCCTGGCATGTGCAGAGACAACGCCTCCTACCCTCTGGAGATATTCTTCGACCCTCGCAGCAGATTCCTTGTCCTTAGAAGATGGCTTCAAGGTTGCTTCATAGGACCGCGCAAGTTCATTGCCGATCCGAATCTCTTCAGCTTGCGGCAACGGGTCGATGTCAGCGGGAATACGGCTAACTTCCTTCTCCGCGTCTCCGGTTACCGAGAGTATGGCGTCCGCGCTGGGGCGGGTGCTGATTTTGTCTCGCTCGGTCGCGAGGATAGCCAGCAAGCCCGCAGCAAGAATGATCGCGAAGGGAATCCAGCGCTTCATAGAAACTTCAACAATATCCCGCGATAGCGCGTGTAGAGAAATGACACAAGGAGCAGCGCGGCACCCATGACGATGAGGGTTATATAGCGATCGTCCGGAGCCAGCTTCCAGACATCTACGAGAAGAATCTTCGCCACTCCCAGCAACAATAGAGCAAGCCCCGTCAGCCGGTAGCTTCTTTCACGGATCAGCAGTGCGATCAAAAACACGGCGACTCCGAGCGCACTCCATGAAACGGTGATGAGTCCTGCACGCATTTCACGAGTAAGCATAACGGTGACCAGCAACAAAGGCGTAAAAAAAAGAAACTGTTCCGGCCTGGAAATCGCGAAATGCAACCACCTGATCAGTTGATTCGAAGAAGCTGGCTGTTGTGCATCCAAGCGCCGGATTCGGAACGCCAGCGGAAGAGTGAGAAAGATGATTGCGCAGGCGACACTGATGCATGCGATTCTTCCTTCCCAACGGGAACTCCCCGCGAGAGGAGCAGCGTGAAGGTTGTAGAGGATGGCTCGCAAGAAAACTGCAAGCGCAAGCATTAGCCCTTGGGCGACGAAAACCTGCCGTTTGAGAGTCCATCCCGCGAGGATGGTCAGGAATACCAGAACGGCCCATGCGTCGACAACCCACGGAGACCTGATCTCAAAATACGCTAGAGCCGTTAACGCGACAGTACCGAGGTGGGCACTCGCAAGTCCGGAGATGCGATCAAGGCGTGTGGAAGTTTCGCTTCCGTCCAGACGCTCATAGGTCCAGTAGTAAGCGGCAACAAGTGGCAGTACTGTGTAGACGCGAGGTGTGAGCCAGTGGGCGGGGCTACCGGCATTCATGTTCGCGAAAAAGATGCGAATGAAGCTTGCTAGAAGCAGCGCGTATCCCTGATAGCGCAAATAGCTTTTATTCCGGATATAGCCGATCTCAAAGAGCAGGAGCCCGAGAACTCCCCACGTAACGGCAACGCTAATTGGGAGTAGTTCATACCAGGCCAGTAATGCCAGCAGCAGGGAACCTGCCCAGGAATAAGCGGTTGGTATCCCTACCGGGGGCATGCTCGAAATCGCCTTCTTGCGCCCGGTTCCAATGTAGAAGAGCGTGCTCGCCGCTAGTACTGTAATGGCTCGTTGCGATAGCGATCCCCAATGATCACCGATAGACAAATTGACGACCAATATGCGGAGGAACGCCGCCGCAGCGATCAGATCGCACTGTACCGCGAGATCTACCGAGTCAACCTTGTCTGCGGTCCTTCCCAAAATAACTGCTAGTACCATCCAGGCCACTACCGTCTGGCTTGCCGGAAAAAATACCCATAAGCAGGCTCCGGCTGCCAGAAGGCCCAGATAAGATATGAAACGAAGTGCCAACCTGTCAGGCTCATCCGAAACAAGTTCTTTCCAGAATCTTGGCAGCATTTGGGCATTCAGCCAATAAAGGGTGGCGCCGCACGCTAGCGCGATGGCAACGGCGAAATGCCTCCCCGAATCGAGATGGACCTAGCGCCAGATGTAAATCGGCGCGACACTGCTGATTGCCAATTGGATCGCAGTAGCGAATCCCGCGAGAACGCCGAGCCTGCGAAAGACTGTTTCGCGCATGCGAAGGCCACAGAACAAGAGAGTTTCCATTTCCAGCAACCAGAGCACGGACCAGTTGGATCCGCTGAATCGAAATGGAATCGCGGCAAGCAGTAGCGCCGAAGCGATCGTCGATAGAACGATAAAAGCAATCCGCCGCCTGCTGCGTGAATAAAATGCGAGCAGCATTTCCGCAACCCCAAATGCGATCAGCGCCCAGAACGCCCACTCCCGATGGAATGACTGGTATTTCAGGAGAACGAGAACTCCGGCCGAGTTCAGCACGGCTGCGATGGTTGAGATCAATTCTTCTTTATTGCTTCGCGGTACTCGCCGAACATAAGCCAATCGAAAGACTAGCCAATAGAAAAGGATCAGCCCGGCATTTGGAAAGAATTCTGGAAATGGATGACCTGGCCCTCCTCTCGTGGGAAGCAGTCGTTCTAGCCAGAGAAAATGATTCAAATAAACACAGACAAGCCCCGCTAGCTCAAGTTCAACCCAATGTTCACGGCTCGTGACATAGACAAGACCGACCGCCAGAATGCCGCTTGCGAGCAGACTGAAGACGGTCACATGGCTGATGGTTACGGTTGAGAAAGCCAGCAGAAAGGCCAAACCGGTGACCACTTGCGATGAATATCGCAAAGAATGCCAAACCATGCCGACCGCGACTAATAACATCAGCGCTAGATCTATGCCTTGAGAGGAAAGCACATGAGTCGCGGGTATGTGGTACATCGCATAGGTTGTAAAGAATGTGAGTGCCCAGCCGCCTCCTATGCCCGCTCTAACAAAAATCCGATACTTGTGTCGGCGCTCCAGCACCAGGCTGCCGATTAGCAGAGTGGCGCAGACCGCATAACCAACAAGCACCTTTCCCAGAGGTCCCAGTGTCCTCAGCTGAAACGCGAGAAATAGAGCAACCCCGAAAACCAGGATCACAATGCCAAGTTTGTTGAGCCAATTCGTCCCGAGCCGTTCCTCCAAATTGTTGAGTCGGCCCCATAATGGCGGATGCTCGCCTGTATCATGGCCGGTCCGATCGAAAATCCTGTGAGAAGAAAACATCTGTGGTGGTGTTTGGCCGTAGCCACCTGGGCTAGCCCCGATGCCGGAAGTTACAGGAGTGCCCGGACTGATCACTTCCTGATAGACCGGATCCAGATGCTCGCTGGGTATTTTCTCTCGGATTGGCGGAACTTGAGGCCACACGTCGCTCGACTTCACTTCGGACGGCGATGACATGGGCGGGGGTGGGGCTGCGTAAGTAGCTTGGTGGGTAGTTTCAGGCGAAGTCGGGGTTGCGGCTTTCGCGACGAGGCCCCTCACCTTTGCCTCGAGTTCGGAGAGGCGAGCGTCCAGTTCGTGAGATTGCCGTTCGCGCTCTCGCCGGTCGCGTAATCGGAGAATCCACCAAAGGATCGCGAAAACCAAAAGCAGAAAGTATTCCATAGGGCAGCTTGCCACGAATTATTCCACGCATCGAGACCTTAGTCATCAACTTCTTGACAAGCGGATCGAATTCCATTCGTCGTGATGGATTCCAGCCCGTGAGGTCTTTGGCCATTCGCGAGTTTGCTCGAAATTGAGGGTCACGAAAGATTTCTTCGCCGTGAACCGTCACATCGGGTTCACGAGTGCGTCTTCAGGGTTCGCGCCAGTGAAGGTGAGCCGGTCGATCCTTACTTATGAAGCTGAACGATTCTGTGAGCCAGCTAGCCTTCAAATCGAATAGTCCGAACCCACCGGTCAACAAGGGGTTTGGAACCCGAGCAAGCTAACCTCTTTGCTTTCGCTACGAAACATCATGATTTCTTGCTGGTCAGAAACGTACAGTTTGTGGACCAGGAATCATCGCAGGCTATAACGCAACGCAAACGGAACGATCACTCAGGGTTTCTGTTCATGTTGGGGAATAAGCCGTTCATCCTCGTCCCCGAGGGCATGATGACCTGCAGAATGGACCGTGAACACGACGACGATTTCAGATTCAACCAGACCTTGGATCGGCACCGGAAATTTATATGCGTGAGGAGCGAGTGGCGACGATCGAGAAATCTAAGATAAGTGCGCAACTGATCGGTATCCAGCGGTATGTCAGCTGCTCATTGAGAGGTACGGAGGCCGGAGTCATCGCGATCGAATTTCAGGCCTGATTAAGCACCTGATCGGGGATGTCTGACCGTAGCCGAAGCGCATGAGCAGCGTAACCGCAGCCCCGTATTTGATGCGAAATGACGGCAAGCTCTACCAGCGAAGTTGCCCAGTCAGAAAGCCGCCTTTCGCAATGCACCGGATGGTTCTGTTGGCGGTGGGTTGAATGGATCCTTCTGGAACGGAAGTGAACCGCGCGGCCGCTGGCTTGACCGAGGGACGCTTGGACAAGTTAACGACCGCGATAGGTTTTCTTCGAGCCAACCTCTACTCCTCGATCGGAACCCCAGTGTAGCGGAACCACTCATCTTCGAGGTCGATCCGAGAGCGGGAATTGTGGTTCCAGAGCTGTTCTGCCTGCCATCCAGTACATTCGTCGACGGCACTCTCATCGATCTTATCGACGGCGAGCAATGCCGCGAGCTTGGCGTGCCCTGAGCATGTCCATGTGGGGATCTGGAGCAATACCCACACGACACTGGCCACAAAGCCCAGCGGATATCCACTCATCGATTGCAGCTCGATTGGGTCGTACGTGTTCTCTCTTGCAATGAAGAGCAATAGATTGTGGAGCGCCTCTGGGGCGTGCTCCACATTGTTGCTCCAATTCCACAGCTTAGGCGGTGGAATGCTTGTTCGGCGGTTTTCTACGATGTCTACCATCGCATCTCCTTTTGGTAAATGACATGACGTTGAAGCCCTCGTGGGCACCCAATGGACTCCTTGGATCTGCGTCATGAAGGCTTAACACCCGGTGCTCACCGATGCGACGTCTGGCATTGCAGCGGCGGGGCACATAGTGGGTAATACCTTTCCAAAGGAATCTCTGGAGATTTGGCAGACTTTTTTGAATATTTTTGCCGCAAGTTATAGCCAAGTTCTTCGGCTCTCGGTTGAGGTCCAAGCACGTGCAACTGCAGCACCTCGAATTGAGGGCCGTTTGGACTGCTCTTCGTGCCAAAAGGTTTCGGTCGAGAACAATTGGCCGAGATGCAGAAGATCATCGACGCTGAGAAGAGCGACCTCTTCGACGTGCTCGGCTATGTTGCGTATGCATTGCCGACACTGACACGCGAAGAACGCGCTGGTCATGCAAAGGTCGCCATCAGCGCTAACTTCAACAGCAAACAGGAGGCGTTCTTAGATTTCGTGCTGGCACATGTTGGCGTCGGAGTTGAGAAATTGGATCAGGATAGCGTTCCGGGTCCATCCCGTTGAGTTTGGCTGAGCCGACCAGCGAGTAGATTGCGGCAGCACGTTGGCCGCCGGAGTTCGAGCCAGCGAAAAGGTAGTTTTTGCGTCCGAGGGCTACGGCGCGAAGCGCCCGTTCGGCAGCCGAGTTGTCTATCTCCAGCAGTCCATCGTCAACATAGCGTGTGAGCGCGTAGCGGATGGCGCCCGCAGTCTCGCTCTTGGTGGACAACGAGCGAAGAGATTTTTCCAGTCAACTTCGCAACTCGTCGAGCAACGGCTTCCCATCTGGTACGACAGGTGTTGGCAGAGACCACCGCCAGCGGCAGAGTCTGGTTTTCCTTGCTCTTCGCGCTATGGTCTTCCTCGTCGGCGACCTGCGGACTTATCGATACACTGAATGCCATTTATGACCTGAAAGAAAGCCGGCCATGGCGGAAGTCTCGCCTGATTTCAGTGGCCCTCGCGATCGCTTTGGGTGTACTGCTTACCGCTGCATTGATCATTGTGGTCTACGGCCCCTTCATTCTTCACAAGATCGCGCCCGGTTCGGTGCCTCTTTACGTCTGGAAGATTGCCCAGTGGCCGGCCGCCGCAGTGCTGCTGATTTTGGCGCTTCTTTGCCTCTATCGTTTCGCTCTCAACATTCAGGAGCAGAAGTGGAAATGGTTGCTCCCCGGGAGCGTCGTTGCGGCGGTAATCTGGGTGGCTGTTTTCGTCCTGTTCAAAATATACGTTCATCATTTCAGTCATTTCGGGCTGCTCTACGGATCGCTCGGCACGCTCATCATCCTGATGTTCTGGTTCTACTTGAGCGGCATCGCGATCCTGGTTGGCGGAGAACTCAATGCCACCTTGGAAGACGCCGCCGCCAAACGCAGGGTTCCGGGAGCGAAAAGGCGCGGCCAGGGTTCGCCATCGGAAATACCCGACCGAAGCCTCCCTGGACGGTAAACTAGCCTATTTTTACGCTGACATTCTAAGCCGCCATTGACACATTTGCCCATCGCCATACTCGTTAGCCGTTCTGAGGCCATACTTGTGTTCCCCCAAACGACGACTTTAACCACGGACTGTTACCCGCCCACGAGATAAATACCTTCTTCGTGAGAAATTTTACTTGACATGGGAGAAACTCCGCGTATACGAATGGTAAGTCCACAGGGAGCCAGTCATATATACCCCAACTGATTGAGCAATGAAGTATCGCGCTAAGTTGTTTTTGTCGAAGCGGAAGCTCGGGTTCTTGGCAGATCCCGTTACCTAAACGTTCCTATGAACCGAAATATTCAGTAAGGAGACGTGGTGCAAGATTCCAAAGTGAAGTCACTCCAATTTGGAACTCTGAAGGTTGAGGTCTATCCAGACAAAGAGGCGGCAGGTCTGGCAGCCGCACGATTTGCAGCTAAGGTGATAAGTGACTTGGCAGCTTCAAGAGACAGTCTTGGAGTCATCTTTGCGACTGGTGCTTCCCAATTGGCGGTTCTCGACGCACTCACCAGTTTGCCGGGGATCCCGTGGAACAAGATTCATGGTTTCCATATGGATGAATATGTTGGCCTTTCGGTGAGCCACACAGCTTCCTTTCGCCATTACATGCGAGAAAGGCTGACAAGCAAGGTGCAGATGAAGGAATTTTCCGAAATCAATGGAGAGGCGGATGATCTGGAGCGCTCCTGCCGAGATTATGCGGAGAAGATCAGGTCTGCAAATCCAGCGCTATGCCTGCTGGGCGTTGGAGAGAATGGGCACCTCGCTTTCAACGACCCTCTCGTGGCGGATTTCAAAGATCCTTTAGCGGTAAAAGTAGTTCGCCTCGATGCAACGTGCAGGAATCAGCAGGTTGAGGAAGGCTGGTTTCCATCGGTCGCACAGGTTCCCGAACGTGCGATCACGCTGACGATTCCTACGCTGTTTCACATTCCGCGGCTCATTGCCAGTGTGCCTGGCAAGCGCAAGGCGAAGATTGTGCCTCGCGCACTCAAGGATCCTATATCGACTGCATGTCCTGCCACAATCCTCCGCACTCATCCAAATACAACGATGTATCTGGATCTTGAATCAGCAAGCGAGTTGGGCGACATGTTGAAGGGGTAGGATCTTTGTAGCCTTGGATGGCTGCCGTTTTAAGAGATTAATCACTACGGGTGAGCTAAATAATTAGATTCTGTAAGTGGAGAGACTGGAAAGGAATCTGCTCTCCAATGGTATAGGGATGCAGTATTAGAGGAGGAAGACGCTATGTGCAGTGGCATGCGAACAAAGATGGAGACCTATCGGTGGGTTCTCATCTTGTGTGTTGGAATATTGACGTTTAGCACGGCTCCGCTCATGTACTCTCAAACGGCTGGAACGGCGAGTATTCAAGGCATCGTTTCCGATACCTCGGGAGCTGTTGTTCCAAACGCTCGTGTAACGGCGACCAGCGTGGCGACTCACGTCCAACACGTGACCAAGTCCGACAATGAAGGCCTATATAGCCTCCCGAACATACCGATCGGCACATATAACATCGAGGCTTCCGCCCCGGGCTTTTCTGCCTATCGTCAAATTGGCATCGTATTGAACGTGGGCAGCAGCATCTCGGTTAATATCGCGCTAAAGGTCGGCGCTGCGAACCAAACCGTGGAGGTCCGTGCTCAAGGTCTTGCTCTACAGTCGCAAGACAGCACCCTGAAGCAAACGGTTGATGAGAAGACGCTCTTGGCAATGCCGTTAAATGGCAGACAGATGACGGATCTGATCACACTGATGGGCGGAGCTGTGCCCGCTCCCGCGAACGATATCCAGGGAAGCAAGACGTTTTATAGTTCGGTCGTTATCTCCATTGCCGGCGGGCAGGGGAACTACACCGATTACCGTCTTGACGGCGCTGACAATAACGACTACATGACCAATATCAACTTGCCATTTCCGTTTCCAGACGCAGTGTCGCAGTTCACGGTAGAGACAGCAGATCTGGGCGCAAACCAGGGCTTGCATCCGGGCGGACTTGTGAACGTGGTCACGAAATCAGGGACCAACGAATTTCACGGGACGGCTTTTGAGTTCATCCGCAATAACTTCATCAATGCCGATAGCTTCTTCTCTGTTTCAAAAGATCAGTTACACCAGAATCAGTTTGGCGGAGTATTTGGTGGACCGATCATCCACAATAAGCTGTTCGGCTTTGTTGGGATACAGCATACGATCGCCAAACAATCCTCCCAAAATATTGCTGCCTATGTGCCTACCGCGGCTAATCTGCAAGGAGATTTCTCTGGAACCGACAGCGCAGACTGCCCTGGCGGAGCAATTCAGCTTCTTAATCCAGAGACGGGTGCCATTCTGCCCAACGACCAAATCAGTCCAAGTTATTTTGATCCCGCAGCGCTGGCATTGATCAAGCACTTTCCGACCCCGACGAATAGTTGCGGCTTGGTGACGTTTGCGATTCCCAATGAAGTCTCTGAAAACCAATTCATTACTCGGGAGGACTGGACGATCAACTCAACCAATAGTGCGTTCGGGCGCTATTGGCGCGACTCCTACACTCATCCGGCATTCTATTCGCCGAGCAATGTTCTGATCACGCAACAAAATGGCAATTTTGAGACGGTTCAAGGTCTTGCTCTCTCGGAAACCTGGGTGCCGACAGCGCACCTTGTAAATACAGCGACAGCATCCATCACGCTGCGCGACATTCACCGAGGCCCAGCATCGCAGGGCCTCAACGCAAATTCGATCGGTATAAACAACGTATATCAAGATGCGTCTGTCTACTTGCCGATTACCGCGGGATCGAAATGGAGCATCTACAGCGGAGCCCCTGGAACCTTCGTACAAAATACGCTCACGTTCTCAGACGATATAAACTGGGTGTATGGTAAGCACCATTTTGGCTTCGGTGGCGCGTTTACTTACTCCCAGTTCAACGAGAATAATGTCTATCAGGGGAATGGAGTCTATACCTTTTCCGGCATCTTCTCACAGACCGGGCCAAACGGATCGAGTGTCGGGGGAACAGGCCAGGATGCTAACCTCGATTTCTTGACTGGCGCGCTGGCGCGTTACCAGCAGAGCGCTCCCCAGTTGGACGCGCTACGGGCGCCCATCCCATCTCTCTACGCCATGGATACCTATCAAGCTACAAAACGCGTGGTCTTGACGGGCGGACTGCGGTGGGATCCGGAGTATTACCCAACCGACGAGTTAGGCCGTGGCTCGGTATTTAATCAGAGTAACTTTTTGAATAATGTGCAAAGCTCTGTATACGTCAACGCTCCTCCGGGAACCCTATTCTATGGAGACAAGGGGGTCCCCAAGGCGTTCACTCACGGCAGTACTTGGCAGTTCTCGCCACGCGTCGGAATCACGTTGGACCCGACAGGTTCAGGAACGACTGTGTTTCGGGCCGGCGGCGCGATGGTTTATGACTTGGTGCCCTTCTTCATGGGACAGAACATGAATGAGAACCCTCCGTTCTCATCGGCGGTCCAAAACCTCCCGGTAGGGGCACCGCTCAGTTTCTCTGATCCGTGGTCAAGAGGGTCGCTCACGACCAATCCCTTCCCGCAGCCGGCGGTCCCGAAACATGACATTGCGTTCCCAGCCGGCGCACAATACATCTTTCTAGCCAACCATTTTCATCCACCTGTTATGACGCAGTACACATTCAGCGTTCAGAGAAAATTAGCAAAAAGTTGGCAGGTCCAAGCAGACTTCATTGGCAACAGAACGTCGCATAATAGCTACTCGTATCCGCTGAATACCTCCATGTTCATTCCCGGCACGTGCAATGGTAGCCCGTGTTCGACGACGAGCAACACCTCCTCGCGGTATCGTATGACGTTACAAAATCCGACCTGGGGTCCGTATTACGCCGGTGGCGGATCGGAAACCGTCCTCGTGTTGACGGGGGCCAATGCCAGCTACCAAGGGCTCATCCTGACAGCGCAACATCAGGGATCGAACTTCCAGTTCATGACGAACTACACGCTGTCGCGCTGCATCGACGTAGAGGATAGCCAGGGTGATACCGAAGGCGCCACACAGCAGAATCCGGACGACCTGAATGCCGACAAAGGACCTTGCGGCTTTGACTTCAGGAACGTCTTCAATATGAGTCTAGTTGCTTCATCCCACTTCCACTTCGCGAGTCGCCTGTGGTCTGCGGTTGTCAATAATTGGGAAATTTCTCCGTTGATTCATGCAACAGACGGACACCCTATCAACATTCTCGTGGGGTTCGACAACTCGTTGACAGACATGGGCAACGATCGCCCGAACTTGGTCAAGCGATCGGTGGTATACACACACAAGAAGCTCGTGGGTGGCCCCGCCAGCAATGCGCAGTATTTAAGCCCAGTTAGCGCCGGAGCATTCGCCGTAGGCGCCCCCGGAACATTCGGCGACCTGAAGCGCAATGCCTTCCGTGGGCCAGCATTCTTTCAATTCGATAGCGCTTTAGTACGGAGTTTCCCCATCCACGAAAGATTGCAGCTGATGTTGCGGCTGGAGGCGTTCAACGTTCTGAATCATCCGCAGTTTGACGTCCCTGACACGACAATGACTGACAGTACATTCGGGGATGTTACCGATGTAGTGGGTAATCCGCGAATCTTCCAGGGTGCGATTAAGCTGAGCTTTTAAAGGTGCGCACTCTTCATACGATCAGTACCCTATCAATGGAATCTCTGATGATGAGCCGCTCTGTCAGGAGGATTTGATGAAACGAATCATGATGGTGATTGCTATGGGAGTGCTATTGTGCGTTCCATCTTTCGCCGCGGAGGCTTGGCAGCCCGTTACCTTCAAGCGCTCGACTACCCACATCGACGTACTGGTTGGAGGGCAACCGTTCACAACCTATTATTTTAATCCCAACATCGCGAAGCCCTACTTTATGCCTCTGCGAAGCGCCGAGGGAACGATGATTACGCGTGGTTTTCCCATCGGCGATACTGTCCCGCCTGCACACCAGCACGATCCAAACCTGGAACCTCACCAGCGTCCCATGTACTTTGGCCATGGTAATGTCGATGGCATTGACTTCTGGGGTGAGGCGGTCTTCCCGAAATGGAGCGATGACTCTGTATTCGGGCGCACAGTGCTTGTGAAAATTGAGGAAGTGAAGGCTGGGCCGACGTCCGGAACACTGCATGCTCTGTTCCATCTAGTGGGTCCCAAGGGTCGAATCATCGCCGACGAAACTCAAGATTTCACCATTCGCGGCAACAAACAGGATCGAATGATTGACTGCGACTTCACGATCATCGCCGACCATGGATCAGACGTCACGATGGGCGATACAAAGGAAGGGACCTTTGCGCTGCGGCTCACAAAGGCACTGTACGTACCGCCTGCGCAAATGGTCAACTCGAATGGGCTTGTGGGTAAAAGCGTTTGGGGGAAGCGCGCCAACTGGGTGGATTATTACGGAAAGGTCGGGAACGAGCAGGTCGGCGTCGCTATCTTTGACAGTCCTAAGAGCTTCCGCCACCCAACTTACTGGCATGCCCGAGGTTATGGGTTGTTCGCCGCAAATCCGTTTGGAATTCGGGAATTTACCGGCGATCCGAACAATGACGGGAGTTGGACGATTCGCCAGAACCAATCGCTCAGCTTTCGCTATCGAGTTTTCATCCACCATGGCGACTACAAACAGGCCCACGTCGCAGAAGCCTATCAGACATATACGTCCCAGCAGGAGAAATAACAAGTAGTACCTCACAGCCACCGTACGGCCGGCGGCAAAGCCGAAAATCATTCCGGAGGAAGTCATGTCAGAGGAATCGCAAAGATCTGAAATTAGCCGTCGAAAATTTCTCAAAACGGGAATAGGGACAGCGGCTGCAGGTTTAGTTGCGCTGAATACGGCCGCCGAGATCGTACCACCGAGAGTGCTTGGCGCCAACGACCGGCTTCGTGTTGCGGTAATAGGACTGCACGGCCGCGGCAGGGATCATATCCGCGCACTTTCTAAAATCCAGAACGTAGAAATAGCAGCGTTGTGCGACGTCTATATGCCGATCCTCAATGAGCGGCTGGCTGAGGTTGAGAAAATGGGCCGGCCGAGACCGAGAGGCTACCAGGACGTTCGGAGGCTGCTCGCCGATAAAACGATCGACGCCGTGAGTATCGCCACACCCAATAGTTGGCATTCACTTATGGGAATTTGGGCCGCCCAGGCAGGGAAGGACTTCTATGTCGAGAAGCCGTGTTCTCATAACCTTTGGGAAGGCCACCAATTGCTCCGCGCAGTGCAGAAATATAACCGTATTGCCCAACATGGTACGCAATCCCGCTCTTCGATCGCGTACCGAAACGCAATGAAGAAACTGCACAGCGGGTTGATCGGTGATATCTACTTAGCGCGCGGTCTATGTTTCAAATGGCGGAACACGATCGGGATTACGCCGCCGAGTCCTATCCCGGTCGGCCTCGATTATGACCTTTGGCAGGGCCCTGCACCCGTCCACGTATTCACGAAGAATCGCTTTCTTTACAACTGGCACTGGTTCTGGTGGTACGGAAACGGCGACCTTGGTAATCAAGGCGTTCATCAGGTGGATGCAGCGCGCTGGGGCTTGGGCCTTCGATTCCCGAACAAGATTTCTGCGATGGGTGGGCATTTTATGTTTAATGACGACCAGCAGACCCCGAATACACTGAATTGCGCGTTTGAATACGACATTCCCAATTCCAAGCCGAAAATGCTCGAATTTGAGGTTCGGCACTGGATCACGAACCACGAGGCGGAGATTGGAACTCCGGCACGTGGGGTTCCCACGCCGAAACCACGACCTGCTACAGCGTCTTCCGCCCAGATGCCACCGTCGGGCACCCCAAGCACAGTTGGAGCCATTTTCTATGGTTCGAATGGAATATTGTCAATGGGCGATGAGGACGCCCAGACCTGGGGCACGTGGATGGGTGAAGACCACGAACCTGGCGAGACCGGGGAAAGCAAGAATACCAACGATACCGTGGAGAATTTTCAGAATTGGCTCGACTGTGTACGATCGCGTCGCTCCGAGGATCTGAATGCACCCATCTCAGAAGCTTACGTTTCAGCAGGTCTGGTACACTTGGCGAATACTTCATACCGGCTTGGACGTACGCTCCACTTTAATCCTCAAACGGAGCAGGTTATCGGAGACGACGAGGCCAACTTACTGCTGCGTGACGGAGTTCGTCGCTATCGATCGCCGTTCGTTGTACCGGAGAATGTCTGAACGTCAGATGCGGTCGGGACAACTGGGGCGGCGGCAGGTTAAGAGAGCATGCAAAGTTGTGGGGTGGCGTAAGCTGTGGGGATGAAATGGACATTGAAGCTGGTTGCTGAAGAGGTTCCGGGTCAACCTATCGAACACGAGGTTGCCACGATTGAGCGTATCGAGGAATTCTCGCCCGCCACATTGGGATTGACGATAAGCGAGAGCAAAGCAATTTTGGCTGGCCTACAGAAATAGATGGTCACAGCGAAGGTTCAGCATCATGGCTCCAGCATTCAATCCTGCCCGGGATGCGGAAGAGCATTCCGCCCTAAGGGCTACTATCACTCCACTCTTCGATCTGTTTACGATAATGTCGATATGCGCATCCGCTGCTTAGGGGATGTTCTTGCGCGGACCCCCAGCAAAGCAGCTTCTCGACAGTCTTCACGAATCGGAACCCGACCACGCCTGAATTGAAATCCGCGATACCCATGGGGAAGTCAGAATCTTTTGCACCGCCTCGAATTGATCTTTGGTCCGCTCGTAGACAACCAGTGGCCATCGCTGAGGCAAGATCGGCAATCGATCGAGGCGCCATTGCCGCCATTCCGGATTCATCTCGTGCGGTTGGGCGAGCGAAACCAGATGCCCGATCGCCCAGGTCACCACATAGCCATTTCCCTGGAGATATCCT
>JAJXZK010000307.1 GCA_021780095.1 Acidobacteriota bacterium | reverse complement strand
GGATCCTCGATGCCGTCCAGAGCCAACAGAAAAAGATCGTGTCCTTCGCACTGCGCCAACTCATCCAGCGAGGAATATCCGCGTTCGGCCACCAACGCCACAACTCCCTGGTGAGCGTCGGTGCGCGCGAGTCTCGTCAGCTGCTCCTTCGATTCCATTCGCACCGGAATCCCGGCGGCCTGGCACGCCTCCGCGATTCTATACAGACGCATATCCTGTCGCTGACGAGAGATCACTACGGATTCCAGACGTCGATTGCCTGAGCGAATCGCCTCTTCCACCGCATGCAATCCATACAACACCTGCATAATGAGTAGTGTACCCTCTGTATCGCGGTTCCGTTCGCCTTATCTTCGCCCACGAAGGAGCCGCACGCCCATATTTCAGCTTTCAAACCCTGAATCGTGAAAAAATAAAGGCGACAGCCATTATGCGTTTCCGAGAAAATCCCCTCGCTCACCGCGTCTTTCTGGACCGGGCAGACGTCTCTACAAAAGAGACCATGGCATATTCTCAAATTGCCGCGCTCGTCGACACCCAGCAGGCGCAGGCCGCAAACGCTGATATTGTTGTTGCCCTTCGTCGTCACGATCCGGAGATGATGGAGCAGTTGATCGAACGCTACCAGCACCGGCTGTTCCGCTATTTGCTGTTTCTTACAGGAAACCGCGACTTGGCGCAGGATCTGTTTCAGGAGACGTGGCTTCGAGTATTGGAACGGGGCTCGCAATTCAGTGGTCGTTCGCGTTTCGAAACTTGGATGTTTGCGATCGCACGGAATCTCATGATCGACCACACCCGCAAACGCGTTACCCTTAGCCTGGATGAAGTAACCGATCCCGAGAATGACCGCCCTGTTGAGATCGCGGCTGACCTTCCCTCACCCTTCGATCATTTTCACACGGGAGAGCGGGCCGCTCGCATTGGCCGTGCCCTTCTCACCCTGCATCCGCTCTACCGCGAAGTGCTGGTCCTTCGTTTCCACGAGGAAATGTCGCTGGAAGAAATCGCCCAAATCAGCAGTGCGCCGCTGTCCACCGTAAAGTCGCGACTTTATCGCGGAATGGCCGCAATGAAACCTGTTTTGGAACTGCACCCGGATGCAAATCGTGAGGTGCAGCCGTGAGGCATGATCCCATCACCATCCGGCCGAGTGGCGGAGAATCCAGCGCGAGCTCGAGTCCCGCGTCGATGATCTTCTCCGCCGAGGAACAGGAATTTGCGACCTCTCTACTTACTGTTGGAGGAGTAGCCGATCGTGCGATGGTGTGCCGTGCGCAACGCCGGGTTCGTGAACAAGCTGTCGAATTTTCCGAACGGCGGCGTCGACTACGTCACGGAATTGGAATCACGATCCTCGGATTTTCCTTGCTTTTTCTGGTACTGACGCCGGTGTTCTGGAGCGGAATGCAGATGCTGCTGGATCCGAAGAATTTCCCAGCTTCCGAGTTGCAGTTTGTGTACGTGATCGCGTGGTTGTTCCCTGTCACCCTGGTAACCCTGTTCCTCGTGTTCTTGCGTACGCGCAATGGTGGCGGGACCAGACGAATCGATCATCGCGTGACCTCGCGCCTGGACTCCATGGTTCGATAGAGCTATTTGCACCACTGTTTTGGAACATGTTCGATCGATGACTGTTCTTGGGACCCGATATTTTTTCTGGATTCAAAGGCGTGGTATTCGTCCCGCGCGTGTGTGAAACGTTATTCAACAAAAAATGGCCCGCAGCGATTCCAATTCGTCATTCTCTGTCAGCGAAGAACTCACCCTCATTCCACGATGGTCGATCGTTCTAGCCTTCGTGGCCTTCGTCGGCATTCAGTATCTTTTCTTCTTCGTCCTGCATACCCACTACCATAGCCCGTTTCCCGTGCACGTCTATTTCGGAGCTTCCTGGGGAGCGCTTGTTGCCGTCTACATGCTAATGATCGGCTATATCAGCGAGGACGCGCCACGTCGGAACATGGGGAAGTGGCTCTGGATTCTGCTGAGCATTGTCTTGCAGGGCGGCATCGGTCCGGTATTGTATTTTCTCCTGCGGCAACCGGTCCTGTCGCAGTGCCCCTGCTGCGGCACGAAGGTGGACAGCAATATCAATTATTGCCCGCAATGCGCCTATCGCGTCTCTCCCAATTGCGGCATTTGCCATGAAAGCGTGCGAGTCACCGACCTTCACTGCACTCACTGCGGACACGATTTAGCCGACGACAACACACCCGCGCGCCTCACCGCGTATCGCCCCTGAACAAAACCGTTGCACCTGCCCTTTCTCTGTTTCCCAATCCTCAGCGTACACACATGCCCGCAATTCTCCACGATTCTCGCACTTGGTCGAAACATCTTTCCCTGATGTAGAGTGAACTTAAGCCATGACCATCCGAGCCGTGATTGTCGACGACGAACAACTGGCGCGCCAAGAACTGGAGTATTTGCTTCGCAAATCGGACGACGTAGAAATTGTCGCCCAGGGAAAGAATGGCGTGGAAGCCGTGGAATTGGTGCGCGCACATCAGCCCGACGTAGTTTTCCTCGACGTGCAGATGCCCGGACTCGATGGCTTTGCAGTGCTCAAGAAACTGCTCGAAAAAGGGCGCAAGTCGCCGCTACCCAACATTGTCTTCGCCACCGCTTTTGATCGATATGCGGTTCGCGCTTTTGAGGTAAATGCGGTGGATTACCTGCTAAA
This sequence comes from Acidobacteriota bacterium, assembly GCA_021780095.1. The sequence goes on along the minus strand of JAJXZK010000307.1, from coordinate 2,434 downwards.
GCCGTTCGATGAGAAGCGAGTCCGGCACACCCTCGAACGAGTCAGAAACCGTCTGGCAGAGGTCGCGGCTGGATCTCCTTTTCCAACGGCAACAACGGCCGCCAAATCATCAGTTGCGAAAGAGGCTTCGACAGAAGTCGCTCCTGCAGCCAACGCGGTCGACGAGCGACTGGATGCTCTGGTGCGTCTGCTGGAGCAGCAACAAACCCCCGTAAAAAGCACCGCCGCCAAAATTGTCCTTCGTGTTGGGGGCCGTCTTTTGCTCGTTGAGCAGCGCGATATTTGCTTCGCATCCATTGAAGAAGGAACGATCAGCGTCGCGACCCACTCCATCGAAGGTCAGTCAAATTGCAGAACTCTTGAAGACTTGCTGGAGTTGCTGGACCCGGAATTATTTTGGCGCGCCCACCGTTCCTTTGTGGTGAACATCCATCGCATTCAGGAAGTTGTGCCGTGGTTTAAATCCAGTTATCAGCTGCGCATGGATGATCGACGCCATACAGAGATTCCCGTCAGTCGGGGTCAAACAAAACGCCTGCGAGAGCTTTTCAATCTCTAGCAGGGGCACTCAGTCGTACCGCTCGAAGACGATTTGCTTTCGATCCCAACCTAACTCCTTTAACTGCGCTCGATTGGCCGCAACCATGTCATTCAGGCCGCAGATATAAGCCCGCTCCGGCTTTGCGTCGCCGCTTGGGGAGTCCAAGCCTGGGACGTCGAGACATAGCTTTTTCACATGCATCTCGACATTTCCCCGCAGACCCTCCCAACCCTCGTGGGGATGGCTCACGGTTGGCAAAAAATGAAAATTGGCGTGCTCCGCCGCAGTCTTCTCGAAATAATGTTCATAGTAGATCTCAGACTCGTGCCGCGCGCCATAGACCAGCCACAAGTGCTTCCCGTCGCTTCTGTCTTCTGCTACGCTCGGGAACAAAGTCTCTACGAAACCACGCATCGGCGCAATCCCAGTGCCGGCGGCGATCAATACCGAATCCACCAGTGGCCGGCGTAACGTAAACATGCCATATGGGCCGTGAAAAGGAAAATTAGCACCGGGTTTCGCATCCGCAAGCTGGTTCGACAAAAAGCCTCCGTCCACCCGATCCAGGCAAAGATCGAATCGATTGTCGCGGGGCGTCGAGGCAATCGAATAAGCGCGAGTCTGAGATTTTCCACGACCATCTTCGGCGACCAAGGAAATAAACTGTCCCGCCTCAAAGTCAAAATTCTCGAGCTCAGGAATATCGAACTCCAGGTGATAACACTGCGCACTTTCAGACAAGAGTGTCTTCTCTAGCAGCCGCGCACTGTACATCCTGCGTTCCAAGTCCTCTCCTCCTCCACCACTCTAGTGTTGCGCGTAATCGCTTACAAATCGAGCGCAAAATAGAACGTTGCGCCCTCGCCCAAGTTGCCCTCAGCCCAAACCCTTCCGCCATGGCGAGAAATGATCCGCTGCACCGTCGCCAATCCGATTCCTGTTCCGACAAACTCCCCTTGCGTGTGGAGACGTTGGAACGGCTTGAACAAGCGGTCCGCAAACTTCGGATTGAATCCGGCGCCATTGTCACGCACAAAGCAGACAATTTCTTGCGCCGCCCGTTTGTATCCAAATTCTATGGAGACGGCAGTCGTCTTCTCGGTGTATTTCCATGCATTTCGAATCAGATTCTCGAGCACCACTCGCATCAGCCCAGCATCGGCCAACACAATGGCTCCCGCAGCAATTGTGAAGTGAACATTCCGGCCGGGCTCGGCGGCTGTCAATTCTTCCGCAATCGAGGTTGCCAATGCGCTTAGATCGACAGTAGACCGCCCCACTGCCGAAGTTCCAGCGCGCGAGAGATTTAACAAATCGTCGATTAGAGTTGCCATCCGCGTTGACGTGTCGCGGAGGCTCTGTAGCATCTCCTGCCCGTCCGCTCTCATGCTATTCGCATAATCCTTCTGCAATACAAATCCGATTCCGCTAACAGCATCCAGCGGCCCTCGGAGATCGTGTGCGACCGTGTATGAGAATGCCTCAAGCTCACGAATCGCAGCCTTCAGTTCCGTGGTCCGTTCCTGGACCCGTTCTTCCAGTTCGTCCCTTGCATGCCGCAGCGCAAGATCACGTTGCTCAATCCCGCCGCATTCATAATCCAGCCGTAGATTCGGAGATGAACAGGGTCGTCGTCGACTACCAGGATGGATGCCCTGGATTGCATCGAGAAGCCTCCACAGAGAATTTCGAAGCAAGTACGTTTCAATTTCAATCGGTGGATTACAGACGGCAAACTTGAAGGAATGTAGACGAGCGTTAAGATGCATCGGGTGAACCTTGGGCTGCCTGCTGATTGTGACGAATATCACATTTGGCAATGTGGCCTTGGCCTGGCGGCCCGGGCAAGCCACGTGCGTAACCTAAACCCCCAATTACCTACCAGGCAGCGGG
>JAJXZK010000063.1 GCA_021780095.1 Acidobacteriota bacterium | reverse complement strand
CAGCGTGTGGCCACGCAGGATGTTTGCCATTTCGACGAGCAGACCGCTGGTGGAAGCACCGTCATTGGCGCCGACGTAGTGAATGTCGCGTAGCGGATAGTTGGTTTCATAATGCGAAGCAAGGACGATAATGCCGGGCTTTTTCCCGGGAAATTTCACGATGAAGTTATGCATCGACATCATGCCAGCGGGGGTATTGGCGGCGAATGTGTCCTCTTCAAGATTGTCGTTGGCGAATTGCTTCTTGAAGAACTTTTCCGCGCAAACGTGACCTGGGCTGCCAATCCATCGCGGACCGCAGTTCACAAGGTCCTGGGCATATTGATAGGCGCGACCTCCGTTGAACGCGGTGCGTGCCGCGCCGTGGGCATGGTTACGCCCGTGAGCCTGCGCGGAAGCGAGCGAAGAGATTGCGAGGCTGAAAGCAGCGATCAGAAGGGTCAGACTTCTCGAATTCTTCCGACGCTTCATCAAGCCTCCAGGTTCGCTTTCTTTCGCCGATTACGGGCGTCCGGATGCACCATGTGAGCCACTCCAATGCTGATTAAATACAGCAGCAACATCGGAGTCGCAAACAGGCACATACTGAGCGGATCGGGTGTGGGGGTAATAATGCCGGCGATGATAAAGATGATCAAAATGGCGTAGCGGATGTTCTTCCACAGCCAGCGGGAATTTACAATCCCGAATAACGCCAGGAAGAAAACGAGAATCGGCAGCTCAAACACGATTCCCAGGCCGAGGATCACGGTCAGGAAGAGCTCTGTGTATTCGCCGATGGTGACCATCGGTTTGAATTGCGACCCATAGCCGATGAGAAACTCGAGCGCGCCGGGGTAAACGAATCGGTATCCGAAAAATGCACCCAGCAGGAACAATCCCACCGTTGCGGACATGAAGGGGATCAGGTAGCGTTTCTCGTTTTGATACAGACCTGGAGCGATGAACAGCCACACTTGGTACAGAATGAATGGCGACGCGACAATGATGCCACCGAACAGCCCAATCTTCAGAAAGAAATTGAAGGGGTCCATCGGATTGAGATAGACCAATTGCGTGTTCAGGTGATGCGCATTCAGGGCTTTGGTTATGGGCGCAATCATGAACGCGGCAATGCGCTGGTGAAAACCGTAGGCAACGAAGAAGCCGACACCGATGGAGAGCAGGGAATAGACCAGGCGTTTGCGCAGCTCCTGCAAATGTTCCAGCAGGCTCATTCCGGGCAATTCGGCTCGATCGCCCACCGCGGTGCGGGCACGGTCCAGCAGATCAACCATGAGTGACGTCCACTACCGCGGCTGCAGCATAGGGATCGGCGGGTTCGTGAGTGGGTTGGGGATTTTCACTTGCTGGCGATGAAATATGGTTCGCCGACGGATGCGGTTCTTGCATGGAAGCGGTCTCACTGGCAATTGCCGCCGCATCGGCGTCGGCTGTGGTCGCACTGTAAGGAGGCGCAGTGCGAGGCTCTGCGCCGGTCGCCGGATTGATTATGGGAAGTTCTGAAGTGTTCTCGGCAACGGCCTGTTCGTGTGTGGGTACCGGCGGGTCTTCCGCTTCGGTCGATTGTGTGGGGGCCAAATCCTGCGGGTTGATAGTGTCAATGTTCGGATATTGACCGACCGGCAATGTCTCCTCGGGATAGGGCACGTCCGGTGCAGGAGAATCCGGGGCTTCGGTTGACGCTTCTGCGGAAGCCGTGGCTGTCGGTTCTTTCTTTGCAGGACTGCTCGTATTGCGATCCGCCAGTTCTGCCTGCCGTAGCTCCTCTTCAATTTGAAACTTGAATTCGTTGCTGGCGCGCCGGAATTCGCCGACCAATTTCCCCAGTTGGCGTCCAATTTCAGGCAGTTTTTTGGGCCCGAAAATGATCAGGGCTAACACGAAGATAAAGACTGTATCGGGCAGACTCATCGAATTCCATCATACTGAAGTGGCGCGCGACGGAACAATCCTACGCAAGAGGGAACGCGTCGCCTACTCCGTTTGGATGTGCGGGGCGCCAGATTGCCGGTTTGTGAACCTGTTCTGAGAACCTAGCCCGGGTAAGCACCGGAGATGTAGCCCTCCAACTGCTCAATCGCATGGGCTTGGCCCGAAATCACCCATTTGACCAGGTCGCCGATGGAGATGATGCCCAGAACGCGCTCATCCTGACAGACGGGCAGGTGGCGGAAATGATGCTGTGTCATCAAGGCCATGCATTCATCCACCGTGTGTTGCGGACCAACGAAGAATACCGGGCTGGTCATGATTTCGTGGACCTGAGTCTCTTTAGAGGAGTGGCCCATCAGGACGACTTTGCGGGCGTAATCGCGTTCGGAGATCATGCCGACGAGTTTATTGTCAGACAAGACCAGCAACGCGCCGATATCGTTCTCGGCCATCTTTTCGACAGCTTCGAAGACCGACTGGTCCGGTGCAATCGAAAGAACGTTTTTTTGACTCTTGTTGCGGAGCACCAATCCAACCGTGTCGGAAATTTTCATCTAAGCTCTCCTGAAACAGGGCGGTCACTTTCGAGTGTGTCGATTCCGTGACGGGGGGACTGGAGGCAGTTCGACCCAGAATCGCGTTCTAGCCACTATATGCCTAAAGATTGTGGTGGAATAGGACTTCTCTCATATGGTTTTTTCAGAGGATGGAAAATCGCCACCGCTCGATCTGAGGGAACTTCGGGCAAGCAATCTGGAAACCAGTTCGACAACCGAGCCGGACAGGATTATAGGGCAGGGCGTATTACAATCTGAATAAAGGAAATTTCGATTGGGTTGAATCCTACGCTCAATTGAAACGTCCAATAAATGACTGTTGCAACAACCCCGTGGATTGGGTGGCGAGAGGCCAAGTAAGGCCGGTGGCCACAGCGAACCCACTGCAACAGCGTACAGAAATGCTTTCAACATCCCCGTTCCATTGCGAAGAAGCCATGGAACTGAAGGCGGAAATAACGTGGCTACACTTGTCGAACCCGTGGTATCTATGCCAGTCGAAACTGCGCCGGAGGCGTGTTCGCTGGACAACTATCTTGCGATGCCGGACCACACGATGGATGGTCGGATCGCCGCTGCCCGGGAACGCCTGGGCAAAGAAGCACTCATCCTTGGGCACCATTACCAGCGCGATGAAGTGATTCGCTTCGCCGACTACAGTGGCGACTCCTACAAATTGTCGAAGATTGCCTCGGAATCCGACGGTCGCTACATCCTTTTCTGCGGCGTTCATTTCATGGCCGAGAGCGCCGATATTCTGGCGCAGCCGTGGCAGCAAGTCATCCTGCCGGACTTGAACGCAGGGTGCTCGATGGCCGATATGGCGGACATTTCTCAGGTGGAAGAATGCTGGGACAAATTGCATGCTGCCGGGCTCGATTCGCCGGCCGCGGGCGGCCTGGTGCCGCTGACCTACATGAATTCCACGGCAGCGATCAAGGCGTTTTGCGGAGAGCGGGGCGGCCTGGTATGCACTTCCTCGAATGCCAAAGCAGCCTTCAATTGGGCGTTTGAGCGCGGCAGTCGGATTCTCTTCCTGCCCGACCAGCACCTGGGCCGCTACACCGCCTACGCGATGGGGATTCCACTGGCAGAGACCGTGGTTTGGGATCCATACCAAATTAACGGCGGCGTGACGCCGGACCGTTTGCGAGCCGCGAAAGTGATTTTGTGGAAAGGGCATTGCTCGGTCCACCAGCGGTTTTTGCCGGAGCACGCTGACCGGGTGCGTGCGGCGTATCCAGGGATTCAGGTGATTGTTCATCCGGAATGCCGGTTGGAGGTTTGCCAGAAGGCTGACGCGATTGGATCGACCGAGGGGCTGATTAAAATTATCGAAGAAGCCCCGGAAGGATCCATGTTCGCCGTCGGGACCGAGATTCATCTGGTCAATCGGCTGGGCAAGCGGTTCGCTCCGCTGGGGAAGAAAGTAATCACGCTCGACGAGTCCGGTTGCCTATGCACGACCATGTTCCGGATCTCGCCGCAACATCTGGCCTGGGCGCTGGAAAATCTGGTGGAGGGCCGGGTGGTGAATCGCATCCGGGTAAGCGAGGACGTCAAGCACTGGGCGGGCGTGGCGCTTAGCCGTATGCTGGAGATACGGGGGTAGCGAATGAAGACTTTTTCTTTGGAAGAAGCGCAAACGCTGGTTCCGGTACTGGAATCGCTGATGAAGAATGCGATGGAGTCCAAGAAAACAGCCGAATCCATTGCGCAGGAATTGCAGCAGCTCTCGCAACGCATATTTTTGAACGGCGGAACGCTTGTCCATATTGCCGCCGTGGCGCAACGCCGCGCCCTGCAGGATAAGTCCTTGCAGCAAGTGAAAGACACTTTGGCGGAAATCGACTCGATTGGCGTGCAGGTGAAGGACCTCGACTCAGGGTTGCTGGATTTTCCTTGCAGGCTGGGGGAAGAGATTGTGCTGTTGTGCTGGAAGATGGGCGAAGCGGAAATTCACCACTGGCACACAATGGAAGCTGGATTTGCAGGCCGCCAAGTGGTGGACGAACGGTTTCGACGTTCGCAGAAGCAAAAGCCGAACTAACCTGCGCCACGGAACATTCCAAGAGCAATCAACCTCACAGACGTCCCAGACTTGAAGACGGTCGGCTGCGTAAAATCACTGAGAACCTCGTTTCAACCGCATGAAAAGAGGCGATCCATGATGATCGACTCTCAGCTTTTTGGGGCTTGGGGTTTGATATCCTTCAGTTGATACGCGTTTTTCGTTTTGGCGCGATTTGAACGCCAAACAAAGTTCCATCGAACACCAACTGAAAGAAGGCGACTAACCATGCTGCAAATTGGCGAGAAATTCCCCGACTTTTCTTTAACAGCCACCATTTCGACCGAAAAGGATGAGGCAAAAGCATTCAAGACAGTCACGCAGAATTCTTACGCGGGTAAGTGGAAGCTCTATTTCTTCTGGCCCAAGGACTTTACCTTTGTCTGCCCGACCGAGATTGCAGCTTTCGGAAAGCTGAATCGCGAGTTTTTGGATCGTGACTGCCAGATTTTGGGCGCCAGCACGGACAACGAATATGTCCACGCGGCGTGGCGTACCCACCATGCCGACCTGAAGGATTTGCCGTTCCCCATGCTTTCCGATATCAAGCGCAATCTTTCCGGCGAGCTGGGAATTCTGGATGAAAGGGCGGGCGTTGCACAACGCGCCACGTTCCTGGTCGATCCCGACAACATCATCCGATTCATCTACGTGACGGACCTTTCGGTGGGACGCAATCCGCAGGAAGTGCTGCGCGTGCTGGATGCATTGCAGACCGATGAACTCTGCCCGTGCAACTGGCAAAAAGGCGAGGCCACGCTGCAGGCCTGAATACCCAACGGAGAGGATGATGCATGTTTCTCGATGAATTGGTCGACGGGCTTCCGGAATATGCGAAGGACCTGAAACTGAATTACTCTTCCCTGGTTCGCCAGAACACGGAGCTCACAAAGACGCAGGCGTGGGGATCGTTACTGGTAAGCGCAATCGCCACCCGGCAGCCGGCCTTGACAGGGGCCGCGCTGCAAACTGCGGCGGAGATTCTGACGGCAGAGCAGATAGATGCAGTGAAGACCGCGGGTGTGCTGATGGGAATGAACAACATTTTCTATCGGTTCCATCATCTAACGAAAAATGAAAAGTACGCCACGATGCCTGCACGGCTGCGAATGAACGGCATTCGCGCCCACAAGGCTGACCCGGTAGACTTTGAACTATGGTGTCTGGCCGCCTCCGCGGTAAACGGTTGCGGCAAGTGTATTGACGCGCATGAGAACGTGCTGCGGCAAAAGGGAATCACGGAAGAAACCATGATTGCCTCGGTCCGCATCGCTTCTGTCGTCCATGCCATTGGTACTGTGTTGGATGTGGAGCACAGTTCCATGGAGAGGGCAGAGTTGCGGGCATAGCGGCACTTGGGCGGCGTCCACGACAGGCACAAGGAGAATTGTGGACCTTACCCCGAAGCAGTTTGAGCCGTTGCTCCGCGTAGCGCGGCGCAGAAGTATTTCCATTTGCGTTGTAGCAGTTCTCCTTGGCATCACCGGATGCCGGGGATTTTTTGTGCCCCTCTGCCAGGAATACAACACCTGCACCAGCACCACGACCACGGGAACAAGCGGCACCACCAGCACAACCTCCACGACGTCAACCACAGGAACCACAAGCACGACTGCAACCACAGGAACCACAAGCACGACTGCAACCACAGGCACCACAAGCACGACTGCAACCACAGGCACCACAAGCACGACTGCAACCACAGGCACCACAAGCACGACCGCGACCACAGGCACGACAACTAGCACGACTTCAACCACCAGTACAACGGGGAGCCCGATCGCTCCCAGCGCCTCCAACTCCTCATTTGTCTACGTGTCGAACGCCAACAATGGCACCGTTGGAACCTACGCGGTTACTTCCGGAAAAGTCAGCAGCGCTGCCCAGTCCACCCTTAACGCTCCCGCATCGCCAACCGCAATCGCAGGCACACCCAGCGGAAGATTTCTCTATCTCGCCACCAGAGACGGAGCGGTGTACCTGAACACGATTGCGAGCAATGGGAATCTTAAAGCAGGGAATAATGGAAACCCGGTGGCAAAGGTGACCCAACCCACGTGGATGTCGATGGACTGTGCGGGGAAGTGGTTATTCATCGCATCTTCCGTGGCGGGGGTTGTGCAGGAATTTCAGATCGACGCCGCAAGCGGCGCGCTTCATCTTTCAGCACAGTCGATTGCACTGGATGCCGGGAAACCAACCGAAGTTTCGATGACGCCAGATAATCGGGAGCTTTTTGTCGCGCTTGGCAAAGGCGGTGTGGATGGATTTCCGTTCGATCCAGCCACCGGTGCAGTTGGAACACGGCAGCATATTACGCCGTTGCATAGCGGCTCGGCGGACAATGTTCTGACATCTGACAGTGCGTCGAGGAATTTGTACGTCAGTGAAGCGAACACTGGAATCCGCGCATTCTCGATAGGCAGTGGCGCGGCCCTCCAAGAGATTCCTGGCTCTCCTTTTGGTTCGCCGCAAATCGCGCCGACTTCGATGGTGATTCAGCCGTCAAGCGGCGACCTTGTAGCCGCCAACTCCGCTGCAATGAGCATTGTTCAATATTCGCTTGCGGCCGATGGGTCCCTGGCGGTAGTCTCCCGCTCTTCTTCTCAAACTGACAGCTCGCCGGCGGCGCTGATTTCTGGCAAGAACGGAAATGTCCTGTCGATTTCTAAAAATGCGGTGCCAAATCTGGCGCATCTTCCGTCGCACTAGAGTCAGTTCCTCGCAGCGATCGCACAGCGAAGGGACGAGGTCGCGGAAGGATTCGCGCGTTGTCCGCAAAGCGAGTCACATGAGTAAAATGAGGTATGGCCTCGCCGACACACCGGGTTCAGTCCCTCCTACATTCCAGAAACGCATGGATCGGTAGTGCTTTTTTGGCTGCAATTGTTCTGATCGGAACGACGGGATGCAACGGTTTTTTTATGCCGGTTTGCCAGGCGAACAACAATTGCGGTGGCGGAGGCGGCGGGAATGGAACCTACAGTTCTTACGCCTATGTTGCAAACGCAACCACAGGAACATTGGCCGGTTTCCCGGTCCCGACTGGCACGCTTACCTCTTTGACCGGCTCAAGCTACAACATTGGAACTTCACCGATCGCGCTGGCAGCCACTCCGAGTGTGACTTTCCTCTATGTTGCCCTGAACACGGGCGCAGTCTTCGTCTATACGATTGGGAGCAACGGGGCACTGACTCTGGGCAACAGTGGCAGTCCTGTGGCATCGACGCTGAATGGAACCGGTATGTCGATGACCGTGGATCCGAGTGGCAATTGGCTATTCATTGTTTCTAACAGTATCGATTCGCTCCTTCAATATCAGATAGACACCACGACTGGGGCGCTGACACAATACGGCCAGTCGACCGGGATCCCGCTCAATCCGGGCACTCCCACCCAGACCTATGTCACCGCGAATAATCAATATGTGTATGTTGGCCTGGGGCTTGGCGGGATGGATGGATTTGCATTCAATAGTTCCACAGGAGCGCTCACCAATCAAATACATCATCCGCCTCTCAGCGTCGCCTCCGACAACGCGATCGCCGGAGACAACAACTCTGCCTATCTGTTTGTTGGCGAAGCAGGCCAGGGAATTCGTGTGTTCACAATTGGAGGTGGGGGGACGCTGACGGAAATCACCGGCTCGCCGTTCACCTCGCAGCTCGGTCCCAAATCCATCGTGGTCGATCCGACGAATACTCACGTCTATGTGGCCAACAGCACGGCCAATGTGATCACCGGATATACGCTGGGAACGGGTGGCACGCTGACCCAGCTGGGCAGTTCACCGTTTGCGACGGGAACGACGCCGAGTGCAATGTCGCTCGATTCGACCGGCAAGTACTTATTTGTGGTGAATTCCGGAGGTTCGCCGGATCTGCGGGTCTTCAGTTTCGACGCGACGACCGCAGGCAAGCTCGACCCGGTCGTTTCTGTCGCAACCGGAACCGACCCCACGGGCGCGGTCGCACTTTCCGTCGTCCCATAATGGCGCGGTGAGGGCATCACAACCCCTCGAATTGGCGTCGATTGCGCGTACACTGAAGTTTCTTCCACTGTGTATTTATGTCGGACTTTCTTCAGCGATCATTGCCTTCCCTTAATTCGAATCGACGCTTCGGATCTCCGTGGAGTGCAACCATTCGTCTATCGCCTTTCCGCGCGATGATGCTCTTCAGCCTAGTAGCCCTGCTCTCCGGATGTAGCCATTTCCGACCAGCTTCCTCAGCGGAGTATGTCTACGTTTCTGTGAAGCATATGTATTTGAGGGACCGCGTTGCCGTGGTGGCCAATCGAGTGGCTGAAGTGAAAAACGGCGAGCGTCTCACCGTCCTGCAGCACATTCCTCGGTTTCTGAAAGTGAAAACTCCGGATGGGGCGGTGGGATGGATTGAGGAACACGCGGTCATTGATCAGAATGAATATGACGCATTTCAGAATCTGGCGAAACAATATGCCTCCCAGACCCCGGTGGCGACGGCGGTGCTCTATAACGAGCTGTACATGCACCTGACGCCCGGCCGCACCACGCAACGATTTACGCTGCTGGCTCCGAATACGAAGGTTGCGATGCTGGAGCGCGCTTCCGTGCCGCGATATGCCGCGAGCAGCGTGCTCGGCTTGCCCACAGCTCCAGTCAAGGCGCCGCCTGCCCGTCATGAAAAGATTCACAAGGAAGGCTTTGCATCGCGATTTGCCCCGGCAGTTCCCATGGAAGATTGGTGGCTGGCGCGCGATAATGCCGGACACACCGGGTGGATGCTGGCGCGCGATTTCCAGGTGGATGTGCCGGATGATGTTGCGCAATATGCGGAAAGCGAGCGGATGGTAGGCGCCTATGTCCTTCGAACCGTCTCCGACCCTGACTCCGGCAAGCCGAACGGGCAGGTGCCGGAATATCTGACGGTGCTGACGCCATACAAGCAGGGCCTTCCGTTTGACTTCGACCAGGTGCGCGTATTTACCTGGGACACGCGACGGCATCGTTATGGAACGGCGTTTCGCGAGCACGATATTATTGGATTCTTCCCGGTGAAGGTTACGCCAGGGAACCCGAACGATCCCAACGGACCGCAGCCGACATTTAGTTTTCAGATGGCCGAGGGGAACAACGTCAGCCTCGATCCAGAAACTGGAATTCCGCGCGCCGCAGCGTTGAAGACGGTCACGTTCCGAATGGAAGGAAACCTGGTTCGGCCAGTGGTTCCAGGCGCGACCAAGCCCGCATTGACAGGGAATCGAGCAGTACGGTCCAGAGCGACGCATCCGGGCCGGCGGCATCGGCGCCACTAATGCGATCTTTGTTGCGCGGCGAGATTTTTTTCGATTGCATCCCAGACGTAGAGATTGGAGACCCACATGAAACGACGTCAGTTTTTGACTTCATCGCTCGCGGCATCGGCCCTCGCGCTGGCCGGCAACGCATCAGATGCGCAAGTCGCCTCCAACGGGACACCACGCGAGTATTATGAAATCCGCCAATACCACATGCAAAACGGTCCGCAAACAAAACTGACCGATGCGTATGTTTCGGATGCATTGATTCCGGCGCTGAATCGGCTGGGGATCTCGCCGGTCGGGGCCTTCACGCTGACGCTGGGGCCGGAGACGCCGACGTTATATGTTCTGCTTCCCAGCATCCGGCTGGAGACGCTGGTGACCGCACAACTGCAACTGGGGCAGGATGCGGTTTTCATGAAGGCGGCAGAGCCGTTCTGGAATGCGCCCGCCAACCAGCCAGCGTACGCGCGGGTGGAAAGCTCGCTGATGATTGCGTTTCAGGGTCATCCAAAATTGACAGTTCCTCCAGTGACAGCGGAGCACGGGAAGCGCATTTTTCAACTGCGCACCTACGAAAGCCCCAGCGACCAGGCGCATGTCCGCAAAGTGGAGATGTTTCACAGCGGCGAATTCGATGTGTTCCAGCGAGCCGGATTTTGGCCGGTTTTTTACGGGGATGTGCTGGTGGGCCCACGGCTGCCGAAGCTCACCTATATGTTGAGCTATCCGGACCTGGGAGAGATGAATGCCAAGTGGGCCGCCTTTGGGGCCGATCCGGAGTGGAAAAGATTAACCAGCTCGCCGCGATTCAACTTTGAGGAAATTGTCAGCAACATTACGAACCTGATATTAACTCCCACTTCCTATTCGCAGATATAAATATAGCCGTTCCTCCGATTCGCAACGGTTCGGAGAGGGAACTGGACCGTTTTCTGCGCTTTACTAGGCGGTGTCTTGCGAGCATAATAGCGCCAGCGAAAGAGTTCACGGAGGTTGCCATGGCAGATCAAATCTCGAGACGAGAATTCCTGGAAAAAACGGCAGTCGCAGGGGCAGCGGCGGTAGTGCTGGGCAGCCATACAGTGGAAGCAGCCGGTGCGATGCAGACACGCATTCTAGGCAAGACCGGCGCGCGCGTTTCGATTGTCGCATTGGGTTGCGGGAGTCGGCTTTTGGCCTATGGCAGTGAAGAGGCCGGCGTGAACGTGTTGAACCACGCGCTAGATGGCGGGATCAGCTATCTCGACACTGCCTACGGATACGGTGACGGGCAAAGTGAAACATGGGTGGGCCAAGTGGCGAAAACCCGGCGCAAGGAGTTTTTTCTGGCTACCAAGATCGAGCCTCGCGACGGTGACACCGCGATGCGCATTCTGGAAGGTAGCCTGAAGCGGCTGCAGACGGATCAGATCGATTTGATTCATGTGCATGGTCTGCAGGGCGCGGATGATCTGGCGAAGGTCGAAGCCAAGGGCGGTGTAATGGACGCGCTGTACAAATTGCGCGAGCAGAAGGTGACACGATTCATCGGAATTACCAGCCACTACAATCCAGCGGTGTTGAAGACTGCCATCGAACACAACGATATTGATTGCGTCCAGATGGCTCTGAATGCGGGTATGCAGGGAATGCCGCTGGGACCGCACGATGGTTTGAACATGTCGAGGGCGATGAGTTTTCAAGATGTCGCGTTGCCGGCAGCGCGCAAAAAGAACCTGGGCATTTTGGCGATGAAGGTGATGGGGCAGGAGGGCCTTCTAGGTCCTGGGCCGGATAAGAGCGACGCGGGTCATCTGCTTCGCTACACCTTGAGCCTGCCCGTTGACGCGGCCGTGGTGGGGATGCCGACGCTCCAAATGCTGCAGCAGAATGTCGCGTGGGGGAGAAGCTTCACTCCGATGTCGAAGTCGCAGATGGAGGAGTTCTCGAATCGCATCGCCGCCGGAAACAAGCTGGCGCTGGATCTGAAATTCAGCAATCACCGAGACGCGTAGAAACAGCTCGGTTAGACCGGCGAGCGCAATTCGGCTAGCTTAGGAATTCCGCGACCGCGGTGACGACACGCTCTTGTTCTTCCTGGGTTAGTTCGGGAAACATGGGTAGCGCGAGAACTTCTTTGGCAGCGCGCTCGCTCTCCGGAAATGCGCCCTCCGCGTAGCCCAGGCTGGCAAACGGCTTTTGCAGGTGAAGCGGGACGGGGTAATACACCTCGGAGCCAACGCCGCGCTTGGCAAGAAACGCCCGCAATGCATCGCGACGTGCGACACGAATCACATATTGATGGAAGACATGGGTTCCGCGTCGATTGACGTACGGCAGCACGACGCCGCGATCGGGATAGGTGCCGGTTTCCGCCAGACCCTGTTGCGTAAATAGATCATCGTAGACTTTTGCCCGCTCCCGCCGCTGCTGATTCCAACCCTCAACGTAACGGAGTTTCACCAGCAACACGGCAGCTTGGATCGTATCCAGGCGACCGTTCCAGCCGATTTCTTCATGGAAATAACGTTCGCGCATGCCATGCACGCGGAGGATTCGAGCGCGATCGGCGAATCGATCATTGCCGGTGGTCAGCAGGCCCGCATCCCCATAAGCGCCGAGGTTTTTTGTGGGATAGAAGCTGAAAGCAGCCAGGTCTCCCAGACTGCCGGCAGGTCGGCCATTCCACGTCGCTCCAAAGGCCTGCGCGGCGTCTTCGATGAGGAGGACCCCAAACTCCTGCTGCAACTGGGTAAATTGATCCCAGTCCGCACATTGGCCATAGAGATGGACCGGAAGGACTGCCGGTGGGCGGGGCAGGTTTTTCAGCTTTGTCGCGACCTGTGCCGGGTCCAGGTTGTACGTTTTGGGGTCGATGTCCGCTAAGATTGGCCGCGCTTCCACCCGGAGGATGGAACTGACGGTCGAGAAAAAGGTAAAGGGGCTAGTCAGGACGGCATCGCCAGGACCGATTTCGGCAGCGGCCAGCGCGAGCCATAACGCTTCGGTGCCGGAGGCGCACCCGATACCATGCGCTACATCACAAAACCGGGCGGCGGCCGCTTCAAATTGCTGGACTGGCTGGCCGAGAATGAAGTGTTGGCTGTCACACACATGTTCAATCGCCGTCAAGATTTCTGTACGAACCTGTTCATATTGGCGCGAAAAGTCCAGCATGGGCACATTGCCGGCGGCATTGCGGGCGTGTATCGGGCTGAACGGCACATTTCATGCTAGCACCCTCCGCGGCCGCGAGAGATGTGTCGGCCCGGGCGATTCCGCCAACTCGCGAGGACGAGCCGGATGGTTGAAAGAAGCCTCAAATCGCAGTCGAATGAAAAGGGGGAGGCCGAAATCAATCCATGAAACGCCGACCACGACTTCTGCATCCAAATTTCAAGCTATATTTTGTGCGGTATTCGACTGTCTTCTGGTGATATTGCTCAAATTCATAGACAATACTGGCACGGTGCAGTTGCGCCCTCGGTTGGGCAGGTTGAACCGGTATGGCTGTAGAACTTGCAGATGGGTGACGGTCCGCCCGCTTTGAGCAACGTGCTTTGAACCACTCGCAGTCAAGCAAGGAGATGACAAATGGAAAGCAAGACAGCACAAAATATTCAGGACACTTTTTTGAACACCGTTCGCAAAGACAAATCGCAGATTACGGTATATCTGGTGAGCGGCGTGAAATTGACCGGACGGATTCGGTCGTTTGATAAGTATTCCGTTCTGCTGGAAAACAACAATCAGGAACAGCTCATCTTCAAGCACGCGATTTCCACCGTCGTCAGCGGCAAGCCAGTCTTGATGGCTGAACATCGCCATGGACCTGTGGGTACGCAGGCTACCGGCACGGGAACCTCTGCTGCAGTTGGGGCAGGCCACGGTCCCGCATCGACCGGGTCGGGAGTGGCGAGCGCTCCTGTGCTGACGCCATCGAGCTTCACGGCTTCGTGACAGCGCTCACCTTATCGTGGGTTGGCACGCCCGCGCGCGGTGACTTTGGCAAGATGCTCGAATGATCGACGCGTTTGATTCGCAACGAGGCAGGGATACGGCACCCGGGCAGGACCGGCGGGAGCGAACCATGATCGTCGTGTGCGAATTTACCGGGAGAAAATATCGACAGCGCCTTACTCCGTCTGCGCAGCAGGCCAAAGGCGCGCGTCGTGCGATTCGGGAGCAGGAACATCCGGAAGACTTTGAATCCGCGGATCTGCATGCCGATTCCCTGCAACAGCGCAGCGAAGAACGTTCCAGCTCGCAAATATCCGATGAAGCGGCAGAGTGCCGTGAGCTCGCCATTAGCGCAGGGGCGAACGTCCTGGATGTAGTTGTCCAGCGCCGCGATCACCCCGATCCGGCGACGCTTGTCGGCAAGGGAAAATTAGAGGAAATCGACGCACAAGCCAAGGCAAGCCGGGCTGACCTGATCGTTTTCGAGCAGAACCTCTCGCCGTCTCAGCTACGCGAACTGGAGCACGCGTTGCCGTGCCGTGTTATTGATCGCACACAACTGATTCTGGATATTTTTGCCTCCCACGCGCGAACACGGGAAGGCCAGTTGCAGGTGGAACTGGCTCAACTGGAGTATATGCTGCCGCGGCTGGCGGGTCGAGGCCGGTCGATGTCGCAACTAGGCGGCGGTATCGGAACGCGGGGCCCCGGTGAAACTCAGATTGAAACCGACCGGCGAAAGATTGGCCGCAAGATCCAGGTGATTCGAAATCGACTCGAGGCAGTCAGGGACATTCGGAGGCAACAGCGCCAGCGACGCACCTCGGTTCCAGTGCCCACAGTGGCGCTGGTAGGTTACACAAATGCGGGGAAAAGCACCCTGTTCAATGTATTGACGCAGGCCGAACAGCTAGAGTCTTCGCGCTTGTTTGCGACACTCGATCCCAAGCTCCACCTGATCACGCTGCCGTCGCGACGGCGCATTTTACTGTCGGACACGGTGGGATTTATTCGTGCTCTGCCGCCGACGTTGGTGAAGGCATTTCGCGCGACGCTGGAAGAAGTGCAGATGGCAGAGGTTTTGATCCACGTGATGGACGCTTCCAGTCCGTCGGTGGACGTGCATCGCCAGGAAGTGGAAAAAATTCTGCGCGATCTGGAGGTCGACAAGAAACCTCGGATCGAAGTGAGGAACAAGATCGATTTGCTGCCCGAAGGGGAAAGATCGCAGAACCAGGGTGTCATCGCGGTTTCTGCTCGTGCCAAGACAGGGCTGAACACGCTGCTGGCTGCGCTGGACAAGGCCTTGGAATCCGATCCGCTGGAAGATCGGAACATGGTTGTTGCGCAGAGCGAAGGCGGTGTGTTGGCCGCGCTGGATGCAGGCGCCATTATTCTGGATCGGACGTTTCAAGGGGAGCAGACGCACCTGCACGTGCGCGGGCCTGCTTCGCTGCTAGGAAAATACCGCAAATATTGGCAGGCTTGATCGGCGAGATTGTCACCGTTGCTCGGGCTGGGAGCGGGAGGAGATGAGCAGACCGGGCGCCCGAATGTTGGGCTACTATTTTGGGCACCCGGCTTGCCGGACCTAGGACCAGGTCCAAGGCTGTTACAAACAGTGTAGGCCTCCGTGGGACGAAGTCAACTGCCAGTTCAATGAAAATTCAGAAATCCCTGCGGAATTCTTCGTATTGAAACATTCGTCCGCCCTGTTTCCGGGCCGAAATCGAGTTTCGAAAGGTGTACTTCCCAGTGCGAGGCCGGAAATTCGAGGCTTCGTTTCGTCGCGTTTGGCGAATTTGAATCCGTTCGTACGATTCTCGTGAAAGAATGATTCCAGCAAGTGAGGCGAGACAGAAGCTTCTTCGTGCCGGTTTGACACTCCGGCAAGCCCTTTGTTACAACTGATTGTTCCATCAATAAACAACCAACGATGAATCCATAAGATTCCCGCGTCGTTCCGCTGCTGGCGAATCTGATACCACGATGCACAATGAGTGACCTGTTACAACAGCTTGGAGGACTTGTGCTCGGCGCGGTGCCGACCATGTTGCTGTTTTTGGTCACGGTGGCAGCTTATCGATTCCTGGTTCACACCCCTTTGACTAAGGTTTTACAGGAACGTTACTCAAAAACGCAGGGTGCGATTGAGAACGCGGCCGCCGCTGTTGCCGCCGCGGAACGGAAGACAACGGAATACGAAGAGCGTTTACGGGCCGCGCGGGCGGAAATTCTGCGCGACCTTCACGAGCATCTGGAGAAGGTTCGCCTGGAGTCGGAACTTGCTCTTGCCCAGGCTCGGGCAGCTGCGCAGGAGAAGACTGTGGCCGCCATGGCATCCATTGAAGACAGCATGCAGGTGGCGCGACAGGAATTGGACGGTCTGGTCGGCGAGCTTTCCGCGGAAATCTTGAAGCGGATTTTGCCGTCGGGCACCGTATCCTCGCAGGAGCAAGCCGGATGATTTCCTCTGCGGTGACGCTGCGTTCGCAGGCTCGACATTTTTACAAGCCCCGCATTCTTCTGCTGGTGGTGTGTGGATTCTTTTTCTTACTGGTCGTTGTGTCTCGTGGGCAGGCAGCGCAGGTCGAACCCGTCGCACAAAGCAATGTTGCTGCGCCAAGCTCGATAAACGCGGCGCAAGCCAAGCATCAGGCACAGCGCAGGGAGCAGATCGAACAGAAGAAAATCGACAACCCTGAAGTTGACGACGAAGTAAATATCTACCGCCACTCAGCTACCGTACAAAAGCTGGCAAACATGTTCGGCATTTCGGTGGAAGTGATGTCTCGCTGGCTGGAGGGGCTGAATTTTCTGGTTGTAGTGGCCTTCATCGTCTGGTTTCTAGCGCGGATCATGCCCAAAACGTTGCATGCCCGTACGGAGCGCATTCAAAGGGAATTACAGCAGGCGCGCACGGTGACAGAAGAAGCAAACCGGCGGTTGGCCGGTGTGGAAGAGCGGCTGGCGCGACTGGATATTGAAATTAACGGCATTAAATCCCAGGCGCAGCAGGACGCGGTGGAAAAAGAAAAGCAGATGCGGGCGACGCTGGAGCAGGAGAAGCAATCGATTCTCGATTCCTCCACGCAGGAAATTGCAGCGGCCAGCAGCAAGGCGCAAAGCCAGCTGAAACGCATGACCGCGGAACTAGCGATTGAACGCGCGAAACACAGGATTGCCGTGTCGGCAGAAGCTGACCGCTCCCTGGTGGAAACCTTTCTTGTTGACCTGGACAAAGAACGGCGCAGCGGTGGGGTGAACTAATGGACGCGTTTTCGCTGCAATATGCTCACGCGCTGGCCGATGTGGTGATGGCCGATAAGCTTGATACGAAAGAAATTGATCGTCAGTTGCAGGATTTTCAGTCGACCTGGACCGAAAGCCAGCAGCTGCGAGAAGTCTTTCAAAACCCTTCCATCCAACTGGAGACGAAGCTGAAAGTTTTGGACGCGATGGTGCCACGGATCGGCATGCTGAGGCAGGTGCGAAACTTTGTGGCGTTGCTGCTGCAGAACGGTCGCATCCATGCAGTCGAGTCGATCACCAGGGACTACCGCAATGAAATCAATCGTCGGCTACACATTAGCGAAGCGGAGATTACCAGCGTCCGTGAATTGAATTCTGAAGAAAAGTCAAAGATTGAAGCCAAAGCATCGGCTCTGGCCGGACTCGAGATTCGCCCCATCTACAAGCAGGATGCTTCGCTGCTGGGGGGGGTGGTCTTGCGGATCGGCGACACCGTATATGATGGCTCGGTTCGCGGCAGGCTGGAAGAGCTGCGCGAAAAGATGATGGCAGATTAACTCACCCACTATTTCGAACCTGAACTGGAAGCAGAATGGCGCAGATCAAAGCAGACGAAATTTCGCAGTTACTTCGGGAGCAAATTGACAACTTCGAGTCGCGGGTTCGCGTCGACGAAGTGGGCACGATCATCTCCCTGGGCGACGGAATTGCCCGCATCCACGGCCTGGATAAAGTGATGGCCGGCGAGATGTTGGACTTTCCGCATGGCGTTGGCGGACTGGCGATGAACCTGGACGAAGACCAGGTGGGCGCGGTCTTGATGGGCGACTACACGGAGATTAGCGAAGGCAACCAGGTGAAGCGCACCGGCAAGATCATGAGCGTGCCGGTCGGGGACGCAATGATCGGTCGTGTAGTGAATGCGTTGGGTCAACCGATTGACGATAAAGGTCCCATTGCGACCGATCAGTTTCTGCCGGTGGAGCGACTCGCTCCTGGCGTGATCGATCGTCAGCCAGTACGGGAACCGATGCTGACCGGCATCAAAGCGATCGATGCCATGATCCCGATTGGCCGCGGACAGCGCGAATTGATCATTGGAGATCGTCAGACCGGTAAAACCGCGGTGGTCCTCGACACTATTATCAACAACGCGAAAAACAATTTGATCTGCGTGTATTGCGCAATCGGACAGAAGCGTTCCTCCGTGGCGCAGGTGGTGCAGACGCTAACCGATCATGGTGCGATGGCGTACACCATCGTCGTGGTAGCATCTGCCTCCGAGCCCGCGCCGATGCAATATATCGCGCCATATGCGGCAACGGCGATCGGAGAATTCTTCCGCGACTCCGGCCGGCACGCGCTGGTGATCTACGACGATTTGTCCAAGCACGCGGTCTCGTATCGCGAAATTTCGTTGCTGCTGCGCCGGCCGCCAGGCCGCGAAGCTTATCCGGGTGACGTGTTCTATCTTCACTCGCGCCTGCTGGAACGTTCGTCCAAGCTAAGTGACAAGCTCGGCGGAGGATCGCTTACTGCACTGCCGATTATTGAAACGCAGGCGGGCGATGTCTCGGCCTACATTCCAACTAACGTGATTTCAATCACGGATGGCCAGATTTTCCTGGAAACCGATCTGTTCAACTCTGGAATTCGTCCGGCGGTGAACGTGGGACTGTCTGTAAGCCGTGTCGGTTTTTCGGCGGCTGCGAAAGCAACCAAGCAAGTGGGCGCGACGCTGAAACTGGATCTGGCGCAGTATCGCGAATTGGCGGCATTTGCGCAATTTGGCAGCGACCTAGACAAGGCAACTTTGAGCCAGCTGAATCGAGGACAGCGTCTAACAGAGTTGTTGAAGCAGCCACAGTTCCAGCCGTTGACGATGGAAAAGCAGGTCGCCATTCTCTTCGCCGGAACGAACGGTTTTCTGGATGACGTGAAGGTGGAGTATGTGGGAGCGTTCGAGAGCGGTTTCTATGCTTATATGGACGCAGCGCATTCGGCGGTCTTGAAGGACATCGCGACCAAGAAAGCGCTGGATGATGATTTGAGAAAGCGACTGAGCGCAGCGATCAAGGAGTACAAGCAGAATTTCTTTGCCGATACTCCGGAAGCCAATGTCGATGCCAGAAAAGCGGCGCCGGCGGAGACTTCAAAACGGGATGAGAAGGCGCCGGCCGAAGTTGCAGCGGGGAAGCAAGCGTAATCGATGGCAAATGTTCTCGATCTCCGGCGTCGCATCCGCAGCGTAAAAAACACGCGGCAGATCACCAAGGCGATGAAGATGGTGGCTGCGGCCAAGCTACGTCGCTCCCAGGACCGCGCGTTTGCGGCGCGGCCCTATGCGCGCATGATTGCCAGCGTGCTGGCTTCGCTCGTGCGGCGTGTGGATATTTACGATTCCGAAACAGGCGAGGCAAAACACTCGTTGCTGGTGGCTCGCGAGGAAAAACGTGTGACGCTGGTGGTGGTGACCGGCGACAAAGGTTTTGCAGGACCGTTCAACGCGAATGTTCTGAAAGCCGCGCACAGATTTATCGAAGACCATCCGGGTCTTGACATGGATCTTGAAGTTGTCGGGCGCAAGGGAATTGGGGTGCTGCGGCGTAGTTATGGCTTGGCAACCAGCGCAGCAGAAGAGCGACCAAGGCAAGGCGGACAGGCTCGCACACGCAAGGCGCGGGTGGAGATCACCGGCGAGCATGGCGGACTGCTCGACAAGCTGAGTTTTGAGAAGGCCGCAGATCTATCCCGTTTGTTGGTGGACCGCTATGCGTCAGAAGAGACTGATGCTGTCTATTTGATTTTCAATGAATTTCAGTCTGTGATTTCGCAGCGTATCGTGGTAGAGCGCATTTTGCCGATTCTTGAAGTTGGCAAACCGGACATTGCCGGTGCGACCGAGCTGGACAAGGAACAAATCGAAGAGATCGCAAGGGCAGCGCAAAGTGCCGGCGTCAGCATTCACGCAGAAGATACGCGGCAGGCGGACGAAGAGGCCAGCAAGTTTGGCACGGCGGAAGTAGATTACATCTACGAGCAATCGCCGAGCGACTTGATGGGGGCTTTGCTTCCACGCTATGTTGCGACGCAGCTGTATCACGCCATGCTGGAGTCGGTGGCTGCGGAACACGCGGCCCGCATGACAGCGATGGATGCGGCGACGAACAATGCCTCTGACATGATCGATGCCTATACGCTGACGATGAATCGGCTGCGCCAGGCTGCGATCACGAAGGAGATCATTGAAATCGTTAGTGGCGCTTCCGCGATTTAAGCAGAACTATTGTGGCAGGATCAACGGAATTTTCAAGAAGTCGTGAAGGATTTGGATAAGGGATCATGGCAGAGAATATAGGACACATCATCAAGGTTGCTGGGCCCGCGGTCGACGTGCAGTTTGACGAAGCGAACATGCCGCCGATTTATCAGGCACTGCGAGTCACCAGTGAAGGTTTCGATATCCCCACGCCACTCGATGTCATCGTCGAAGTGCAGCAGCATCTTGGCGAAGGTCGCGTGCGGTGCATCGCAATGGAGGCGACCGAAGGCATGGTGCGCGGCATGAAGGCGCTCGATTTGGGTGGCCCGATTACTGTTCCGGTAGGTCGCGCTACGCTGGGCCGAGTGTTGAACGTGATTGGGCAGCCTGTGGATGAGTTGGGCCCGGTGGATGCGAAGGAGCGTCGGCCGATTCACCGCTCCGCCCCAGCCTTCGACGAACAGTCGACGCGCGAAGAAACGTTTGGGACTGGCATCAAGGGCATCGACCTGATCCA